>NZ_AQUO01000001.1:2510000-2875289 GCF_000371965.1 Paracoccus sp. N5 | reverse complement strand
ATGCCGTTGCCGATGCGCAGGGAATGCCCGATCCGGCATGGTTTGTCACCGCTGACCCCGTGCGGCGATTAATTACCACCGGAGGCCTGCTGCCATGCTGAGCAGCTTGCCGCAGGCCGAGTGGATGCTGGCCGATCGGGGCTACGATGCCGACTGGTTCAGAGAGGCGTTGAAAAACAAGGGACAAGGGCATGCATCTCCGGCCGGAAGGGCAGGAAGAAAGCGGCTCGATACAACAAGCGTCGCTACAAACGCCGCAATCGCATCGAGATCATGTTCGGAAGGCTCAAGGATTGGAGGCGGGTTGGCCGCTCAGCGCCGACGACTGGGACAACCAGATGCTGTTCTTCCTGGCCCAGGGCTATCGCGTCGTCGCGCATGACCGGCGCGGGCACGGTCGCTCGGCCCAGGTCGGCGAGGGCCATGACATGGACCATTACGCCGCCGACGCCTCGGCCGTGGCCGAGCATCTGGACCTGAGGAACGCCATCCATATCGGCCATTCCACCGGCGGCGGCCAGGTCGCGCGCTATGTCGCGCAATATAGCCAGCCGCAGGGCCGCGTGGCCAAGGCGGTGCTGGTCAGCGCGGTGCCGCCGCTGATGGTCAGGACGCCCGACAATCCCGAAGGCACACCCATCGAGGTCTTCGACGGTTTCCGCGCCCAGCTTGCCGCCAACCGCGCGCAATTCTTCCTCGACGTGCCGTCGGGGCCGTTCTACGGCTATAACCGCGACGGTGCGGAGGTCTCGCAGGGCGTGATCGATAACTGGTGGCGCCAGGGCATGATGGGCAGCGCCAAGGCGCATTACGAGGGCATCAAGGCCTTCTCGGAAACCGACCAGACCGAGGATCTGAAGGCGATCACCGTGCCCACGCTGGTGATGCAGGGCGACGACGACCAGGTGGTGCCCTACAAGGCGGCGGCGATCATGCAGGACAAGCTTTTGTCAAACAGCCAGTTGATCATCTATCCCGGCTTCTCGCATGGCATGCTGACGGTGAATGCCGATGTGGTCAACGCCGATATCCTGAAGTTCATCAGGTCCTGATACCCCGCGCGCCGGGCCGGTCCCGGCGCGCCCCTGCCAGACGGAAAAGACCATGCCAGATCCCGAGATGACCGCCGTGCTGGAACGCCAGCGTCGCGCCTTCCTGACCGAGGCCGCGCCTGACATCGGCATGCGCCGGGACAGGCTGGCCCGGTTGCGCAAGGCGACGCTGGCGCATCGCGCCGACCTGGCCCGCGCCATCAGCGCCGATTTCAGCCACCGCTCGGCGCATGAGAGCGACATTCTCGAACTGATGGTGGTCGTTCAGGCCATCGACTATCTGCACCGCAAGCTGCCCCGCCTCATGCGGCCACAAAGGCGGCACGTCGCCCCGACCTATCGCGCCGGCCGCGCCTGGGTCGAATACCAGCCCAAGGGCATGATCGGCATCATGGCGCCCTGGAACTACCCGGTCTCGCTGACACTGATCCCGCTGGCCACGGCGCTGGCGGCCGGCAACCGCGCCATGCTGAAGCCCTCGGAACTGACGCCGCGCACCAGCGCATTGCTGCGCGACTTGCTGGCCGAAGCCTTCGCCGAGGAGGAGGTCGCGGTGATCCTCGGCGGTCCCGAGGTGGGTGCCGCCTTCAGCCGCCTGCCCTTCGACCATCTGCTGTTCACCGGCAGCACCCCGGTCGGGCGCAAAGTCATGCAGGCGGCCAGTGCCAATCTGGTGCCGCTGACGCTGGAACTGGGCGGCAAAAGCCCTGTCATCATTGCGCGCGGCCAAATCAACCGCCGCAGCCTCGAGGGACTGACTTTCGGAAAACTGTCGAACGGCGGCCAGACCTGCGTGGCGCCGGATTACGCGCTGGTGCATCGGGACGACCTCGACGCCTTCCGGGCGGGTTATGACCAGACGGTCAGGCGCTTCTATCCCACCGGTCCGACCAGCCCCGATTATACCGCGATCATCAGTGACCGGCATGTCGCGCGCCTGAACGGCTTGCTGGAGGATGCCAGGCAAAAGGGCGCCGAGATCATCCCCGTGGGCCACAGCCCCGACAGCGCCGCGACCCGCCCCCAGACCATTGCGCCCACGCTGGTGCTGAATGCCGGCGACGATTGCGCGGTCATGCAGGACGAGATCTTCGGCCCGATCCTGCCGGTGCGGAGCTACGAGACCATGGACGAGGTCATCGCTTTCGTGAACGCCCGCCCCCGGCCGCTGGCGCTTTACTATTTCGGGGAACGCGACGCGGATTGCGCGAAGCTGCTGGCGCAGACCACCTCGGGCAATGTCTGCATCAATGCGACGATGATGCATGTGGCGCAGGATGACCTGCCCTTTGGCGGCATCGGCCCGAGCGGCATGGGCGCTTATCACGGCCCCGAGGGTTTCCGCGCCATGAGCCATGCCAAGGGCATCTATGCACAGGGCCGCTGGAATCCGGCAAGGCTGCTGCACGCGCCCTTCGGCCGGTTCGCAAAGCTCGCCGCCCGCCTGAACCTGCGTTAAATGGTGCGGGGGAAGGCCGCCGTGCCTTCCCCCGTTGTTACGCCCCTTTCGCGGCGGCTCTGGCCTCCAGCCGTCGCCGGTCATCCGGCGAAAGCGCCCCCAGCAGCGTGACCGGCGTGCGCTGGAAGCGCAGCGCCTCGCGCGCGCCGCGATCCAGATCCTCGGGCGCGACCGCGCCTTCCGCCAGAGCCTCGGCCGCCGGGCGGCACAGTGCCATGGTCAGGCGCCGGGCGACCTCCTGCCGCGCGGCATCGGGCAAGGCGGGCGGATCACCGTCGATCAGCCAATCCGCGCCCTCGCCGCCTGCTCGCAGCAAGCCCTGCGCCGGACGATAAAAGACGCCCAGCCGTTCCAGCCCCTGCATCGCCCGCAGCATGATGACCGGCTTGGTCAGGTTCATCACCCGGAACGGCCCCGCCGGAACGCCGAAACTGGCGCAGGCCACGGCGTCGATCTGGCCCGGCGTGGCGATGCCCTCGTCCAGAAGCTGCACCGCCTCGTTGCAATAGGGGCAGAAGAAGCGGTTCAAGGCAAAGCCGGGGCTGTCCTTGCAGGGCAAGGGCGATTTTCCCGTCCGTGCCAGGAAATCCAGCGCGCACCGGCGGATCGCCGCACGGGTCTCGGAGGTCGAGATCACCTCGACCATAGGGCAGATCTCGGCCGGGCTGAAGTAATGCAGGCCCAGCAGCCGCCCGGGATCGTCCAGCGCCCGGGCAATGTCGGCGACCAGCAGGCAGGAGGTATTGGTGGCGATCACCGCCTCGGGTTGCAGCAGACCCTGCACCCGCGACAGCAGCTCGTGCTTGACCGCCAGATCCTCGAACACCGCCTCGATCAGCAACGCGCTGCCCGACACCGCGCCAAGCTCGGTGGACACCGTCAGGCAGCGGCGGGCCGCATCGGCCCCGGCGGCGTCCATGCGGCCCTTTTCGACCTCGCGCGCCAGATGCCGGCCGATGCGGTCGCGCAGCCGGTCCAACGCGGCGTCGGTGGTATCGACGACCGTGGTCGGGATGCCGGCCTTGAGGCTGGTGATGGCGATGCCACCGCCCATGGTGCCGGCGCCGATGATGGAAAGCCTCATGCCGCGCCCCCCAGGGCCTCGACGATCACGGCGATGCCCTGGCCGCCGCCGATGCACATGGTGGCCAGGCCGTAGCGGCCGCCGGTCCGGTTCAGCTCATGGATCAGCTTGGTCAGGATGATCGCGCCCGAGGCGCCGATGGGATGGCCAAGCGCCACCGCGCCGCCATTGGGATTGACCCGCGCCGGGTCGAAGCCAAGCGCGTCGCTGACGGCGCAGGCCTGCGCGGCAAAAGCCTCGTTGCTTTCGATCACGTCGAGATCCTGCACACCCAGCCCCGCGCGTTCCAGGGCCTGCCGCGAGGCCGGGATCGGACCCAGCCCCATCACATCGGGCGCGACCCCGCCCAAACCATAGGCGACGATCCGGGCCAGCGGCCGCACGCCGGCGGCACCGGCGGCCGCCTCGCTCATCAGCACCAGCGCCGCCGCGCCGTCGTTGAGACCGCTGGCATTGCCCGCCGTCACGCTGCCCTCCTTGCTGAAGGCGGGGCGCAGCTTGGCAAGGTCACCCGCCGTCACGCCGGGTCGCACATGCTCGTCACGGTCGAAGGTGACCTCCTTGCGGCCCTGCCGGACGGTGACCGGCAGGATCTGGTCGCGGAAATGCCCGGCCGCGATGGCGGCCGCGGCGCGGCGATGCGATTCCAGCGCAAAGGCGTCCTGCGCGGCACGGTCGATGCCGCAACGCGCGGCGACATTTTCGGCGGTCATGCCCATGTGGACCCCGCTGAAGGGGTCGGTCAGCGCGCCGACCATCATGTCCACGGCCCGGACATCACCCATCTTCTGACCGGCGCGGACAGACAGCAGGTGGCCGGCACGGCTCATGCTTTCGGCACCGCCGGCAAGGGCGATGCCGGCGACACGGAAGGTATTACCCTACGGTCCTGGTCTGCACCTTCCCGGCCGAGTCGCGGTAGAACTTGGCGCCTGTCGGCCTGACGTCCAGGAAGAGACCGGCATCCTTGGCAAGGTAGGGCTTTGATTCCGGCTTCAATTCCCGGATCAGCTTGTCGTTCAGCATTGTTGTAACTCGCCCCTCTGGAGTTACAGCAAGTTACAACAAAAGAAGATGGATTGTGCTCAAACTTCCCACGCGGCAGCTGCGCTACAATTGATTTTCTTGGGATTTTTTGCCGAAGATGCGCTGAAATCAATCTTCTGGAGAAGGCTGGTACCCGAGGTCGGACTCGAACCGACATGCCTTGCGGCGGCGGATTTTGAATCCGCTGCGTCTACCATTCCGCCACTCGGGCCTTCCACGCCACCGCCTAAGGCGGCCGGCGCGCTTTTGCAAGAGGCCGCGTCAGGCGCGGCCCAGCTTCTCCATCCGCGCCGTGCGCATCCGCGCGAAATCGTCGCCGGCGTGGTACGAGGACCGCGTCAAGGGCGTCGCCGAGACCATCAGGAAGCCCTTGCCATAGGCGGCCTTCTCATAGCTCTTGAACTCCTCGGGCGTCACGAAGCGGTCGACGCGGTGATGCTTGGGCGTCGGCTGCAGATACTGGCCGATGGTCATGAAGTCGATGTCGGCGGCGCGCATGTCGTCCATGACCTGCAAAACGCCCTGCCGGTCCTCGCCCAGGCCGACCATGATGCCCGACTTGGTGAACATGCCGGGGTCCAGTTCCTTCACCCGCTGCAAGAGCCGCAGCGAGTGGAAATAGCGTGCCCCGGGCCGCACGGTCGGGTAAAGCCCCGGCACGGTCTCGAGGTTGTGGTTGAACACGTCGGGACGCGCCTCGACCACGGTCTCCAGTGCCTCGGGGCCGCATTTCAGGAAGTCCGGGGTCAGCACCTCGATGGTCGACTTGGGCGAGCGGTGGCGGATGGCGCGGATGGTCTGGGCGAAATGCTCGGCCCCGCCGTCGTCCAGGTCGTCGCGGTCGACCGAGGTCAGCACGACATGGTTCAGCCCCAGCTTCTGCACGGCATGGGCGACGCGGCCCGGCTCGAAGGCGTCCAGCGCATTGGGCTTGCCGGTCTGCACGTTGCAGAAGGAACAGCCGCGGGTGCAGATCTCGCCCATGATCATCATGGTGGCGTGGCCCTGGCTCCAGCATTCGCCGACGTTCGGGCAGCCCGCCTCTTCGCAGACGGTGGACAGGCGATGCTCGCGGAGCAGATCGCGCGTATCCTTGTAGCCCTGGCTGGTCGGCGCCTTGACCCGGATCCAGTCCGGCTTCTTGGGCTGGGCCTGGTCGGGGCGATGAGCCTTCTCGGGGTGGCGCAGAACCGGGGGCATGTCCGCCATATCGGCATCCTTTGCTGATTTCCGGCATAACTAAGGGTTTTTCGCCCCTTGATCAACGGTCCTGCAGGGTGCATCTAAAGCCCGTCGATGCCGCGCCGCAGCATCGGCCTGAGGGAGGAGCGGATGTTGAAAGGACCAGAGATGAAAAAAGGCGATCTGCTTCCCGACGTGACCTTCCAGACCCGCGTGCGCGACGAATCCGTGGGCGGCCCGAACCCCTATCGCTGGCAGGCGATGACAACGGCCGACTATTTCGCCGGCAAGCGCGTGGTGCTGTTCTCGCTGCCCGGCGCCTTCACGCCGACCTGCTCGACCTACCAGCTGCCCGGCTTCGAAAAGGCGGCGGGTGAAATGGCGACCCTGGGCATCGACGCGATCTATTGCATGTCGGTCAACGACAGCTTCGTGATGAACCAGTGGGCCAAGGGCCAGAACCTGGAAAACGTGAAGGTCATCCCCGACGGCTCGGGCGCGTTCACCGACAAGGTCGGCATGCTGGTGCGCAAGGACAACCTGGGCTTCGGCGCCCGCAGCTGGCGCTATGCCGCCATCGTCAACGACGGCCGCATCGAGGCCTGGTTCGAAGAGCCCGGCCGCTGCGACGACTGCCCCGAGGATCCCTATGGCGCCAGCTCGCCCGAATCGGTGCTGGAATGGCTGCGCGCCAACCCGGCGCAGGCCGCCGCCTGATCCGATCCTGCGGACACACGAAAGGGCGCCACCGGGGCGCCCTTTTTCATGGCCGGATCATGGGGCCGGGACAGGCTCAGCCGATCAGCGGCGCGCCCGAGCCATAGGTTTCGCGGTAGTGGCGTTCCAGCCGCATCAGTGCCAGGCGCAGCACGATCTTGCCCGAGCGCGCCGACCAGCCCAGCCGGCGTTCGGTCATCTCGACCCCTTCGAGGAAGCAGCAGACCCGCAGGCACATATCGCCCATGCCCGGCCCCAACTCGCGCAGCGCGGCGGCAACGCGGTTGCGCGCCCCTTCGGAACCGCCGCCCATCCCGGCCGAAACCCGCGAGACATCGACGCCCGAAGTCAGGAAGCGGTCCCAGTTCTGCGTGACGCGCGGCCCCATCTGCGCCAGTTCGAAATCCTCGCGCAGACGCTCGCCGGCGGCGACCAGGTCGGGGGCAAGGAACGGCCGGCCGTCCGGTTCGCGCCGCCGCGCCAGCATCAGAAGCGGGCTTTCCGCGATATTGATCCGGGTGCGGCGGCGGCGGCCGTCCTCGGGATCGGTGATCTCGCGCTCTTCCCACTGGCGATGCTGGTCGGCATGGCTGAAGGCGGCGGCCTCTTCGGCGCAGCCCGCCAGCTCGGGCGCGACCGGCGCGGCCAGGCTGAAATCGGCGCCCTGCGGCATGGCATTGCCGCGCCGCGCCGCCAGCATCGCGCGCAGCGCCTCGCGGCCCTGGCCCGAGATCGCATAGCGGCTGACCCGGCCCTGTCCCAGCAGCTGCACCCAGGCGCGGATCGCCATATGCTCGGCCAACTCGCGGTCGAGGATCGCGGTGCGGATGTCGTCGCGCACGACGATGGCCTTGTCCATGCCGTCGGCCACCACCATCTGCGCACCGGGCTCGGCCAGCCGGCGCAGGATGCGGGCGATCTGGCGCATGCCGGTGCGGCCCGGCGCCACCGGCGCGGCGCCGCGGTCGCGATCCGCGGCGCGCTCGACCGCCTGGTCGACCAGCGGATCGTCGCGGCGCGCCTCGAAGCGGCGGATGCGGCGCAGGATCGTCGAGGCATGGCAACCCGCCTCGCGCGCCAGCGAGCGGATGGTCTCGCCGCCCTCGACATGGCGCAGATACAGTTTCAGGTCACCGTCCCGGGTCTGGGAGTCCGCCCCCGCATCGGGCCCTTCGCAGGCCGAGACCCCGAAGCCGGCAGGCAGGGCGGCGATCGGGGCTTCCGGGGCAAAGTCTCCCGTCAAAATCGTCATGGTCATTCCTTCGCTTCCTGCAGACGAGCGGCCAGACGCTCGCCCATGGGTTGTGTCACCTCCCGCCTCACCAAAGACAGGATCAGGCCGAGATGGGGCAATATTTGCTAAGAATTCCTAAAGATTCCTTGCCGCGCCGCGCGCAGCACGGCAACGGGACGCAACACAAGCATCGGTTGTGCAAATTTTCCCCGGTTCCACTCGGAAACGGAGAAAGCGCCATGACGATGATGAGCAATGTGATCGCCTTCCAGCCCCGGCTGGGCCAGCCGCAGATGCGCCGGCCGCGGCTCTTGGTGCGGGCCGCGCGGGCGGGGCTGGCGGGCTGGAACCGGCGGCGCGACCTGCGCCGGCTGCTGAAATGCGACGAGACGCCGCTGGCCGGCGCCGCCCTGGCCCGGCTGCGGGCCGAGGAAGAACAACTCGACACTATCCGCCGCGAGGGCCGCGCCGATTACGACGTGCACCGCCATATCATGCTGCTGATCGCCATCCTGGCCGAGACGGCCGAGGCCGCGCCGCGCCCGCTGCCGGCTACCTGCCTCTGAACAGCGAACCCAGCACGCCGCGCACCAGCGCCTGGCCGGTCTTGGTCCCCAGCTGCCGCGCCAGGCTCTTGCCGAATGTCGTGGCGATGGAATCGCTGGTCGAGGCGCGGCCGCTGCGTTTCGCCGGCGCCTCGTCGGGGATCTGGATCCGGGGATCATAGCGCCGGCCGCGGCTGTGCGGCTTTTCCATCGTCCACAGATCGTCGTCGCCCCGGGCCTCGGGCCGCGCGGCCTGCGCCGCCGCCTGCTCGGCGCGGCCGGCCAGGATCTCGGCCGCCGATTCGCGGTCCAGCGCCTTGCCATATTTCAGCGCCATCGGGCATGCCGCGTTCAGCGCCGCACGCTCGGCATCGGCAATCGGGCCAAGCTGCGACAGCGGCGGGCGGATCAGCGTGCGCTGCGCCACGCCCGGCACGCCCTTGGCTTCCAGAAGCGAGGTCACGGCCTCGCCGGTGCCGACGGCCTGGATCGCCTCGGCGATGTCGAAATCGGGATTGGCGCGATAGTTCTGCGCGGCAAGCTTCAGCGCCTTCTGGTCCTTGGCGGTAAAGGCGCGCAGCGCGTGCTGGACGCGGTTGCCCAGCTGCCCCAGCACCGATTCCGGCAGGTCGGCCGGGTTCTGGCTGATGAACCACAGGCTGACGCCCTTGGACCGGATCAGCCGCGCCACCTGCTCGATCTTGTCGACCAGCGCCGGCGGGGCATCGTCGAACAGAAGATGCGCCTCGTCGAAGAAGAAGGCGACGCGCGGCTTTTCCGGGTCGCCGACCTCGGGCAACTGTTCGAAAAGCTCGCTCATCAGCCATAGAAGGAAGGTGGCGTAAAGCCGCGGCGCGTTCATCAGCCGCTCGGCCGACAGGATGTTGATCATCCCCTTGCCCGAGGCATCCAGCCGCATGATGTCGGAAAGCTCCAGGGCCGGCTCGCCGAAGAGCCGGTCGCCGCCCTCGCCCTCCAGCACCAGCAGCGCGCGCTGGATGGCGCCGACCGAGGCGGTCGAGACATTGCCGTATTTCAGCGACAGCTCCTTGGCGTTCTGCCCGACCCAGACCAGCATGGCCTGCAGGTCCTTCATGTCCAGAAGCGCCAGCCCCTCTTCGTCGGCGACGCGGAAGGCGATGTTCAGCACCCCCTCCTGCGCATCGGTCAGGCCCATCAGCCGCGACAGCAGCAGCGGCCCCATCTCGGCCGGCGTGGTGCGGACCGGATGGCCTCGTCCGCCCCAAATATCCCAGAAGGTGACCGGAAAACCCTCGTATTCCAGCGTCATGCCGATCTGCGCCGCCCGCGTCTGGAAGGGCTCGTTCAGCTTGCCGGCCGGGTCGCCGGGCTTCGCGATGCCGGCCAGGTCGCCCTTCACATCGGCCATGAACACCGGCACGCCCGCCTTGGAGAACGATTCGGCCAGCACCTGCAGCGTCACCGTCTTGCCGGTCCCGGTCGCGCCGGCGATCAGCCCGTGCCGGTTGGCGTATTTCAGCAGCAGGTTCTGCGGCTGGGCATGATCGGCGCCGCCGCCGCCCAGAAAGACCGTTCCCGCGGCCAGATCGACGATTTCTGTCATGTTTTCTCCTCGGATCGGCAAAAAAACGCGGGTTGCGACGAAAGAACAATACAACCGTAACGGTTTTGTGCCAGTCTGTTCCTGTCGGGCCATCGCATCGGCGGCGGGCCGGCTTTCCTCCCTGTTGGACTGCCGCGCCTCTGGCGCGGCTTTTTTTTGCATCGTCCGTGCCGATCACATCGCGGTCATCACAATGTAACAATCTGTCGAATAGGATAGTTGACGGACCCTCGTTCCGGCTCTAGCTTTCCGGGCAATGATGACCGGCCAGTCCGGCAGGGAAGGTAAGCTGGGGATCCGGGGCGGCTGTCTTACGCTTCGGATCCCTCGCCTTCGGCAAGGCCGATGCAGCAGGTTTTCGCCCATATCCCATTGGCACGCAAAGGTGACGCCCCGCGATGCGATCCGCCCTGACAAGGCGCGGCGCGCATGTTAGGAGCAGGGCCGATGCATGGACCAAAGGAAAGCACCATGGCAAATAGGACGTCCGCGGCATTGATCGCCGCCCTCTTCACCCTGACCGGCAGCGCCGCCAGCGTGATGGCGCAGGAAGCGGCCACCCCGGCCCAGCCTGCCGCCGAGGCCCCCGCCAGCGAAGCCCCTGCCAGCGAAACGCCCGCCGCCACCACGCCGGCCCCCGCCGCCGCGCCTGCAACCGAGGCCCCCGCAGCCGAAGCCCCCGCTGCCGATGGCGCGCCCAAGGTCGGCCAGCCCTATGCCAAGTCGACGCATGGCGACTGGACCCTGCGCTGCATGAAGACCGAGACCGGCAAGGATCCCTGCGAGCTTTACCAGTTGCTCAAGGACAAGAACGATTCGCCGGTGGCCGAGGCCTCGGTGATCCCGATGACCGGCAATGTGCAGGCCGTCGTCACCTTCGTCGCGCCGCTGGAAACCGACCTGCAGGCCGGCCTGGGCCTGCAAGTCGACGCCGCCAAGGAAGGCCGCTATCCGTTCATGCTCTGCGCGCAGGTCGGCTGCATCTCGCGCATCGGCCTGGCCGATGCCGAGCTCGCCCCGCTGAAAAAGGGCAACAAGGCGACCGTTTCGGTCCTGCCCTTCGGCGCCCCGAAAGAGCAGATGGTCAAGCTGGACCTGTCGCTGAAAGGCTTCACCGCCGGCATGACCGCATTGGTCGAGGCGAACAAGGACCTGGCCGCCGCGCCGGCCACCCCGGCCCCGGCGGCACCGGCCCCGGCTGCCGCGCCCGCCGCTACCCCGGCCGAGGCGCCCCAGCAGTAAGGCGCCCCGCATGGGAAATCGGGCCGGGGAAACCTGGCCCTTTTTCATGGCCCGCGCCCGCGCGACAGCCTGGCCTTCACCGTTTCACAAATACCCACGGCTCTCCGCGCCACCACCTCCGGCGGCCGGCATGGCAAAGGGGCGCCCGCCAAGGCGCCCCCCTGAAAATACGCCCCGGCTTACTCGACCGGCAGGGCGACGAAGCGCGGCTCGCCGGCGCGGCGCACCATGACCAGGATCGACTTGCGACCGGCCTCGCGCGCCTCCTTCACTCGTCCCTCGAGGTCGGCCAGCGTGGTCACCGGCTGCTGGCCGGCCTCGGTGATGACGTCGCCGGCGGTCAGGCCCTTGTCGGCGGCGGCGCCGGTCGGGTCGACCGATTGCACCACCAGCCCCTGCATGTCGCGCGACACGCCCAGTTCGGCCGCGATCTCGGGCGTCAGCGGCGCCAGCGTCATGCCCATCAGGTCGCTGGCCGTCTCGCTGGCACTGTCCACCTTGCCCGAACCCGAACCCTCGGCCAGCTCGCGCCGGCCCAGCGTCACCTTCAGCTCGACCGGCTTGCCGTCGCGCTGCACGGTCACCTCCACCGCCTTGCCCACCGGCGCATCGGCCACCCGGCGCACCAGGTCGCGCGGATCCTTGACCTCGCCCCCGGCGAAGCTGGTGATCACGTCGCCCGACTTCATCCCGGCATCGGCGGCAGGCCCCGAGGGCACGTCCGTGACCATGGCGCCGCTCGCTTCGGCCAGGCCCAGCGAATCGGCGATGTCCTGCGTCACCGGCTGGATCTTCACCCCCAGCCAGCCGCGCCGGGTCTCGCCAAATTCCTCGAGCTGCTCGACCACCTTCGAGACCACGTTCGAGGCCATCGAGAAGCCGATGCCGATCGAGCCGCCGTTCGGAGACAGGATCGCGGTGTTCACCCCGATCACCTCGCCGTCCATGTTGAACAAGGGCCCGCCCGAATTGCCGCGGTTGATCGCCGCGTCGGTCTGGATGAAATCGTCATAGCTGCCCGACAGCGCGCGGTTGCGGGCCGAGATGATCCCGGTCGAGGCCGAGAAGCCCTGCCCCAGCGGGTTGCCGAGCGCCAGCACCCAGTCGCCCACGCGGCCCTTGTCGCTGTCGCCGAACTTGACGAAGGGCAAGGGCTCGTCGCTTTCGACCTTCAGCACGGCGATGTCGGTCTTGTCGTCGCGGCCCACCACCTTGGCCGGCAGCGTCTTGCCCGAGAAGAACTCGACCTCGATCTCGTCGGCGCCTTCGATCACGTGGTTGTTGGTGACGATCAGCCCCTCGGGCGAGACCACGAAGCCCGAGCCGAGCGCGTTCGAGCGTTGCTGCTCCATCGGCCCGCCGCCGAACGGGTTGCCGTCCTCGCCCTGCGGGAAGCCGGGAAAGCCGAATTCGCGGAACAGGTCGCTGAACGGGCTGCCCTCGGGCAATTGCGGACCGCGCACCAGCGGCGTCGAGACGGTCGAGGTCGTGGTGATGTTCACCACCGCCGGGCTGACCTGCTCGACCAGGTCGGCAAAGCTCTCCGGCATGACGTTTTCCTTGCGCGCCTTGCTTTCGGGGGCGGCAAGCGGCTGGTTGTCATTGGCGGCGGCCTGCGGCGACTGGGCGGCGGGCGCCTGGGCCAGCGCCGGCGACAGTGCCAGCAGCAGCGCCAGCCCCGAGGCGGTCAGAAGAGGACGAAAAGAGGGTCTGTTCATCTGGATGGTCTCCTTCCATGCCGGGGCCGCGCGAACCGGGCCCGTGGCAATCTGCTCATGTTCAAGGGGATTTTCGGTCCCGTTGCAAATGAACCACGCTCGCAAAGAATGAACTGATCGTGACTTGCAGGCAATGCCCGGGATCAAGCCGCCACGGCAAAAAGGTTCCGTTGCCGGGAGATGCCCGGGCCACGGAACCCTCGCCCTGACGGTTTCAGTTCAGCTGTGCCGCCTCGCCCGCGCAAAGCAGCGTGACCAGCGTGCTCGCGCCGCGCATCTCGATGCCGGCGACATCCACCGGGCGGCGATTCAACGCCCCGCCCAGGATCTCGATCGAGCCGGTGCCGTGAAAGGTCGCGTCCAGCAGCCGCAGAACCGCCTCGCCGCGCAGCTCGGCCTCGATGCCGCCCGGGATCGCCAGCACCCGCTCGGGCGTGATGCGGCGTGCGCCGACCAGAAGCTCCATCCCCACCTCCATCAGCTGCACCCGCTGGTGCCGCCGCAGGTGTTGCATTTCATGCAGGTGCCATTGCGGACCAGCGTGTAATTGCCACATTCGCCGCAGGGATCGCCCTCATAGCCCTGCATGCGTGCCTTGACCCGCGCATCCATCGCCACCGGATCGGCCGTCGCCACCGCCAGCGTCGAAACCTGCGATTGCAGCACCATCAGGTCCTGCGGCAGCCGCTTCCGCAGGTAGCCGGTCGAGCTGATCTGCTTCAGCATCTCCAGCGAGCGCGAGGCCTTCTCGCCCACCGGCGCGACATTCGGCTGGCCCTCGGCCTCGCCGCCGCCCATGTCGTCGAAGCGCGCACCCTGCGGCTGGACATGCGCAAGATCCGTGCGGTCCAGATAGCTGACCGCCAGTTCGCGGAAGACATAGTCCAGGATCGAGGTCGCGTTCTTGATGCTGTCATTGCCCTGCACCATGCCCGCCGGCTCGAAGCGGGTGAAGGTGAAGGCATCGACGAATTCCTCCAGCGGCACGCCGTATTGCAGGCCGACCGACACGGCGATGGCGAAATTGTTCATCATCGCCCGGAAGCCCGCGCCTTCCTTGTGCATGTCGATGAAGATCTCGCCCAGGGATCCGTCGTCATATTCGCCGGTGCGCAGATAGACCTTGTGGCCGCCGATCACCGCCTTCTGGGTATAGCCCTTGCGGCGATGCGGCAGCTTCTCGCGGTGGCTGCGCACGGCCTCCTTGACGATGATCTTCTCGACGATCTTCTCGGCGATTACCGCGGCCTTTTCCTGCGGATTGCCCGAGGCGAGGATCTCTTCGGCTTCCTCGTCATCCTCGACCAAGGCCGAGGCCAGCGGCTGCGACAGTTTCGAGCCGTCGCGGTACAGCGCATTGGCCTTGACGCCCAGCGACCAGCTCAGCTCATAGGCGGCCAGCGCATCGGCGATGCTGGCGCTGTTCGGCATGTTGATGGTCTTGGAAATCGCGCCCGAGATGAAGCTCTGCGCCGCCGCCATCATGCGGATATGGCTTTCGACCGACAGATAGCGGCTGCCCTTCTTGCCGCAGGCATTGGCGCAGTCAAAGACCGGATAATGTTCGGGGCGCAGATGCGGCGCGCCCTCCAGGGTCATGGTGCCGCAGACATGGTCGTTCGCGGCCTCGATCTGCGCGCGGGTAAAGCCCAGGTGCCGCAGCAGGTCGAACCCCGGATCGGCCAGTTTCGCGGCCGGGATGCCCAGCGTGTCGCGGCAGAAATCCTCACCCAGGGTCCACTGGTTGAAGACGAAGCGGATGTCGAAGGCCGAGGCCAGCGCCGCCTCGATCTTTTCCAGTTCGCGCGGGCCGAAGCCGTGGCCGACCAGGCTGGTGTGGTTGATGCCGGGGCAATTCCCGAGGCTGGCGTGGCCGACGGCATGGGCCACGATCTCCTCGATCTGCGCCGGGCCGTAGCCCAGCGATTCCAAGGCCGCGGGGACCGAGCGGTTGATGATCTTGAAATAGCCGCCGCCGGCCAGTTTCTTGAACTTCACCAAGGCGAAATCCGGCTCGATGCCGGTGGTGTCGCAATCCATCACCAGCCCGATGGTGCCGGTGGGTGCGATCACCGTGGCCTGGGCGTTGCGATAGCCGTGCTCCTCGCCCAGGGTCAGCGCCTCGTCCCAGGCGCCCTGCGCCAGCGCCACCAGGCGCGGGTCGGGGCAGTTCTCGGCATCCAGCTCGACCGGGCGGACGTTCAGCCCGTGATAGGCGCCGGTGCCATGGGCGGCGGCGCGGTGGTTGCGGATCACCCGCAGCATGTGCGAGGCGTTCTTCTTGTAGCCCGGGAAGGGCCCCAGCTCGCCCGCCATCTCGGCCGAGGTGGCATAGGCGACGCCGGTCATCAGCGCGGTCAGCGCGCCGCACAGCGCCCGACCCTCGGCCGAGTCGTAGCCCAGGCCCATGGTCATCAGCAGCCCGCCGATATTGGCATAGCCCAGGCCCAGCGTGCGGAAGTCATAGCTGCGCTGCGCGATCTCGCGCGAGGGGAACTGCGCCATCAGCACCGAGATCTCCAGCGTCAGCGTCCAGAGCCGCGTGGCATGGATATAGCCCTCGGCATCGAAGCCCTGCCCGTCCCAGAAGGTCAGCAGGTTCATCGAGGCCAGGTTGCAGGCCGTGTCGTCCAGGAACATATATTCGCTGCACGGATTGCTGGCGCGGATCGGCCCGTGCTCGGGGCAGGTGTGCCAGGCGTTGATCGTGTCGTGGAACTGGATGCCCGGATCGGCGCAGGCCCAGGCGGCATGGCCGATCTGGCTCCACAGTTCGCGCGCCGAGACGGTCTTGGCCAGCTTGCCGTCGGTGCGGCGCACCAGCTCCCACGGCTGATCCTCACGGACCGCGCGCAGGAAGGCATCCGTCACCCGCACCGAATTGTTGGAATTCTGCCCGGAAACCGAGGCATAGGCTTCGGAATCCCAATCGGTATCGTAGCTGGGGAATTCAATCGAATCAAAGCCCTGGCGGGCATATTGCAGAACCCGGTTCACATAGGTTTCCGGGATCATGCTGCGTTTCGCGCTTCGGATCGCCGATTTCAACGCCGCGTTCCGGGCCGGGTCGGTGGCATCCTCGACGCTGCCGTCCCAGCCGCGGATCGCGGCGAAGATCTCGTTCAGCTTCCGTTCGTGCATCTTGGACCCGGCCACCAGGGCGGCGACCTTCTGTTCCTCGATGACCTTCCAGTTGATGAACTGCTCGATGTCGGGGTGATCCATGTCGCAGATCACCATCTTTGCGGCGCGTCGGGTCGTCCCGCCCGATTTGATCGCCCCCGCTGCGCGGTCTCCGATCTTCAGGAAGCCCATGAGCCCCGAAGACTTGCCGCCGCCCGACAGTTTCTCGCCCTCCCCTCGAAGGGACGAAAAATTGGTGCCCGTGCCCGAGCCATATTTGAAAAGCCGTGCCTCGCGGACCCACAGGTCCATGATGCCGCCCTCGTTCACCAGGTCGTCGCTGACCGACTGGATGAAACAGGCATGCGGCTGCGGATGCTCATAGGCGCTGTCGGACTTGACTAGCGCGCCGGTCTTGAAATCGACGTAGAAATGCCCCTGCGACGGGCCGTCGATGCCATAGGCCCAATGCAGCCCGGTGTTGAACCATTGCGGCGAATTCGGCGCCCCCATCTGCGCCGCCAGCATGAAGCGCATCTCGTCGTAATAGGCGCGGGCGTCTTCTTCGTTGGAAAAATACCCACCCTTCCAGCCCCAATAGGCCCAGGCGCCGGCCAGCCGGTCGAAGACCTGGCAAGCCGAGGTCTCGCCCACGCTGCGCTGGTCCTCGGGCAGGTCCGCCAGCGCGGCCTCGTCCGGGACCGAGCGCCACAGGAATGCGGGCACGCCCTTTTCCTTGACCCGCTTCAGCCGCGCCGGCACCCCGGCCTTGCGGAAATATTTCTGCGCGATCACGTCCGAGGCGACCTGGCTCCAGCCCTGCGGCACCTCGACGGATTCGTTGCGGAACACGATGCGGCCGTCCGGATCGCGGATCTCGCTCAGGGTTTTCGCAAATTCCATCCCGCCATAGGCGCCGCCCTCGGCCGTGGTGAAACGCCGCTCGATCCGCATGCCCGTCATCCCCTCGTTGCCCCGCACCGCCGCCCAGACGCCAGCGTCGCCTGCACCGATCGGTGCAGCCCGACCTGCCCGCCAAGCGGCATCGGTAGCCTTTCGTTGAACTCTCGCCCGGCCCACCATGGCCAGATCCGGTGCAGAATGACCACAAGATCTGGTGGTAGCGTCGGCTTGGGCTACAAATTGGCGCGAGCCTTCGCGCATTTCAATCAATTTTTTCGCTTTACAGCCCGGCCGCGACATCCTGTCAGCCGCGGCACAGATTCGCCATCAATCCGTTGTTAACAACTGGGCTTTTGCGTCCCGCTGCAAAAAGCCGAATGTTCAGGCCGGGTTCGGGGCCGCCGTTCAGGTGTTTTCCACAGGCTTGTCCCCATGAAGCTCGCGCCGGGGTTGCAGCTTCGTTCCGGTGCTCACGCCACAGGATTTTTTCGCTCCGGCAGGATCAGATCCCGGTCGGTGACGATCATGTCCAGCGGCTGGTCGGTCGGCTCGCAGGGAATCGCCCGAATCTCCTGCACCGCATAAGCCAGGCCGATGGCGACGGTCGGGCCCTCGGCGCGCAGCATCTCCAGCGTGCGGTCATAGAAGCCGCCGCCATAGCCCAGCCGGTTGCCGGCGCGGTCGAAGCCGGCCAGCGGCACGATCAGCACCTGGGGGCGCAGTTCGGGCGAATCGGCCGGCGGATGGCTGGTGCCGAAGCCGCCGGGCTCGAGCCGGCCGTCATAGGCGCGAAACAGCAGCGGCCGGGCTCGGCCAGGCACCACCGGCAGGCAGACCGGGCCGTCATGCGCCGCCATGGCCGGGCGCGGGTCGGCCTCGTCCCGCATCGGCCAATAGCCGGCCAGCACCTTGCCGGCATGCGGCGCCAGCACGGCGATCAGCCGCTCGGCCATGGCGGCATCGTCGCCGCCCGCGGCGCGCGCCGCCAAAGCCTGCACGCGAAGCGCGGATTTCAGATCAGTATCCATGAGGCCAACCCCAGAAATGCAAAGAATCCCATCATATCCGTCATGGTGGTGACGAATGTTCCCGAAGCCAGCGCCGGGTCCAGCCCCAGCCGGCTGAGCCCCAGCGGCACCAGCACGCCCCCGGTCGCGGCGACGATCTGGTTCGCGATCATCGCCATGCCCAGCACCGCCCCGATCATCGGCGCGCCCAGGATCAGGCTGCCGGCCAGGAACAGGATCACCGCCAGCCCCAGCCCGTTCAGCATCCCCGCCGCCAGTTCGCGCAGGATGACGCGGCGGGCGTTGGCGCTGGTCAGCTCGCGCGTGGCCAGCGCGCGCACGGCGACGGCCAGCGACTGCGTGCCGGCGATGCCGCCGGTCGAGGCGACGATGGGCATCAGCGCCGCCAGGATCACCAGCTGCGCCAGCGTCGATTCGAAGCGCGAGATGACCAGCGCCGACAGCGAGGCGGTGAACAGGTTCGTCACCAGCCAGGGCAGCCGCTGCCGCGCGGTCTGGAACGGCCCGTCCGAGACGTGGCTGTCGTCCGAGACCCGGGCCATGCGCAGGAAGTCCTCCTCGTGCTCTTCGTCCAGCACCGACATGGCGTCGTCGATGGTGATGACGCCGACCAGCCGGTCGTCCTCGTCCACCACGGGGGCCGAGATCAGGTGATACTTGTTGAAGACATAGGCCACGTCGCCTTCCTCGGCCCGGGCGCTGATGGTGCGGAAACTGTCCTCGGTGATGGCGCGCAGGGCCACGTCGCGGCGCGAGGCCAGAAGCTTGCCCAGCGTGACATAGCCGACCGGATGGCGGCGCGGATCGACCAGGATGACGTGATAGAACTGGTCGGGCAGCCATTCCTCGGTGCGCAGGAAATCGATGGTCTCGCCCACGGTCCAGTGCTCGGGCGCGGTCACCACCTCGGACTGCATCAACCGGCCGGCCGAATATTCGGGATAGTTCAGCGAGCGCTCGACCGCCGCCCGGTCGCTGTCGTCAAGCGCGGCCAGGATCTCCTGCTGCTCCGGCGCGTCCATGTCCTCGATCAGGTCGACGACATCGTCGCTGTCCATCTCGCGCACGGCCTCGGCCAGCACCTCGCGCGGCAGCTGCTCGACCACCTCGTCGCGGATCGATTCGTCGATCTCGGACAGGATCTCGCCGTCGATCTCGCCGGAATACAGGTGCAGGAACTCGCGCCGCCGCGCGGGGGTCAGCTGCTCGATCAGGTCGGCGATATCGGCGGCATGCATCGGCTCCAAGAGCCCGTCCAGCGCCGGGCCGTCGCCGGCATCGATGGCGGTGTTGATCGCCTCCTGCCCGGCGCGGCTCAGCTGGAAATCGTCCTCGGGGATCTCGGTCTCGGCTTCGCGGGGCTCGGTCATCGGCTGGCTCCTCGGAACTCGGGGGCTGGGGCGAGGATTTCGGTCGGCGCCACCATAGGGGCGCGGCGCGCGGGGCTCAATCGCGGTTCAGAAGCGCCAGCGCCTCGGCATGCAACTCGGCCGAACCGGCGGCGAGGATGGTGCCGCCATGATGCGCCGGGCCGCCCTGCCAGTCGGTGACGGTGCCGCCTGCCGCCCGCACCAGCGCGATGGGGGCGGCCACGTCATAGGGCTGCAACCCGGCCTCGATCACCAGGTCGACATGGCCGGCCGCCAAAAGCGCATAGGCATAGCAGTCGAGGCCATAGCGGATCAGCTGCACCCGGTCCGCGACGCGGCGGAAGGCGGTATGCTCGGTCGGGTTGCCGACCTCGGGATAGGTGGTCAGCAGCGTGGCCTGCGCCAGCGCCACGCCCCGGCGCGTGGCCAGCGCCTGCTCGCCCGCGCGCGAGATCAGCCGGGCGCGGCCGAAGCCGCCCTCGAAACGCTCGTCCAGATGCGGCTGGTCGACGATGCCATAGATCGGCCCCCCGACATCCGAGAGACCGATCAGCACGCCCCAGCTGGGCGCGCCGCAGATGAAGGCGCGGGTGCCGTCGATCGGGTCCAGAACCCAGGTCAGGCCGCTCTGTCCGTTCTGGACGCCGTATTCCTCGCCCAGGATCGCATCCTCGGGGCGCTCGGCGGCCAGGATCGCGCGCATGGCGCGCTCGCTGGCCCGGTCGGCCTCGGTCACCGGGTCGAAGCCGGTGCCCGCCTTGTTGTCGGGATGCAGCCCGGGACTGCGGAACAGGCCCAGGGTCTCGATCCGGGCCGCGTCGGCCAGGCGATGCGCCACGGCCATGATCCGCTCGGCCCCTTCGACAGGGATGTCTTCGTTCGCGCTTGTCATCGCCTGCCCCCGTGCTTGCCTGGGCGCAGGTTTAGCCGCTCGGCTTCGGAAGCGGAAGCCTGTGCGGGCCGGCCGTCATTCAGGCCGCGTCGGACAGCACCCGGGCCAGTTCGAAGATCTGGCGGCGCTGCGCCTCGGGCATGGCGTAATAGGCCCGGACCAGCTGCAGCGCTTCCTTGTCGGCCAGGATGTCGCCCTCGACCGCGTCGTGCAGATGCGCGTCCTCGAGCCCTTCGAAGAAGAAGCTGACCGGCACGTCCACCGCCTGGGCGATGTCCCACAGCCGCGACGCCGAGACGCGATTCATCCCGGTCTCGTATTTCTGGATCTGCTGGAACTTGATCCCGACCTTCTCGGCCAGCTGCTGCTGGGTCATGCCGATCATCCACCGCCGGTGGCGGATGCGCTTGCCGACATGGACGTCCACATTGTGCTTCATGGTAACACCTCACTCAATCTAAACGGGCGCTACACCAGTTTGACGCAATTTTCGAGTTCGATAATGTGGACCTGTCCAAAAAGACAATCGCGGACACACCCGCAGGCGGACTATCCGAAGCCTCGGGAAACACAAGAAAAACCGGCGCGGGATTCGCGTTTTCAGCCAGGAGTGTGAATCATGGGCGACGAGTGGAACATGATGCAAATCAAGGAAATGGCGGGACTTCCCGTGCCGGGCGTGCTGCGCCTGCCGGAACCCGGGCCCGGTCAGGTGCTGGTGCGGCTGCGCGCCGCTGCGCTGAATTTCGCCGACCTGCTGATGACCACCGGCCGCTACCAGGAGACGCCGCCCCTGCCCTTCATCCCCGGGCTCGAGGGCGCGGGCGAGGTGCTGGCCGCCGGCCCGGGCGTGGACCTGACGCCGGGCACTCGCGTCGCCGTGCAGGCCCAGGGCACCATGGCCGAGGCCAATCTCTTTGCCGCCGCGGACTGCTACCCGATCCCCGACGGCATGGGCTACGATCAGGCAGCGGGCTTCCTGATCGCCTATGGCACCAGCCATTTCGTCCTGACCCAGCGCGCCGGCCTGCGGGCGGGCGAGACGCTGGCCGTGCTGGGCGCCGCCGGCGGCGTCGGGCTGACCGCGGTCGAGATCGGCGCGGCGCTTGGCGCCCGCGTCATCGCCGTGGCGCGCGGCGCCGACAGGCTCGACATCGCCCGCGCGGCCGGTGCCGCCGAGACCATCGACAGCGCCACCTGCCCCGACCTGCGCGCGGCGCTGCGCGATCTGGGCGGCGTCGATGTGGTCTATGACCCGGTCGGCGACGCCCCGGGCGAGGCCGCCTTCGGTGCGCTGCGCCCCGGCGGGCGCTTCCTGGTCATCGGCTTTGCCGGCGGCAAGCCGCCCGCCCTGCCCCTGAACCACGCGCTGGTCAAGAACATCGCCATCCACGGCTTCTATTGGGGCGGCTATCGCAAGCTCGACCCCGCCGCCCTGCGCCAGGACATCGCGGCGCTGTTTTCGCTTTACGCGCAGGGCCGGCTGCGCCCGCATGTCGGCGCCTCCCTGCCGCTGGCGCAGCTTGCCGAGGGCTATGCCTTGCTCGAGTCGCGGCGCTCGACCGGAAAGGTGATCGTTAGCCTATGAAATTTTCGTCAAATGCCCCGCATTCCGGCGGGATTGCATTGAAATCCCGGGTCGCGTGACCGATATTTGCGGGGATGGTGGGCCGTAGCGGCCGCACCGCGATTTTCGACCGGGGAGAACCTATGCAAGATTACAATTCGATCCGCACGGCCGGGACCGCGACGCGCTCGGCTGCCGTGGATGAAGGCCTTCGCGCCTATATGAACAAGGTCTATGGCCTGATGGCCGTGGCCATGCTGGTGACCGCCGGCGCCGCCTGGGGCATCTCGGGCCTGGCCATGAACCCGGACGGCACGCTGACCTCGCTTGGCGCCGCGATCTATACGTCGCCGCTGCGCTGGGTCATCATGTTCGCGCCGCTGCTGGTGGTCTTCGGCTTCGGCGCCGCGCTGAACCGGCTTTCGGTCTCGGCCGCGACGACGGTGTTCTATGTCTTCGCCGCGCTGATGGGCCTGTCGATCAGCTGGATCTTCATGGTCTACACCAGCTTCTCGATCATCCAGACCTTCCTGATCACGGCCATCGCCTTTGCCGGCCTGTCGCTTTACGGCTACACGACCAAGCGCGACCTGTCGGGCATGGGCACCTTCCTGATGATGGGCCTGATCGGGCTGATCGTCGCCTCGATCGTGAACATCTTCCTGAAATCGGGCGCCATGCAATTCGCCATCTCGGCGATCGGCGTGCTGATCTTTGCCGGCCTGACCGCCTTCGACACGCAGAACATCAAGAACACCTATCTGCAGCTGGCGAATTCGGACCGGGATTTCCTGGGCAAGGCCGCGATCATGGGCGCCCTGCAGCTCTACCTGGACTTCCTGAACCTGTTCATGTTCCTGCTGCAATTCATGGGCAACCGCGAGTGATCGCGACCCCGGACTGACGCCATCGAACCGCCGGGCATCCCCCGGCGGTTTTTTCATGCCCGCAGCCAGTCCGCAGCCAGGCGGATGTCCCGGGCCCCGGCCAGCGGCAGCAGGCGCTGCAATTCGGCCAGCAGCCCGGCCAGCCGCGCCTTGCCCATGCGCTGCCCCGGCTCGGGCCAGAAGGCGCGCACGGCCAGCGCCTCGCCGTCGCGCCGGGCATCCAGCCGGCCGATCAGCCGGTCGCCCTGCATCACGGGAAAGACGTAATAGCCGTATTGCCGCCGCGCCGCCGGCACGAAGATCTCGATGCGATAGCGAAAGCCGAACAGCCGCTCGGCCCGCGCCCGGTCCCGCAGCGCCGGATCGAAGGGCGAGAGCAGCCGCACCCGCCCCGAAGGCTCGGGCAGCGCCGCGACCCGGTCGGCCAGGTCCGGCAGGGCATAGCTGCGCCGGCGCGGACCGTCGGCGGTCTGGACCTCGATCTCGGCGATGCGGCCCGCCGCCAAGGCCCGGGCGCACCAGGCCTTCGCCTCGTCGGGCGTGGCGATCTGGAAGAACGCGGCCAGCTCGCCCGAGGTGGCGAAGCCCAGCCGCTCCAGCGCCGCCGACAGCGCCCAGTCGAGGATCTCGGCATCGTCGAGCCGGGCCGCCCGTTGTGCCTCGGGGATCACCCGCTCGGCCAGGTCATAGACCTTGCGAAAGCCGCTGCGATGCCGGATCGCCAGCCGGCCCGAGCGCCACAGGTATTCCAGCGCCGTCTTGGAGGGATGCCAGTCCCACCAGCCGCCCGAGCCGCGCGGCGCGTCCCCGCCCAGGTCCGAAGTCGAGGCCGGGCCGTGATCGGCGATATGGCGCAGCACGCTGTCGAATTCCGCGTCCCAGCCCGCGCGCCGCCATTTCGGCCAGCGGCGCTGCATATGCGCCTCGTCCCGGGCGAATTTCAGCCGCCACATCGGATAGAAGCGCATCGGGATCACCGCGGCGTCATGGGTCCAGTGCTCGAAGGCGGCACGCTGCCGGGCGATCAGCGATTCCAGCGCCGCCGGCCGATACTGCCCGCGCCGCGACCACAGGATCAGGTCATGCGCCCGCGCCAGCGTGTTGACGCTGTCGACCTGCACGAAGCCCAGCCCGGTCAGCACCCCCTCCAGATCGGCGCCGCGCCCCGGGCCCGAACCGGGCCGCAACAACAGGTGGCGGTCCAGGAACAGACGGCGGGCGTCGCGGTTCGTCAGCAGGGGCAGCGTCATGGCGTCCGTTCGAATGATGCGCGGGGAGGCGACCTTGCGGGGCGCCCGGGCTTGGCCTACATCATGCAGAACAAGGAAAGGATCCGCCATGGCAATGGAAGCCCATGACATCGAAGCCCTGATCCGCGCCGCCTTCCCGCAGGCCAGGATCACGATCACCGACCTGGCCGGCGACGGCAACCATTACGCGGCCGAGGTGATCGACGAGAGTTTCCGTGGCCTGAACCGGGTCCAGCAACAACGCGCGGTCTATGCCGCGCTGCAAGGCAAGATGGACGGGCCGAGCGGCGCGCTGCATGCGCTGGCGCTGACCACCAAGGCCCCCGAGTAAATCGCAAGCACGCCGTGCTTCAGCAAGGAACCGCAGATATGACCGACGCACGCCAGCAGATCCAGCAGACCATCGACGGCCATGACGTCGTCCTGTTCATGAAGGGCACCAAGGAAATGCCGCAATGCGGCTTCTCCAGCCGGGTGGCCGGGGTTTTGAACTACATGAACGTGGATTACCGCGACGTGAACGTGCTGGCCGATGCCGACATCCGCCAAGGCATCAAGGATTTCTCGGACTGGCCGACCATCCCGCAGCTCTATGTCAAGGGCGAGTTCGTCGGCGGCTGCGACATCGTGACCGAGATGACGCTCTCGGGCGAGCTCGACCAGCTCTTCGACAAGGCCGGCGTCGCCTATGACAAGGACGCCGCGAACAAGATCCGCGAAGCGAACGCCTGAGCACGCACCGCAGCGAAAAAGCCCGCCTTTCGGCGGGCTTTTTGCTGTTTTCACCAGCGCTCGTCACCGTCCCAATCGTCCTCGGATCGGCGGCCGCCCAGGCGCGAGGCCAAGGTCATGCCGATCGCGAAGGCGCCGATCAGCGGCACGAAGGGCGCGGCGCGGGACTGAGTGGCGCCTTGCGCGACGCGCTCGGCCGCATCGGCGGGCAGGCCCAGCTTGCGCGAGGCACTTTCGCCCGCCTTGCGCACCGCGCCGACGACGCGGGCCTCGGTCCGGTCGGCGAAGCGATCGGCGCGATAGGCCAGGGTGTCGGCCACGGAATGCACCCGCTGGCTGGCCCGATCGACCATCTCGCCAGCCTTTTCCGAGGCGCGGTCCAGGGTGCGGTCCGCAAGCCCGCTGACCTTCTCGACCGCCGCATCGGCGGCAAGGTGCAGCTGCTCCTCGATCTCGGCCTTCAGCTGGTCGGTGCTGGGCGTCGGATGACGCTCCTTGCCGCCGGCCAGCATCAGGATGATCCCGATCAGCAGGAACCCGGCGCCGATCGCCAGCGAGGCCCAGAGCGGACCCCAGTGCAGGTGATAGGCCAGCCAGGTCCACAGCGCCGCCAGCAGGAACCCCGCCGCCACCAGCAGCGCCACCCCTGCCCCGGCCATCAGCCCGGCACGGCGCAGCTTGTCCGTCAGGGCAAGCTGCAAGTTCCTGGTATAGGCGAACATGGCGGCGCGCTCAGCGACGGGCGATGATCAGGCCCAGCAGGAAGCCGACGCCGGCGGCGATGCCAAGCGCCTGCGCCGGGTTGCGGCGCACCATGGTCGAAACCTCGTCGTAATATTCCTCGGCATGCTCGGCCACCTCGCTGGCACGGCGCTCACCCTCGCGATACAGGCGGCGGGCCTCGCCGCGGGCGCGGTCGGCATAGTCGTGACCGCGCTCGCGCGCCGCCTCGACATATTCCTCGCCGCGCTTGCGGGCGGTCTCGACGAATTCCTGGCCCTTTTCCCGCACCGTCTCGTAAAGCTCGGCACCACGCTCGCGGGCGCTGTCCAGCGCCGCGCTGGCGTCGTCGGCCGCATTGCGGGCATGCCGGCCCATGTCGTCGGCGGCGTCGCGGGCATGTTGACCGAGATCGTCCGCCGCCTTGCGGGCTTCGTTCTTCATGTCATCGGCGGTGGATTGAGGATTGGCCATGGCAATCTCCTTTCACAAGGCTGTATCGGTTTCGCAGACAGAACCGCGACACCCCGCCGATTGTTCCACCGCCGGGCGCGATTTAGGACGCCTCGGGCAACACCGCGTCGAAAGCCGGCAGCAGCCGCGCCAGGGTGCCATCCACGTCCTTGAGCTTGTCGAGCCCGAAAAGCCCGATGCGGAAGCTGCGGAAGCCCTCGCCCTCGCCGACCTGCAGGGGCACGCCGGCGGCGATCTGATAGCCTTCGGCCAGGAATTTCCTGCCGTTCTGCACCTCGGGGTCGTCGGTATAGCAGACCACCACGCCCGGCGCCGCGAAGCCATCGGCCGCGACCGAGCGCAGCCCGCGCCGCGCCAGGTCGGCGCGCACCGCCTCGCCCAGCCGCCATTGCGCCTCGCGCGCGGCCTCGAAGCCCAGCGCCCGGGTCTCGGCCATGGCGTCGCGCAGCCCGATCAGCGCGTCGGTCGGCATGGTGGCATGATAGGCATGGCCGCCGTCCTCATAGGCCTTCATGATCGCGCGCCATTTCTTCAGGTCCAGCGCGAAGCTGTCGCTGGTGGTCTGCTCCAGCCGCTCCAGCGCCCGGGCCGAGAACATCACCATCCCGGCCGAGGGCGAGGCCGACCAGCCCTTCTGCGGGGCCGAGATCAGCACGTCGACGCCGGTCGCGGCCATGTCGACCCAGATCGCGCCCGAGGCGATGCAGTCGAGCACCAGGATCGCGCCCACCTCATGCGCGGCATCGGCCAGCGCCTTGATATAATCATCGGGCAGGATCATCCCCGCCGCCGTCTCGACATGCGGGGCGAAGATCGCCTCGGGGCGGGTCTCGCGGATCCGGGCCACCACCTCGTCGATGGGCGCGGGGGCGAAGGGCGCGCGCGGCTCGTTCCCGGCCGGGCGGGCCATCATCACCGTGGTCTCGCGCGCGAAGCCGCCGGCCTCGAAGATCTGGCTCCAGCGGAAGCTGAAGAAGCCGTTGCGGATGATCAGCGCATGGGCATCGCGGCCGAACTGGCGCGCCACTGCTTCCATCGCGCAGGTGCCGCCGCCGGGGACCAGCGCCACCGCCTGGGCCGCGTAGACGTCGCGCAGGTTGGCCGAAATCTCGCGCATGGCGGCCTGGAACCGCTGCGACATATGGTTGAGCGAGCGGTCGGTGAAGACGACCGAGAATTCCTGAAGCCCCTCGGGGTCCACGTCTGGGCGAAGTCCGGGCATGGTCTGTCCTTCATTGCTGGTCCTGCGGGTCGCAGCCTAGCGCGGGGCGCGCGCGCGAGCCAGCCCCGCCATAAGTCGCAGCCCCTTGCCCGCGGCGGGCGGCGCGACTAGCTTTGCACCTGGACAATCAACAGGCCAATCATGCGCATCGGCATCCTGAAATGCGGCCAGTCGCCCGAGGTCATTCGCGGCGAACTGGGCGATTACGACACCCTGTTCGAGCGGCTGCTCGCGGGGCGCGGCTTCGAATTCACCAGCTATCACGTCGAGGCGATGGCGTTTCCCGCCTCGGTCCACGACGCCGAGGGCTGGCTGCTGACCGGCTCGCGCCACGGCGTCTATGAAGACCACGCCTTCATCCCGCCGCTCGAGGATTTCATCCGCCGCGCCTATGCCGAGCATGTGCCAATGGTCGGCATCTGCTTCGGCCACCAGATCATCGCCCAGGCCTTGGGCGGCAAGGTCGCGAAGCATCCCGGCGGCTGGGCCATCGGCCCGCAGGACTATGATTTCGAAGGCGAGCTTGTCACCATGAACGCCTGGCACCAGGACCAGGTGCAGGAGAGGCCGCCGGGCGCGACGGTGCTGGCCAGCAATGATTTCTGCGAGAATGCCGTGCTGGCCTATGACGATCGTGCCCTGACCGTGCAGGCGCATCCCGAATTCGGCGACGATTTCATCCATGGGCTACTCGACCACCGCGCCAAGGGGGTGGTGCCCGAGCCCTTGCAGGACGCCGCGCGGGCGCGCATGGGCGGGCCGTTGCATTCCGCCGGCATCGCCGACCGCATCGAGCATTTCCTGAAACAGCCCCGCGCCAGCATGGCCGAAGCCCGGCGGGGTGTCGCATGAGATCGCACTGGATCGACGAGACCCCGCAGGCCGCACAGGATTACGTCGCCGGCCGCCGGCTGGACGAGGTCGAATGCATCGTCGCCGACATCGCCGGGGTGGCGCGCGGCAAGGCCATGCCGGCCTCGAAATTCGCGCATCAGGAACGGTTCTACCTGCCGAACTCGATCTTTTTGCAGACCATCACCGGGGACTGGGCCGACAACCCCTCGGGCGCCTTCACCGAACCGGACATGATCCTGACGCCGGATTTTTCCACCGCGACGGCGGCGCCCTGGACGGCGGACGTGACCTTGCAGGTGATCCACGACGTCTCGGACCAGTCCGGCAGGCCGGTGCCCATTGCGCCGCGCAATGTGCTGAAGCGCGTGCTCGAACTCTATCGGCAGAAGGGCTGGAAGCCCATCGTCGCGCCCGAGATGGAATTCTTTCTGGTCGCGCGCAACATCGACCCGAACCAGCCGATCATGCCGCCCATGGGCCGCTCGGGCCGGCGGGCGGCGGCGAAGCAGGCCTATTCCATGTCGGCGGTGGACGAATACGGCAAGGTCATCGACGACATCTACGACTTCGCCGAGGCGCAGGGTTTCGAGATCGACGGCATCCTGCAGGAGGGCGGCGCCGGCCAGGTCGAGATCAACCTGAACCACGGCGACCCGGTGCATCTGGCCGACCAGATCTTCTATTTCAAGCGGCTGATCCGCGAGGCGGCGCTGCGCCACGACTGTTTCGCCACCTTCATGGCCAAGCCCATCGAGGGCGAGCCCGGCAGCGCCATGCACATCCACCATTCGGTGGTCGGGCTGGAGGATGGCCGCAACATCTTTTCCGACCCGCAGGGCCGCGAGACGCCGGCCTTCCTGCATTTCATCGCCGGGATGCAGAAGCACCTGCCGGCGGCGGTGGCGCTGCTCGCGCCCTATGTCAACAGCTATCGCCGCTATGTCCCTGATTTCGCGGCACCGATCAACCTAGAATGGGGCCGCGACAACCGCACCACCGGGCTGCGCGTGCCGATCTCCGGCCCCGAGGCGCGGCGGCTGGAAAACCGCCTGGCGGGAATGGATTGCAACCCCTATCTGGGTCTCGCCGCCAGCCTTGCCTGCGGCTATCTGGGGCTCTGCGAACAGGAAAACCCGCGCGCGGAATGCCTGGGCGACGCCTATATGTCCGAGGACGAGCTGCCCTATAACCTAGGCGACGCGCTGGACCTGATGGCCGAGAGCGCGCCGATGCGCGAGGTGCTGGGATCCGAGTTCGTTGCGGTCTATCAGGCGGTGAAGCGCAACGAATACAAGGAGTTCCTGCAAGTCATCAGCCCGTGGGAGCGTGAGCATCTGCTGCTGAACGTGTGAGATCGGCGCGGGTCGGTCCCGGCCGCGCGCGTCGCATGGGTATTTGTGGAGCAAAGAAGCGCCGGCATGAACCTGCTGTTTTCCAACGACCGGCTGGGGGAATATCCGCCGAGCCTTTACGCCGCGACGCGCGCGCCGCTGCCGGCCTTTCCGCAGCAGCGCGGCGAGGCGCGGGCCGATGTCGTCGTGGTGGGCGCGGGCTACACCGGGCTTTCGGCGGCGCTGCATCTGGCCGAGGCGGGACTCGACGTCATGGTGCTGGAGGCGCATCGCGTCGGCTTCGGCGCCTCGGGGCGCAATGGCGGCCAGCTCGGCTCGGGGCAGCGGCTGGAGGTCGATGAGCTGGAGCGGCTGGCCGGCGTTCCGGCCGCGCATCGGCTGTGGGACATGGCCGAAGAGGCCAAGGCCCTGACCCGCGATCTGGCCGCGCGCTCGGGCGTGCCGGTCGCCGATGGCATCGCCCATGCCTTTCGCAAGCCGGCCGAGTTCGACCATGCCCGCGGCATGATCGAGAAGCTGGCGCGCGATTACGCTTACGCGCGCATCGAGGCGCTGGACCGGGATGCGTTCCGGGCGCTGGTGCCCTCGGCGGCCTATATCGCCGGCGAGCTCGATCATGGCGCCGGGCATCTCGATCCGCTGGGCCTGGCACTTGGCATGGCGCGGCTGGCCGATGCGGCCGGGGCGCAGATCCGCGAACTGAGCCATGTCCATCACATCCGCCACGGCCGGGCGGGCGAGAAGAGCATCGTGCAGACCGGCAAGGGCCGGGTCATCTGCGACCATGTCATCCTGGCCGCGAATGGCTATCTGGGCCATCTGGACATGCGGATCGCCGCGCGGGTGATGCCGATCAACAATTTCATCGTCGCGACCGAGCCGCTGGGCGCGCGGGCGGCCGAGGTTCTGACCCGGCCCATCGGCGTGCATGACACGAAATTCGTGGTGAATTACTGGCGGCTGGACCCCGAGGGCCGGCTGATCTTTGGCGGCGGCGAGAATGTCAGCTATCGCTTCCCGAAGGACATCGCCGCCAAGGTGCGAAAGCCGCTCTTGGAGATCTATCCCGGGCTGGCCGACATCAGGCTGACCCATGCCTGGGGCGGCACGCTGGCGATCACCATGAACCGGATGCCCTGTTTTGCCCGGCCGGCGCCGAACTGCCTGTCGGCCAGCGGCTATTCCGGGCATGGGCTGGCGCTGGCGACGCTGGCCGGCAAGCTGATGGCGCAGGCGGTGGCGGGTCAGGCGCAGGGTTTCGACACCATGGCCGCCCTGCCCTCACGCCCCTTTCCCGGCGGAGCCGCCCTGCGCTGGCCGCTGCTGGTCGCCGGCATGGGCTGGTATTCCCTGCGCGACCGGCTGGGTTTTTGAGGGCTGGGCCCTTGAGGCCAGCTCGGCGGCGCGGCGGGCCTTGGCGCGGGCGATGCGCTCGGCCATCTGCTTTTCGCGGTGGCGGTGATAGGCCTTGATGACCGGCACCGTCAGATAGTGGATGGCGATGCAGATCGGCAGGCCCTCGATCACGCCGCCGACCATATAGGGCGTGAAGATCTGCTCGTTGAACTGCAAGAGCTGGTCCCAATGCGCGACGCGATCGGTCACCGGCGCCAGCAGGTTGTTCCACAGTTCGCTGCCGGCGCGGGTGAATTCCTCGAAGATCAGATGCGGGGTGAACTTGCCCTCGACCCCCAGGATCCAGCGGCCCAGCCCGGTCGCGGTCAGCGCCACGAAGGGCGTGGTCAGCGGATTGCCGACGAAAGTGCCCAAAAGCGCCGCGAGGATATTGCCGCGGATGATCCAGGCGATCAGCGCCGCCCCCATCAGGTGAAAGCCGAAGAAGGGCGTGAACGAGACGAAGATCCCCGCCGCCCAGCCCCGCGCCACGCGATGCGGCCGGTCGGGCAGCCGCCGCAGCCGGTGCAGCACGTATTTCGACGCCCGCTTCCAGCCCGAGCGGGGATAGAACATCTCGGTCCACATCTGAGCGTAGCTCAGCGGTTTCCTGCGCTTGAACATCGCCCCGCCCTCAGGCCAGATGCGCGGAGGGATCGCGGATGCGCGAGACCTGGGCCACGTCGCTTTCCGCCTCGAGCGCGGTCAGCAGCGCATGCAGATGCTCGCGGCCGCGCAGCTCGACCTCGATCCGCAGGCGATAGAAATCCGGCTTGCGGTCGATGAATTCCAGGTCCGAGATATTCGCCCCCTGCGCGCCGATCAGCGTGCAGATCCGGCCCAGCACGCCGGCGTCATGGCGGATGGTCAGCGACAGCATGGTCGAATAGGCGGCCGGGTGCTGGCCCTCGCGCCAATGCAGGTCGACCCAGCGTTCCGGGCTGTCCTCGAATTCGGCCAGCACCGGGCAGTCGATGGCATGGATCACCACGCCCTTGCCGCGATAGGTGATGCCGACGATGCGCTCGCCCGGCAGCGGGTTGCAGCAGGGCGCACGGGTGAATTCCTGGTCGGCCTCGAGCCCGGCGACGGCGCGGCGGGCGTCGATCTCGCTCCGGGCCGAGGCGAGTTCGGGGTAAAGCGTCGAGAGCACGTCATGGGCCGAGATCTCGGCGCTGCCGATCCGGGCCAGCAGCTCGTCGGTATCGGGCAGCGCCATGGTGCGCGCGGCGGTGCGCAGCGCCTTGTCGCTGACCTTGCGGCCGACATGCTCGAAGGCCACCCGCACCAGTTCCGAGCCGAGGCGGATGAAGCGCGTCCGGTCCTCCTGCCGCAGGCTGCGGCGGATGGCGGCCTTGGCGCGGCCGGTGACGACGATGTCGAGCCAGGTCGCCTGCGGGCGCTGGCCCGAGGCAGCGATGATCTCGACCGATTGCCCGTTCTTGAGCCGCGTCCACAAGGGCACGCGGATGCCGTCGACCTTGGCGCCGACGCAGGACGAGCCCAGCCGGGTATGGATCGCATAGGCGAAATCCAGCGGCGTCGCCCCTTTCGGCAGCGGGATCACGTCGCCCTTGGGCGAGAAGCAGAACACCTGGTCGGAATACATCTCGAGCTTCACATGCTCGAGGAATTCGTCGTGGTCCTCTTCGCCGAAACGCTCGGTCAGGCTGGCGATCCATTCGCCCGGATCGACGGCGAAGGGGTTCTCGGTGCGGGCGCCGTCGCGATAGGCCCAATGCGCCGCCACGCCCGATTCCGCGACCTCGTGCATCTGGCGGGTGCGGATCTGCACCTCGACCCGCTTGCCGTCGCGGCCCGAAACCGTGGTGTGGATCGAGCGATAGCCGTTGGCCTTGGGCTGGCTGATATAGTCCTTGAACCGGCCCGGCACCGCGCGCCAGCGATGGTGGATCACGCCCAGCGTGCGATAGCAGTCGGGCTCGGTCCGGGTGATGATGCGGAAGCCGTAGATGTCCGACAGGCGCGAGAAGGACAGCTGCTTTTCCTGCATCTTGCGCCAGATGCTGAACGGGCGCTTGGCGCGGCCATAGACATCGGCCTCGATGCCCTCGCGTTCCAGCTCGGCACGGATGTCGGCGGTGATCTTGGGGATCACGTCACCGGATTCGCGTTGCAGGCTGACGAAGCGGCGGATGATCGAATTGCGCGCCTCGGGGTTGATGACCTTGAAGGCGAGGTCCTCAAGCTCTTCGCGCATCCATTGCATGCCCATCCGGCCTGCCAGCGGCGCGAAGATGTCCATGGTCTCGCGCGCCTTCTGCTGCTGCTTGTCGGGGCGCATGGACTTGATGGTGCGCATATTGTGCAGCCGGTCGGCCAGCTTGACCAGGATCACGCGAAGATCGCGCGACATCGCCATGAAAAGCTTGCGGAAATTCTCGGCCTGCTTGCTGTGCGCGCCGCTGAGTTGCAAATTGGTCAGCTTGGTGACGCCATCGACCAGATCGGCGATCTCGCGGCCGAACATCTGCGCCACCTCGGCCCAGGTCGAGCGCGTGTCCTCGATCGTGTCGTGCAGAAGCGCGGTGACGATGGTCGCATCGTCCAGCCGCATCTCGGTCAGGATGGCGGCGACGGCGACGGGATGGGTGAAATAGGCCTCGCCCGAGTGGCGGAACTGGCCCTCGTGCATGCGACGCCCGTATTCATAGGCGTCGCGGATCAACTCGGCATTGGTGCGCGGGTTGTAGTTGCGAATGAGCGCGATCAGGTCTTCGACGTCGATCATGTTCAGCCGAAGACCTTATGCTCAGTTCCTGCCTTGCGCGTCCAGCATCATGCGCAGCATGCGCTCCTCCGACTCTTCGTCGGCGGGTTTCGGGCGGTCGATCTCGGCGCCCAGCAGCAGCGCCATCGCATCCTCTTCCGGCTCGTCGACCTCGATCTGGGTCTGGCTGGATTCGATCATGCGCTCGCGCAGCTCATCGACGGGCTGGGTCTCGTCGGCGATCTCGCGCAGCGAGACCACGGGATTCTTGTCATTGTCGCGGTCGACGGTCAGCGGGCTGCCCGCGGCGATTTCACGCGCACGATGGGCGGCCAGCATCACCAGGTCAAAGCGGTTCGGAACCTTGTCGACGCAATCTTCGACTGTCACGCGGGCCATCGGTCACCTTATCAGCTGGAATCGGGGTGCAGGGCGAAGCCGGATAAATGGCGTCGCACCCCGGAAATGTCAAGCGGTCAGGGGCTTCATACCCGCCAGCGCGCCCGCTGGCAAGGCCGCCAGCATCTGCGCCACCGTCAGCCCCAGGCGCGGATGGCGCCAGTCCGGCGCGATCTCGGCCAGGGGCGCCAGCACGAAGCCGCGGTCCTGCATCCGCGGATGCGGCAGGATCAATTCAGGCGGCGCATGCCGCGGCTGTTCCTCGGGCGGCAAGCCGCGCCAATGATCCTGGGTCGCGGCATCGGGCAGCACCAGCCCGTCCAGCGCCAGCAGGTCCAGGTCCAGGCCGCGCGCCTGCCAGCGCGCGCCTCCGCGGGTGCGGCCGAATTCTGCCTCAATTTCGTGCAATACCGCCAGAATCCGGGCCGGCGGCAGGTCGCAGGCGAAGGAAACCGCTCCGTTCACGTAATCGGGACCGGAACCGGCCGGAAAAGCCGGGGTGATCCAGAAACGGCTGATTGCACATGGCTGGACCTGGGGTATTTTCAGCAGCTTATCCAGCGCGAATCGGATTGTTTCCGCCGGGACACCTGCCGAACTAGGCAGGTTTGCACCCAGCGCCACCAAGGCTAGTTTCGCGTTCTGGTTTGGGTTTCGGGACATCTTGGGGGAATCGTGTTTTACAAGGATGATCGGCTGGCGTTGTTCATCGACGGGTCGAACCTTTACGCCGCGGCGAAGTCGCTGGGCTTCGACATCGACTACAAGCTGCTGCGGCAGGAATTCGAGCGGCGCGGCAAGCTGATCCGCGCCTATTACTACACGGCCCTGCTGGAAAACGAGGATTATTCACCGATCCGCCCGCTGGTCGACTGGCTGCATTACAACGGCTATTCCATGGTGACGAAGCCTGCCCGCGAATACACCGATGCGCTTGGCCGTCGCAAGGTCAAGGGCAACATGGACGTGGAGCTGGTCATCAACGCCATGGAACTGGCGCCGCGGCTGGACCATGCGGTGCTGTTTTCCGGCGACGGCGACTTCCGCCCGCTGGTCGAGGCGTTGCAGCGCCAGGGCGTGCGGGTCTCGGTGGTCTCGACCATGCGTTCGCAGCCGCCGATGATCGCGGACGAGCTGCGCCGCCAGGCCGACAATTTCATCGAGCTGGACGCGCTGCGCGACATCATCGGCCGGCCGCCGCGCGAAGCCGCGCCGGCGCAGGACGCCTGAGACCGGACACCTGGGATCGGGCGCGCCTAGCGCTCGGTCAGCTTCAGTTCGATGCGGCGGTTCTGGGCCCGGGCCTCGGGCGTGTCGCCCTGGGCCACCGGCCGCGTATCGGCAAAGCCCGCCGGCAGCAGCCGGTCGGCCGGAAAGCCCAGATCGTCCACCATATAGCGCACCACGGCCAGCGCCCGCGCCTGGCTGAGTTCGCGGTTGTCGCGATAGCGCCCCTGCCCCGACAGGGGCTGGCTGTCGGTATGGCCGTCGACGCGGATGATCCAGTCGATCTCGGGCGGGATCTCGGCCGAGATCTGCTTCAGAAGATCGCTGACCCGGGCGATCTGCGCCCGGCCCTCGGGCGAGAGCGTCGCCTCGCCCGCCGGGAACAGCACCTCCGAGGAAAAGGCGAAGCGGTCGCCGACGACGCGCACGCCCTCGCGGCCCTCCAGGATCTGCGACAGCCGGCCGAAGAATTCCGAGCGGTAGCGCGCCAGATCCTTGGCCTCGGCCTCGGCCTTGCTGCGGGCCTCCGCCTCCAGCGCGCGGCGCTTCTTCTCTTCTTCGGCGGCGCGCAGCAGCGCCAGGTTCAGCCGCTGGCCCAGGTCCTCGACCTTCAGATCGGCGGCCTTGCGCTCCTCTCCGGCGGCATCCAACACGGCGCGCAGGCTGCCGAGCTGGTCGTTCAGCTGCAGGACCTGCTGGTTCAGCAACGCCAGCCGGCGCTGGTCCTCGGTCGAAAGCGCCTGCTGCTCGGAGAGCTTCTGCTGCGCCACGGCCAGCAGCGCGGCCTGCTTCTCGGCCTCGGTCGCGCTGGCCTGCGCCTGGTCGCCCAGATCCTTCTTCGCAGCCTCGGCGGCGGCGAGCAGGGTCAGCGTCTCTTCGGCCTGCTTGCGGGCGGCTTCCAGTTCCATCGTCATGGCGGTCAGCTCGGCATCGGATTGCGCGAGCTTGTCCTGCAAGGCCCTGGCCGCCTCGGCATCGGCGCTGCGGGCGGCCTGGGTCCGGGTCAGTTCCTGCGCCGCATCGGCATTGCGGCGACGCAGGTCGGCAACCAGCGCCTCCAACGCCGCGCGCCGGGCGGCGGCCAATCGCGCCGCCTCGGTCTGTTCGTCGATCCTGCCCTGCGCCTCGGCCAGCTGGCCGCGCGCGGCACCCAGGTCGCGGTCCAGCCCCTGGGCCCGGCTTTGCGAGGTCGAGAGCGCCGCCGTCAACTGCGCCAGCTGCGCGCCCAGCTGGTCCAGCTCGCTGTCCTGGGTGGTGATCTGGTCGCGCAGCACCGATTGCACCAGGAGGAAGATGGTCAGCACGAACATCATGACCATCAGAAGCGCGGTCATGGCATCGACGAATCCCGGCCAGATCGTGGCCGAGAACCGATTGCCGCCGCCCCGGCTAAGCCCCATCGCCGCGCTCCAGGTTGCGGATGGCGCGGGTCAGCGCCGCCATGTCCTCGCGCAGCTCCGAGATCAGCCCGTCGCGGCCGCTGGCGGCTTCCTCGACCAGCCGGCCCAGCTGCACGTCGATCGAGCGCAGCCGCATCCGCGCCTCGGGGTCGTCGCCCGAGGGCGCGCGCGCCGGCGCCTGCTCCAGGATGCGGTCCTGCCCCTCGGCCAGCCGTTCCAGCGCCCGGATCAGCAGGCCGTTGTCGGGCGCCGGGTGCTCGGACAGGGCGGCGAGGCGCGTCAGCGTCTCGGCCAGGGCCGGATCGCGGGCCGGCGACTCGGCCAGCGCCGCCAGCCGGTCCTGACCCGCCGCCAGCCGCTCCAGCGCCTGCGTCAGCGCGTCAAAGGCGGGCTGGCCGGCCAGCAGACGCTCCTGCCCCGCGGCCAGCCGGTCCAGTGCAGCCAGCACTGCCGGATCCTGGCGCGGCGCGGCGGCAAGACCCGCCAGCCCCTGCTCGACCCCGGACAGCGCCCGCGCCGTCGCCTCGCGCTCGGCGGTAAGCGTCGCGCCCAGCCGGTCGCGGTCCTCGCCCAGAAGCCCCGCCAGCTGCTCGACGCCCTGCGCCAGGGCCAGCGCGCGCTGGTCGGCGGCCGCCGCCTCCTGGTCGCGCAATTCGTCGCGCTGCGCATAGAATTCCTGCAAGCCGGCCAGCTGCGCCTCGACCCGTTCGGCGAAATCGACCAGCGCCGCCTCGCCCAGGCCGTGCCCCTCGCCGCCGGCAAGGCCGACGCGGGTAAAGCCCGACATCCATTCTTCCAGCTCGCGATAGAAGCGGTTCTGGCCATGGGTCACGAACAGCTCCAGCAGGCCGACGACCAGCGAGCCGGCCAGGCCCAGGAGCGAGCTGGAAAAGGCCGTGGCCATGCCGCCCAGCTGCGATTCGAGCCCGGTCATCAGCTTGTTGAAGACCTCGATGCCGGTCTCGCCATCCTTGGGCGCCAGCGCCCGGATGGTGTCCACCACCGCCGGCACCGTGGTCGCAAGGCCATAGAAGGTGCCCAGAAGGCCCAGGAAAATCAAAAGGTTGGCAAGGTAGCGGGTGATGTCGCGCGCCTCGTCGATCCGGGTCGCCACCGACTCCAGGATCGAGCGCGACGATTCGGTCGAGATCACGCCTCCGACCGGCCCGCGCTGGCCCAGCAGCGCCGAAAGCGGCGCCAGCAGGCGCGGCGCCTGGTCGGCATCGGCGGGCTCGGCCGTGCTGACGCCGCGACCGGCGGCATTGCGGCGCCGGGCGGCGAATCGCTCGATCCAGCTGACCGACTTCACCAGTTCGGCCACCTGCCAGAAGCAGCCCAGCACCCCCATCACGAAGACGGCGAGGATCAGCCCGTTCAGCGCCTCGTTCGAGGAAAAGATGCGCAGGATGCGGCCATAGGCGAACCAGGCCCCGGCCACGACCAGCGCTAGCGCGATCAGCATCAGCACGATCTGGCGCACGGGTTGCGAGAATTGCGGCTGGCTCGGGCCGGTCAGCCCCGGCTCGCCCCGGCGCGTGGCCGCAAGGCGGGCAGCGCGGGTCTTGCGGCCTTCGGCGGCGGCTTGCGGCGGCGCATCGGCATCGGACGGGGACAAGCGGCAACTCCATTCCCTGCTTCGCGGGCGACTGTAGTGGCCGGATCGCCCGCTGCCAAGCGATGCGGCGGGGCGCCGCCGGTCAATCCGGCTTTGGTCGCACCAGCAGCCGGACGCGGCGCGCCAGCTCGTCCATCTCCAGATCCTCGACGCCCATCTCGGCCAGGTGCATGGCGGTGTTGAACAGATAATCGGCGTTCGGCCCGCGGCCGCCATGGGCGCGGGCGATGATCTCGGCCTGCTGGGCCATGTCCAGATGCGCCCAATACTGGTCGTGGTCGCGGCGGATGACATAGGCGACGGCCTCGACCCGGCGCCCGTCGGCCAGAAGCAGCGGCAGTTGCAGCTCGGCATAGGCCTCGGTGGTCAGCTCGCGCTCGCGCAGCCCGGCCAGCGTGTTCGGCCAGTCGGTATCCTCGACCCGCAGCGCCAGCCCCACGCAATGCGCCTGCGCGTCGATGTCGAGGCCCAGGACCAGCCCCGGCGCCTCGACCGTGCCGCGATAGACCACCGAGCGCAGGCAGAAGCGGCGGGCAAAGCCCTCGACCCGCGCCTGCACCGTCTCGGCCACCGGAAAGCCGGGATCCCACATCAGCGAGCCATAGGCAAAGACCCAATGCTCTGGCCGCTCACCCATTCCTGACCCCATCCCGCTTTGCTTTCGCTTGCGAAAAACTTAGGACAGCATGGCCGCCGTTCCAAGACGGCTCGACCAGACGAGGAAACCCATGCGCCGATTGCTTCTGTGGCTGACCGTGCTTGCCTTGGCTCTGGGCGGCTTGTGGCTGGGGGCCGAGGGGCTGCTGGTGCGCGAACTGCGCCGATTCGCCGCCGAGACCCCGGGCGTCGGGATCGGCACCCTGCACGAGCTGCGCCGGCCCGGACGCATCGGCGTTTCGGCCGTCGCCGTCGAGCTGGAGACGCCCTCGGGCCGGCTGGCGCTGCCGCAGGCCCAGGCCTGGGTCGGTCCGCTGCACCCGACCGAGCTGCGGCTGGACCTGCCGCCGCAAGCGGTGCTGGACGCCGGCGCCGGAGCGATGGTGCTGGGTCTGACCGATGCCGAGGCCGGCCTTGGGGTGCGTCCCCTGGCCGGCGCCGAATTCCGCAGCGTCTTCGCCCGTTCCGGCCCGCTGACGCTGGAGGGGGCACCGCTGGCGCAGGGTCTCGATGCCCGGGCCCGGCTGGCCGACGACGGCGGCTATGACGTTGCGCTGTCGCTGCACGACCTTGCGCCCGAGGCACTGTCGAACCCCCTGCCCCTGCCCGGCAAGCTGAGCCTTAAGGCGACCGGCCGGCTGTGGCTCGACCGGCCGCCGTCGCCGCAGACGCTGACGCCCGAGACCATGCCGCTGCCGACCGGGCTGCGGCTCGACGGGTCCGAATTGCGGCTGGGCAAGCTCGGCGCCCGCATCCTGGGCGAGGTCCATGCCGATGCCCAGGGCCGGGCGCAGGGGCTGCTTGCGGTCTATACGCCCGATGCGCGGCCGATGCTGGAGGCGGCGGCGGCGGCCGGGCTGATCCCGCAAAAGGTGGTGATGCTGGCCGGCGCGATGCTGAAGAACATCTCGGAACTGCCGCTGCCCGAGGGCGCGGATTTCCCGGCCCCCGCCAGCGGCGAATTGCGCCTGCCGCTGATTCTGGCCGATGGCAAGGTCAGCCTGGGGCCGGTCACGCTGGGCCCGGCGCCGGTATTCCCGCGCCGCTAGGCGTCCTTGGCGGGCGACTGGCTGCGGCCGAAGTCGGGCGCCGCGGTATCCTGCCCGGCCTCGATGATGCCGCGCCGGATCGCCCGGGTGCGGGTGAAATAATCGTGCAGATGCGCGCCGTCTCCCATGCGGATGGCGCGCTGCAGGACGAACAGCTCCTCGGTGAAGCGCCCGAGGATATCCAGCACCGCATCCTTGTTCTGCAGGAACACGTCGCGCCACATCGTCGGGTCCGAGGCCGCGATCCGGGTGAAATCCCGAAAGCCGGCGGCGGAATACTTGATGACCTCGCTTTCCGTCACCCGCTTCAGGTGATCGGCGACGCCGACCATGGTATAGGCGATCAGGTGCGGCGTGTGGCTGGTCACCGCCAGCACCAGGTCGTGATGCGCCGCGTCCATCTCCTCGACATTGGCGCCCATGCCGCGGATCAGCCCGGCCAGCCGCGCCACCGCCGCGGGGTCGCTGCCCTCGACCGGGGTCAGCAACCACCAGCGGTTGCGAAACAGGCTGGCAAAGCCCGAGCGCGGCCCGGAATGCTCGGTTCCGGCCAGCGGGTGGCCGGGCACGAAATGCACGCCCGCGGGGATATGCGGCGCCACCGCCTCGACCACGGCGCGCTTGACCGAGCCCACGTCGGTCACCGTCGCGCCGGGCTTGAGGAAGGGCGCGATCTCGGCCGCGACCTCGCCCATGGCGCCGACCGGCACCGCCAGTACGATCAGATCGGCGCCCTCGGCGGCCTCGGCCGGGGTCTCGACCACGCGGTCCACCAGCCCGATCTCGCGCGCGGTGGCCCGGGTCTCGGGGCTGCGGGCATAGCCGACGATCTCGCCGGCCAGCCCGGCCTCGCGCATGGCCAGCGACATCGAGCCGGCGATCAGCCCCAGCCCGATCAGGGCGACGCGGTCATAGATCCGACCCATCAGCGCCGCTCCGCCCGTTCGGCCATGAACTGGCCGATGACATGGGCGACACGCCGGCACGAGGCCTCGTCGCCCACGGTGATGCGCAGGCAGTTCGGCAGGCCATAGCCGCCGACCCGGCGCACGATCAGCCCCTGGGCCTTCAGATAATCGTCGCAGGCCTCGGCCACGGCCTGGTCCTCGAACCGGGCCAGGATGAAATTGGCGCAGGAGGTGTCCGAGGGCACGCCCTTCTCGGCCAGGGCCTCGGCCAGCCAGGCGCGCATGCGGGCGTTCTCGGCCTGGCAGCGGGCGATATGTTCGCGGTCGCGCACGGCAGCCTCGGCGGCATCGAGCGCGGCCGAGGACAGGTTGAACGGCCCCCGGATGCGGTTCAGCACGTCGATGATCTCGCGCGATCCGTAACCCCAGCCGATGCGCAGGCCGCCAAGGCCGTAGATCTTGGAAAAGGTCCGGGTCATGAACACGTTCGGCAGCCGGGTCGCCAGTTCCGCCCCGCCGTCGTAATCCTCGACATATTCGGCATAGGCGGCATCCACGACGACGATGGCCTGCGGCAGGGCGCGGGCCAGCCGCTCGATCTCGGGCAGGCCGACCATGGTGCCGGTCGGGTTGTTCGGATTGGCCAGGAACACCAGGCGGGTGTGCTCGCTCGCCCCGGCGATCAGCGCGTCGATGTCGGTGACACGATCACGCTCGCGCACGGCGACCGGGGTCGCCCCGGCGGCAAGGGCGCTGATGCGATACATCAGGAAGCCGTGCTCGGTGAACAGAACCTCGGTCCCCGGCCCGGCATAGGCCTGGCACAGGAAATGGATGATCTCGTCGGAACCGACGCCGCAGATGATGCGCTCGGGGTCCAGCCCATGCACCTCGCCGATGGCGGCGCGCAGGCTGGCATGGTCGGTGTTCGGATAGCGATGCAGGGCATGCGCCGCCCGCACCACCGCCTCGCGCGCCTTTTCGGACGGCCCGAACGGGTTCTCGTTCGAGGACAGCTTCACCACGTTCTCGACCCCGGCCACCTTGGCGGCGCCGCCCTGGTAGAGCGCGATCTCCATGATCCCGGGTTGCGGAGCGATGACGGTCTGGTTCTGCGACATGACGGGCCTCTTGCAAGCCCGGCCCTCTTACCGCCCGGCGCCCGCCTTGGAAAGGCTCGACCACCGGCAGGCTTCTTCGTTCCTCAAATACCCATGCAACGGCGCGCCCGGAAAACCCCCGCGCGCGTTTTCACCGTTTTCCAAATACCCCGACAAGGCTGCTCACTGGCCCGCCAGGGCCTTTTCAAGCTCCGGCAGGAAGCGCGCCGTGTAATCCTCGCGCACCAGGGGCCCGGCATGGCGATAAAGGATGCGGCCCGCGCCATCGACGATGAAGGTTTCGGGCGGCGCGGTCACGCCCCAGTCGATCGCCACCCGGCCGCGCGGATCGGTCGCCAGGGCATGAAAGGGATCGCCATGTTCGGACAGGAAGCCCGAGGCCGCCGCCTCGGGGTCCTTCAGATCGACGCCGTAGACCGGCAGGCGCTTCGAAAGCTCGGTCAGGGTCGGATGCTCGGCCCGGCAGGGCGGGCACCAGCTGGCCCAGAAATTCACCAGCTTCACGCCCGGCTGGCGCAGCATCGCATCGGTCAGCTGCACCTTGCCGGGCAGCGTCTGGTCCCCCACCGCCGGCGCCTCGCGCCCGACGAAGGCCGAGGGCACCGCCTCGGGGTCGGGCCGCATCAGCGCCCAGCCGGCCAGGCCGGCAAAACCCAGGAACACCGCCACCGGCAGCACCATCAGGGGCGAGACCTTAGCCACGGCGTTCGTGCTCCTGCAAGTCGCGGCGGGCGCGGGCATTGACCAGCACGCTCTGGACGATCACGCCCACGAGCAGCGCCAGGCTGATGCCATAGGCGGCCAGCACGGTCGCGGCATATTTGCCAAGCTCGATCATGCGCGCATCTCCCTTGCCAGCAGCGCGGCCAAGCGGCGGCGGCGGATCTCGGTCCGGGTGCGGACCAGCAAAAGCGCCAGGAACAACAGGAAAAAGCCCAGCATCGACAGATACAGCGGATATTTGTAGACCGCCGACATCCGCTCGCCCGGCGCCAGCGACAGCGAGGCGCCCTGATGCAGGCCCTGGTTCCAGAAATTCACCGCATAGCGCGACAGAAGCGCGAAGACCGAACCGACGAGGCACAAGACGCCGGTCAGGTCGGCGGCACTGTCCGGGTTCTCGACCGAGGCCCAAAGCGCGATATAGCCGAGGTAGAACAGGAACAGGATCAGGAACGAGGTCAGCCGCGGATCCCATTCCCACCAGGTGCCCCACATCGGCTGGCCCCAGATCGCCCCGGTGATCAGTGCGATCAGCGTCATTACCGCACCGACCGGCGCCGCCGCCTTGGCGGCCAGCGCGCTGACGTGGTGGCGCCGGATCAGCCAGATCAGCGAGGTGACCAGCATCATAAGCCAGATGTTGATCGCCATCAGCGCCGCCGGCACATGCAGGAAGATGATCTTGACCGTGGCGCCCTGCTTGTAGTCCTGCGGCGTCAGAAAGCCCCAGACCAGCCCCGAGACGGTGCAAAGCGCCGCCCCTGCCACCGCATAGGGCAGGATCGCGCCCGAGGTGCGCATGAACTTGACGGGGTTGGCATATTCCCAGATCGACATGGCTCCTCCCTAGCCCGTGCCCGGATCTCGCTCAAGTGCGCTTAGGTCGCACCCGGGCCCGATCACCGCAGATTGACCCGCAGCGCCGCCGCGGCCGCAAAGGGCACCAGCGCCAGCACCCCGAGCGTGATCGCGGCCAGGAAGATCAGCGCCGGCAGCGGATCGCCGCCTGCGGCGCCGCGCCGCACCGCCTCGGCGCCGAAGATCAGCGTCGGCACGTAAAGCGGCAGCACCAGGAGCGACATCAGCAGGCCGCCGCGGCGCAGCCCGACCGTCACCGCCGCACCGAAGGCCCCCAGCATCGACAGCGCCGGCGTGCCGATCAGCAGCGAGACCACCAGCCAGGGATAGGCCGGCCCGGGCAGGTGCAGAAGCAGCGCGAAGACCGGCGCCGCCAGGGCCAGCGGCAGGCCGGTCACCAGCCAATGCGCCAGGGCCTTGGCCGCGACCGCGCCCTCCAGCGGCAGCGGCGCGGTGGCGAGCAGATCGAGGCTGCCGTCCTCGAAATCCAGCGCGAAGATGCGGTCGAGCGACAAGAGGCACGAGAGCAGCGCGCCCACCCACAGGATGCCCGGCGCGATGCGCGCAAGCGTGCCGCCCTCGGGGCCGACGCCGAAGGGCACCAGCGTGCAGGTGATCAGGAAGAACGCCAGCGCCAGGCCGAAGCCGCCGCCGGCGCGGGTCGCCAGACGCAGGTCGCGCAGCAGCAGCGCCTTCATGCGAAGGCCTCGTTGAAGCCGGCGGGCCGGGCGTCGCGTTGCGCCGGCCCGGCGCGGAACGGGGTCAGGTCCAGCGCCACGGCCTCGGGCAGGCCCAGGTCGATATGGGTGGCGATCAGCGCCGCGCCGCCCTGCCCCAGATGGGTGCGCAGCATGGCCGCGAACAGCGCGACCGAGTCGCGGTCCAGCGACACCGTGGGCTCGTCCAGCAGCCAGACCGGCCGGCCGGTGACCAGCAGCCGCGCCAGCCCCAGCCGCCGCTTCTGCCCGGCCGAAAGCGCATGCGCCGGCCGCGCCGCCAGGTCGCGCAGGTTCATCGCCGCCAGCGCCGGGGCGATGTCATGGCCGCCAAAGACCTCGGCCCAGAACGCCAGGTTCTCGGAGACGGTCAGCGCCGGCTTCAGCCCGTCGGCATGGCCGGCATAAGCCATGGCATCGGGCGCGGCCTCGACCGTGCCGGCCACGGCCGGTTGCAGCCCGGCCAGCGTGCGCAGAAGCGTGGTCTTGCCGATGCCGTTCGGGCCGCGCAGCACCAGCACCTGCCCCGCCTCGACGGCAAAGGACAGGTTCTCGACGGCGCGCAGCCCGCCCCGCGCCACGGCAAACGCGCGGACGGCGATCAGGCTCATAGCGGGATCAGCGCGCAGGCGACGCGCCGGCCCTCGGCCAGCGTCACGTTGTAGCTGCGCGCGGCCGAGGGCGAGTTCATCGGCTCGGCCATCACCCCCGCCGCCTCGAGCGCCTGGGTCAGCGCCCGCGGCGGAAAGGCGATCTCGGCCCCCATGCCCAGGAACAGCACATCGACCGAACCGGCCAGCGCCAGCAGCGCCGCGGCGTCCCCGAGCCCGCCCCAGGGCCGCACGCCCTCGGGCGTGACGATGATGGCGCCGCGATGCACCGTGCCGCCGACCCGGAAGAAGCCGGGGCCGTAGCCGTCCACCGGCACGGCCCCCAGGAATTCGGTCGGTGTCATCACCGCCATCAGGGCGCGTCCCGGAAGGCGGCCGGAATGTCCTCGCCCGGGGCCTGTTCCTTCTTCGCGCCGGGCTTGGTCCAGTCGCGCTTGACGCCCAGCCACAGCACGATGTTCTTGGCGACATAGACCGTGGAATAGGCGCCGACGAACACGCCCCAGAGCATGGCGAAGACGAAGCCGCGGATCACGTCGCCGCCGAAGATCATCATCGCGCCAAGCGCCAGCGCCGTGGTCATCGCCGTCATCACCGTGCGCGACAGCGTCTCGTTGACGGTCAGGTTCATCACGTCGATCAGCGGCATGGACTTGAACTTGATCAGGTTCTCGCGCAGCCGGTCGAAGACGACGACCGTGTCGTTGACCGAATAGCCCAGCGTGGTCAGCAGCGCCGCGATGGTGGTCAGGTCGAACTTCAGCTGGAACAGCGAGAAGATGCCGACCGTCAGCAGCACGTCATGCAGGATCGAGACCACGGCCCCCAGCGCGAACTGCCATTCGAAGCGCAGCCAGATATAGGCCATGATCGCCAGGGTCGCCGCGCCCACGGCATAGAACGCCGTCTTGATGAGCTCGCCCGAGACCTTGGGCCCAACCGATTCCACCGCGGCAAAGCGGACCTGCGGATCGACGGTCTTCAGCGCCGCCTCGACCTGGTTCAGCTGCTCGGGCGTGACCGAGCCGGTGGCGTCGGTCGTGCCGATGCGGATCATCGCGACATGCTTCTCGGTGCCGAAGCTCGGATCGAAGACCTCGGTGATGGCGATCTCGCCCAGGTCGAGCCCGCCAAGCGCCTGGCGATAGTCGCCGACCTCGAAGGCGGTGCTGCTTTCGGTGCGGATGGTGGTGCCGCCCTTGAAGTCGATGCCGAAGTTCAGCCCCATGACCAGCACGACGACCACCGAGGCCACCATGGCCACGGCCGAGATGCCGAAGGTCAGCCACTGCCAGCGGAAGAAGTTGAAGTTCGTGACTTCGGGGACCAGTTTCAGACGGAATGCCATGTTTCTGCCCCCTTACAGAACCAGTTGCTTCGGTTTGCGCCATTCCAACCAGAACAGGATCATCAGCCGCGTCAGGTAGATGGCGGTAAAGACCGAGGTCACCAGGCCGATGGTCAGCGTCACGGCAAAGCCCTTGACCGGGCCGGAGCCCAGGAAGAACATCACCATGGCCGCAATGAACGAGGTGACGTTCGCGTCGATGATCGCCGACATCGCCTCGCCGAAGCCGTCGTCGATGGCCTTCACGATGCGCTTGCCGGCGCGCAATTCCTCGCGGATGCGCTCGTAGATGATGACATTGGCGTCCACGGCCGTGCCGACGGTCAGCACGATGCCGGCGATGCCGGGCAGCGTCAGCGTGGCGCCCATCATCGACATGACCGCCAGGATCAGGATGACGTTGACGATGACCGCGACCGAGGCGAAGACCCCGAAGAGCCCGTAGCTCGCGATCATGTAGGCCACCACCGCGGCCGTCGCGATGACCGAGCTGAGCCGGCCGGCGTCGATCGAATCCTGGCCCAGTTCCGGGCCGATGGTGCGCTCTTCCAGGAAGCTCATCTTCGCCGGCAAGGCGCCCGCGCGCAGCAGCACGGCCAGCCGGGTCGAGGCGTCCACGTCCATCGAGCCCGAGATCTGGCCCGAGCCGGTGGTGATCGCCTGCCGGATCACCGGCGCCGAGATCACCTGGTTGTCCAGCACGATGGCGAAAGGCTGGCCGATATTGGCCGAGGTATAGGCCCCGAAGCGCTTGGCGCCCGAGGGGCCGAAGCGGAAATCGACCGCCGGCTGGCCGTTCTGGTCGAAGCTCGGCTGCGCGTTGGTCAGATCCTCGCCGCTGACGACGGGGCTGTCCTCGATGACGTAGAACACCCCCGGCTCGTCCATCGAGGGCAGCAGCACATTGCCGGGCCCGGGCCGGGCATTGGCATCGGCGGTGCGGCTGACCACCGGGTTGAAGGTCAGCTTGGCGGTGGTGCCGATCAGCTGCTTCAGCTCCTCGGCCGAGCCGATGCCGGGCACCTGGATCAGGATACGATCCTTGCCCTGGCGGGCGATGGTCGGCTCGCGGGTGCCGACCTCGTCGATGCGGCGCCGGATGATCTCCAGCGACTGCTGCACGGTGCGGTCGTCGGTCGCGGCCCTTTCGGCATCCGACAACTGCACGATCAGCCGGTTGCCCTGGGCCGAGACCGCGATGTCGCTCTGCCCGGCACCGGTCAGCGAGGTGACGGGGGTGGCGAGGCCGCGCGCGATCTCGACCGCCTTGGCCATCTGGTCGGCATTGCCGATCTCGACCGCAAGCTGGCCGTCCTCGGCCTGCACGCGGCGCACGGCGCCGACGGTGTCGCGCTGCGCCACCAGCGCATCGCGCAGTTCCGGCCAGATGCCGTCCATGCGCGCCTTGTAAACGTCCTGGACATGCACTTCGCCCAAGAGATGGGCACCGCCGCGCAGGTCGAGACCGAGGTTGACCAGGCCCGAGGGCAGGATGCCCGGCCAGCCGGCCCGGGCCTGGGCCTCCTCGGGGCTTTCGAACCCGTTGCGTTCGGCGGCGGCGATGGCGTCGTTATGCTGCTCGACCCGGTTGTAGAACAGGTTCGGCGCGGCATAGAGCAGACCGACGGCGACCAGGCCGAGGATCAGCAGACGCTTCCAGAAGGGGATGTCCAGCATGGCGGTGCTTGCGGCCTTCAGCTGTTGGCGGCGGCGGGCTGGGTGCGGTTCACCAGCCCGGTCACGGTCGAGCGGATGACGCGGACCTTGACGCCCGGCGCGATCTCGACCTCGAGCTCGTTGTCGCGCACGGCGGTGACCTTGCCGACCAGACCGCCCTGGGTCACGACCTCGTCGCCCTTCTTCAGCGCCTCGACCATGGCGCGATGTTCCTTCATGCGCTTCTGCTGCGGGCGGATCATCAGGAAATACATGATGACGAAGATCAGGATCAGCGGCGCGAAAGAGGCGATGCTGGCACCGGCTGAAGGGGCGCCGGCGGCCTGGGCGAATGCGGGGGTCACGAACATCGAGTCTTTCCCTGTTCTGAAGTTCTCCGGGCACTCCCCCGGCGGAATTGGCGCGCACCCTATCCGCGCCCTGTCGGGATGGCAAGAAAGCGGGACATGACAAAGCCGCCATTCCTCGCGCGAAAGGGGGGCTTCGCCCCCGCGCGTTCCGCGCTCTCCCAGGATATTTGGACAAGAAAGAAATCGCGCCGTTCATCCGGCTTCTTTCTTGTGGAAATATCCCGGGGGTGAGGAGCGCCAGCGACGAGGGGGCAGAGCCCCCTGCCAACGCTTGCGGTCGCCGCTTGCGTGGACATGGGGCCGCGCCTGTGGCAGGGCAGGACAGGATGTTCTGCGAGAGGTGGCGACAATGGCTGAGGACAAGGCGCCGGTGATCCATCCGGCCCTGCTGCAAGAGGCAAATGACAGGACCGGGATCGACCGGCTGCTTGCCATCATGGCGGCGCTGCGCGACCCACAGACCGGCTGCCCCTGGGACATCGAGCAGGATTTCGCCTCGATCGCGCCCTATACGATCGAAGAGGCGCATGAGGTCGCCGATGCCATCGCCCGCGAAGCCTGGGACGAATTGCCGGGCGAGCTGGGCGATCTGCTCTTGCAGGTGGTGTTTCACGCCCGCATGGCCGAGGAAGCGGGGCTGTTCGCATTTGCCGACGTGGTCGACAAGGTCACCGCCAAGATGATCGACCGCCATCCGCATATCTTCGGCGACGAATCCCGCGACAAATCCGCCGAGCAGCAGATCCGCGACTGGGAGGCGATCAAGGCCAGGGAGCGTGCCGCCAAGGCCGAAAAAGGCGTGCTGGACGGGGTAGCGCTGGGGCTTCCCGGCCTGACCCGCGCGGTGAAATTGCAAAACCGCGCCGCCCGCGTCGGTTTCGACTGGCTCGGTCCCGAGGATGTGCTGGCGAAGCTTGCCGAGGAGACGCGCGAACTGGTCGAGGCCCGGGACAGCGCCGATCACGCGCATTTGACGGAGGAGTTCGGCGACCTGATGTTCGTGATGGCGAATCTGGCCCGGCACCTGAAGATCGACCCCGAGGAGGCGCTGCGCGGCGCCAATGCCAAGTTCACCCGCCGCTTCCAGTCCGTCGAGGCCGCGCTGGCCGCCGAGGGCCGCCGCCCCGAGGACAGCGACCTGGCCGAGATGGATGCGCTCTGGGATCGGGCGAAAGCCGCCGAGCGGGCCTAGGCGGCCGGTGCGGCAACCTCGGACAAGGCAGTGTCATAGACCGCCAGCGCCTCGGCCGGGTTGCGGGCGCGCGAGGCGCCCTCCGAGAGTTGCCGGCGCCAGCCGCGCGCGCCGGGCCGGCCGTGAAACAGGCCCAGCATGTGCCGCGTGACCTGGTGCAGCCGCCCGCCCGCGGCCAGATGCGCCTCGACCAGTTCGCGCAGCGCGGCGGCTGCTTCCAGCGGGTCGGCGAAGGGCGGCGTCTCGCCCCAAAGCCGGTCGGCCTGCCCCAGCATGTCCCAGGGCTGGTGATAGGCGGCGCGGCCGACCATCACCCCGTCCATGACCCGAAGCTGCCCGCGCACGGTGTCGAGGCTGGCAATGCCGCCGTTGATCGACAGGTGCAGTTCGGGAAACGCCTGCTTCATGCGCTGCACCAGCGCATAGTCCAGCGGCGGAATCTCGCGGTTCTCGCGCGGGGACAGGCCCTGCAGCCAGGCCTTGCGGGCGTGGATGGTCAGCCGGCGCACACCGGCGTCGCGCATGCGGGCGATGAAGGCCGGCAGCACCTCCTCGGGGATCTGGTCGTCGACGCCGATGCGGCATTTCACCGTCACCTCGACCGGGCTCGCGGCGATCATCGCCGCGGCGCATTCGGCGACCAGTTCGGGCCGGGTCATCAGCACGGCGCCGAAACAGCCCGATTGCACGCGGTCGCTGGGGCAGCCGACGTTCAGGTTGATCTCGTCATAGCCCCAGTCGGCGCCGATGCGCGCGGCCTCGGCCAGTTGGCCCGGGTCCGAGCCGCCAAGCTGCAGCGCCAGCGGATGCTCGGCCGCGTCGAAATCCAGGAGTTTCGCCCGGTCGCCGAAGACCAGCGCCGGGGCGGTCACCATCTCGGTGTAAAGCAGCGCGCGGCGCGACAGCAGGCGGTGAACGCGCCGGCACAGGCTGTCGGTCCAGTCCATCATCGGGGCGACGGAAAGCCGGGCCGCCTCCACGATGCCATGTTTCTGGACCGGGACCATGATATGTGCGCTGCTTTCGGGGTGATTTTTCGGTGGTACCGCCTCCCCGGCTCGAACGGGGGACCTCTAGATCCACAATCTAGCGCTCTAACCAGCTGAGCTAAGGCGGCACAGGCGCGTATCTATCGCCAGCGACCCGGCTGCGCAAGCCCGACTTGCCGGTTTTTGACAGGCGCGCTAAGGAAAAATTCCGCACCCAAGCGCCAGCCGGCAGGAGAGCAGCATGAGCATCAACAGCGAAAGCGAAATCGCGGCGAATCTTCAGATCGGCCCCACCGACCGCGGCATGGTCCGCATCTATGTCGAGGCCGAGGGCGTGGACCTGCCGCTGGATTTCGACCCCGAGGAAGCCGAGGAGATCGCCGAGGAACTGCTGGCCGCCGCCGAGGCCGCGCGCAGCATGGGCCAACCCTCGCCGGGCGCCGGCAAGGGCGAGAAGCCTAGAAAGCCGCGCCGCTGATCCCCATCGGGTCGGTCAGCGACAAGAGCCGGCCGGCCGAGACCCGGGCGATATCGCGCAAGAGCCGCGTCCGCCGCGCCGCCGCCAGCCGCGATTCGGGCGCCATGCGCAGCAGCTCCGCCCCCCAGCTGTCGGCGCGGATCAGCCCCGAGCCCTGCGGCAGCAATTCGTCGGGGAAATCGGCGTCCACCGCCCAGAAGAAGCGGTCGCAGAACTCCAGATAGCCCTGCCACTTGCGGTCGCCGGTGAAATCGGCCCGGCAGCTCTTGCATTCCACCACCCAGATCTCGCCCTTGGGCGAGATCGAGATCACGTCGACCCGCAGCCCGCCCACGGGCACGAATTCGCAAAGCGCGGCATGGCCCAGCCCGGTCAGCATCCGCGCCACGCCGCGCTGCAGGCGCTGGCCGGGTTTGGCGGGCAGGATCTCGGTCGGGGCGTCGCTGGGCTGCTGTGACATGGCCGAACCATGAACGAAACGGCAACATCTTGCAAGCCCACCCCTGCCGGCCCTTGCGATGCGGCGCCCGGAGGCTTATTTTCGACGCAGGCGGGTTTCTGCTCTTCTCGTGTGTGGCCTCTTTTTCCACTGGCCTATAATTTCACCGAGGGGGCTGGCTCTGTCGGGGCCTTGGTCCCGTTATCCGGCTCCCACCTGGACATCCAGGCTTTCGGGGAAACTAGCGCTGCCACGGTTGCTGCGGTTCCCGCCGCTCTTCCCCCCTCGAAAACGAAAAAGGGACGGCCCGAAGGCCGCCCCTGTTGTCACGAGAGAGAGGGAAAGACTTAGAAGCCGTAGACCAGCGACACGCCCAGCGTGTTGTCGGTGCGGATGTTGCGGTCCGAGACGTATTCGGTCTTGTAGGACACGCGAGTCGCGAAGGCTTCGGTCATCTTGAAGTTCAGACCCAGTTCGTTCGTGATCGTGTCGTTCGCGTCCGAGGTCAGGTAGTCGGTGTCATTGGTCACGAAGAAGTTGTCGTTGATGCGGTGGTAGAACCGCGACGACAGCAGGTAACCGACATCGGTATCCGAGTCGTAGTCGATGGTGCCGTCCAGCGGGTCCAGCGGATCCTCGGTCGCGACTACGGCCTTGGTGTAGCGCACGCCGACAGCGGCCTGCACGCGCCAGGCGGTGGTGTCGGTGTTGATGATCCGGTAGCCGGGGCCGACGCCGAAATAGGCGTCACGCTTCAGCCGGCCGTCGAGCGAGTCGAAGGTCTCGCCGTCGGACAGGCTGATCGGGTCGCCGGCCAGCGCGTCGGTGGCCAGGCGGCCCAGGGCGAAGCCATAGAAGCGATCGTTGAAGTTATACATGCCTTCATAGATCACATAGGTCTTTTCGGTGTCCTTGTTGCCGGCGTTGTTATCGCCGTATTCCAGCAGGATACCGACCGACTGCGAGAACTGGCCCTGGTTGTGCGACAGGCGGCCCGACAGGTTGAAGTCCTGGTTTTCGCTGTTGCCGGTCGAGCCGGTATAGCTCAGCGCGACCGAACCGAAGGTGCCTTGGCGCTGGTCGGGATTGCCGAAGCGATAGGCGTCTTCCGAACGGGCGAAATCGTCGCGGACGTCGCGCTCGACATCGCGCATGTCTTCGTTGACTTGGGTGATGCCAACGGCATTGGCCCCGGCCGAGGTTTCCGACTGCGCAAAGGCAGGAGCCGCGAAGGAGGCAGCCAGGGCGGTGGCGCCGGCGAGGTAGGCAAGGGTTTTCATCGTGATCAGTCCTTTTCCCGAACCGTGTTCCGTGTCCGTGGCCCCGGCCTTCCGGCACCACGAGCATCTCTGCTGCATCAGAGGTAGAACCAGCCGCCCGGTGGATAAAGAGGGACCCGAAACGTGAACCGATCTCCCAAAAACGTGAAAATCGCAGGGAACCCGAGCATCGGCGGAATTTGGACCAGAGGAAATCGTGATGAAACCAAATCGCCATTTGGTTGTAGCGAAGTTTATCCACGAGTTTCAGAAGGTAGGAGGACACCGTCGCGCTCACGAAAGGTTAACGGGCGGTAACATGGTGGTCTGCGCGGTCGATTGCACAAAAAAAAGGCAGCGAATTCACGCTGCCCTGGTGCGGGAAATGTTGCGCCAGGTCCACAGTCCTGGCGCAAAAATGTCATCCCGGCGTGTGGGCGCCTAGCGTTTGCCGGGCGCGGCGGATGGAACCAGCACCAGGATGCGGCTGCGCAGGGGCCGCTGCATGCCGCCATGCGGCCCGTCGCCGCCCGCCATCAGCATGATGCGGATGCCGAACTGCACGCCGGAAAACAGGATGGTGTGGAAGACGACCAGCATCAGCACGGCGATCCAGCCGCCGCGCGTGGCGAAGACCAGGTGACGCAGCGATGCCACGTCCAGCGCCAGAAGCAGCCCGGTAAAGGCGAGCGCCAGCACGAAGCCGATGGCGATACTGAGGATATAGAGCCGGACCAGCCTGGGCATACCGTATCTCCGCGCGGGGTTGGACGGCCCATCCTAGCGCCAAGGCCGGCGTTTCCGAAGCCGAAAATGCGCGGCGCGTCACAATGTCCCTGGCGGGCGGTCGTCAGAAGGCGTCCGGGCGCGCCTCGCGGGCCATGTGGTCGAGCACGGCGTTGACGAATTTCGACTCGCGCCCTTCGGCAAAGAAAGCCTGCGCCAGGCGGACGTATTCGGTGATGACCACCTTGGGCGGCGTCTTCGGCGTCACCAGCTCGGCCCCGGCGGCGCGGAAGACCGAGCGCAGCACCGGGTCGATGCGGTCGATCGGCCATTTCGCCACCAGCGCGCGGTCGGTCATCTGGTCGATCTTCGCCTGCCAGGCGACGGCGTCGTCGACGATGCGGGCAAACAGCGCGTCATCGGCCTCGGCCGAGACGATGTCGTCGTCCTCGCCCTCGCGGCCGATGCGCCAGTTCAGGAATTCGCGCTGGACGCGGTCGGCGGAGGTGCCGGCAGCCTCCATCTGGAACAGCGCCTGCACGGCATAAAGTCGCGCGGCGGCGGCACGCGCCTGGCGGTTGGCGCGCTCGGCATTGCGGTCGGCGGGGGTTTTCTTGTCGGTCATGGTCAGGCGCCCCTCGGTCCGTCGATCTCGCCGGCCAGGCGGATCACGTCGCGGGCGCCGCCGGGGGTGTCGCCACGCGGCGATTGCCGGTCCCAGCCGCGTTTCAGCGCGATCAGATGCAGCGCCGCCGCCGCCGCACCGCCGCCCTTGTTCTGCGTCGCCGGATCGGCGCGGACCGCGGCTTGCTCGTAATTCTCGACGGTCAGGATGCCGTTGCCGATGCAATGGCCCTGCAGCCCCAGCAGCGTGATGCCGCGCGAGCTGTCGTTGCAGACCGTGTCGTAATGCGTCGTCTCGCCCCGGATCACGCAGCCCAGTGCGACATAGCCGTCATAGAGCCCGCGCGCGGCGGCCAGGCCGATGGCGGTCGGCACCTCGAGCGCGCCCGGCACCTCGACCAGGTCCACCGTGGCGCCAGCATCGGCCGCCACCTGCCGCGCCCCGGCGATCAGCGCCTCGGCGATCTGCCGGTAATAGGGCGCGACCACGATCAGCAGCCGCGCGCCGTCCAGGCGGGGCAGCGGCAGTTGGTAATGTTCGATGCTGGCGGCCATTGCGTCACTCTTTCGGAATCGAGCGCGTGGAATGGATCGAAAGACCGTAGGCGTCAAGCCCGACGACCTTGACCGGCGCCGAATTCGTCAACAGCACCAGTTCCGACAGCCCCAGCGCCGACAGGATCTGCGCGCCGAGCCCGTATTGGCGCAGCACATGCGAGCTGACCTCGTCCTGGCGCGGCAGGCGCGGCTCGAGGTCGCGGAACAGCACCACGACGCCCCTGCCCTCGCCGGCGATGGCCGACATGGCGGCGCCCAGCGTGCCCGCTTCGACCCGGCCGATGCCCAGCACGTCGTGCAGCGGGTCCAGCACATGCATGCGCACCAGCACCGGGCCGGGCGCGGTCAGGTCGCCCTTGGTCAGCACGATATGCTCGGCGCCCGAGGTCTCGTCGGCAAAGATGCGCATCATCCAGTCGCCGCCATGGAGCGAGCTCACCGCCCGCTGGCCGCGTTCCGCGATGAGGTTGTCGTAGCGGCGGCGATAGGCGATCAGGTCGCTGATGGTGCCGATCTTCAGCCCGTGCTTCTGCGCGAATGCCACCAGGTCCGGCAGCCGGGCCATGGTGCCGTCCTCGTTCATGATCTCGCAGATCACGCCCGCCGGGTTCAGCCCGGCCAGGCGCGAGATGTCGACCGCGGCCTCGGTATGGCCGGCGCGGACCAGCACGCCGCCCTCGCGGGCGCGCAGCGGGAAGATATGGCCGGGCGTGGCGATGTCGGCCGCGCCCTTGGTCGGGTCGATGGCGACCGCGATGGTATGGGCGCGGTCATGGGCCGAGATGCCGGTGGTCACGCCCTCGCGCGCCTCGATGGACATGGTGAAGGCGGTCTCGTGCCGGCTGGAGTTCTTGGAGCTCATCAGCGGCAGCCCCAGCGCGTCGATGCGCGCACCGGGCATGGACAGGCAGATCAGCCCGCGGCCGTGGGTGGCCATGAAGTTGACCGCGTCGGGCGTCGCCATCTGCGCCGGGATCACCAGGTCGCCCTCGTTCTCGCGGTCCTCGTGGTCGACCAGGATGAACATGCGGCCGTTGCGGGCCTCGTTGATGATCTCCTCGGTCGGCGAGATCGCCACCGACCAGTCCCGCTCGACCTCACCCGGCTTGTCATACTGCATCCGCAACTCCTGCAAAGAACCCTTGTCCGGTGACGAAGCCCGCCAGCCCGCCCGCCGCCATCATCTCACGCTCATGCTCGGTCTCGCCGATCATCAGCACCGCATCCCCGGGCAGGCCCTGCGCCCGCAGCCAGGTCTTCATCCTGTCGCGCATCGCCGGCCAGCTGGCGCCGAAATGCGGCAGTTCCTGCACCGAATGCGCCCCGATCTGCACCCGCAGCGCCTCGGGCACAAGGCCCGGGCCGCAGCCCAGGTGCGGCACGGCGCCGCTGGCCGCGATGCGGGCGCGCTCGCGCGTGCCGACCGGCTGGCCGGGGCGGAACACCCCCAGCGCATTGCTGGAATAGAGAAAGGCCACCAGATCCCGCCCGGTCGTCGCCCGCACCCCGGCATAGGTCTTGTAATCGAGGCCCAGTTCGCGCGCGCGCCGCACCCGCATGCGTACCACCTCGACCGGCAGGCGCTCGCCCAGAAGTTCGCGCCGGGCCACGCTCCAGCAATGGGTGCGAAAGCCGCTGGCCTGACCCGGGCCGCGGTTATGGCCGATGCCGGCCATCAGCCCGCCTCGGCCAGCCGCGCGACATAGCGCGCCAGCGTGTCGATCTCGAGGTTCACCGCATCGCCGACCTGCGCCCGGCCCCAGGTGGTCACCGCTTGGGTATGCGGGATCAGGTTGACGCCGAAGGCGGTGCCCTCGACCTCGTTTACCGTCAGCGAGGTGCCGTTCAGCGCCACCGAGCCCTTGGGGGCGATGAAGCGCGCCAGCGCCTCCGGGGCGCGAAAGCGGATGCGGGTGCTGTCGCCTTCGTCATGCATCTCTTCGATGACCGCGACGCCATCGACATGGCCCGAGACGATGTGCCCGCCCAGCTCGTCGCCCACCCGCAGCGCACGTTCCAGGTTCAGCCGCTTGCCGGCCTCCCAGCCGTTGGCGCCGATATTGGTCCTGGACAGCGTCTCGGCCGAGATGTCGACGTCGAACCAGTCGGGGCCCTTCTCGACCACGGTCAGGCAGACGCCGTCGCAGGCGATCGAGGCGCCCAGATCGACGCCCTCCATGGCGTAATGGCAGGCGATCCGCGCCCGCATGTCGCCGCGCATCTCGACGCGCGAAACTTCGCCGATATCGGTGATGATGCCGGTAAACATCGGCGCCTCCTTGTTTTCCGCTGCCCGAGAACTAGAGCCTTGGCGCACGATCTTCAAGCAAAGCCGCAACAGCGGTTAACCGGCGTTAAGCGAGAATCGGGAAAGCCCGTGACAAGAGCGGGTTTTTGGTGCAATCGGGGAATGCAGGTCCCGGTGGCGCGTCCGCCTGAAACAACCAGTTCAACCCCGTTTCGTTCGCAACCCCTAGCCTGACCGGCTGGAGACCATGACCGCAAGCCGCACCGTGCGCGACCCCGCGCCACAACCCCGCCCGCAGGGCAGCAAATCCCCGGATGCCGCCGGGCGGTTGCTGTCGGCGGTGCCCTCGACCGCCGCCTTGCCCGCCGCAAGGCGGGTGTTCCTGATGCTGCAAGGCCCGCATGGCCCGTTCTTCGACCGCGTCGGCGCGCTCTTGCGCGACACCGGCGCCCAGGTCTGGCGCGTCAGCTTCAACGCCGGCGACGAATTCTTCTGGTCGGACCCCGCGCATCTGATCCGCCACCACGGCGCGCCCGAGGAATGGGCCGACCACCTGGACCGGATCATCGCCGAAAAGGGCGTGACCGACATCGTGCTCTATGGCGACGTGCGGCCGATCCATGCCGCCGCGCGCGCCGCGGCGCAGCGCCACGACCTGGTGATGCATGTCTTCGAAGAGGGTTATCTGCGCCCCTTCTGGATCACCTACGAACGCGGCGGCTCGAACGGCCATTCCGCGCTGATGCGCATCCCCCTGCGCGAAATGCGCAATGCGCTGCGCAACCGCATCGGGGAAATGAACCGCCCGCCCGCGCATTGGGGCGACATGCGCCAGCACAAGTTCTATGGCGCGCTCTACCATTTCTTCGTGCTGGCGGCGAACCAGCGCTATCCCGGCTATCGCACGCATCGCCAGATCGGCGTGTTCCAGGAATTCCGGCTGAACCTGCGCCGCTTCCTGCTGACGCCCTTCGACGCGCTGGCGCGGATGCGCGAGGCCGGGGCCGTGCGGCGTGGCGGCTTTCCCTATGTGCTGGTGCTGATGCAGCTCGAGCATGATTCGAACTTCGTCGCCCATTCGCCCTATGGCCGCATGGCGGAGTTCACCGACGAGCTTCTGACCGAATTCGCCCGCTCGGCACCGCGCCACCACCATATCGTCTTCAAGGCCCATCCGCTCGAGGACGGCCGCGGCGGCATCCGCCAAGCCATCGAGGACCGCGCGCTGGCGCTGGGGATCGCCGAAAGGGTGCATTTCGTGCGCGGCGGCAAGCTGGCGCGGCTTCTGAACCAGGCGCGCTCGGCGGTCACGGTGAATTCGACCGCGGCGCAGCAGGCGCTGTGGCGCGGCCTGCCGGTCAAGGCCATGGGCCGCGCGGTCTTCGACAAGCCCGGCCTCGTCTCGGACCAGAGCCTCGGGGAATTCCTGCACGATCCGCGCCCGCCCAAGGCCGTGGCCTATCGCCGCTATCGCGACTTCCTGCTGGAAAGCAGCCAGGTGCCGGGGGGCTATTACGCCGCCCGCTCGCGCGCCCATGCGCTGCGCATCGTGGTCGACATGATGCTGGCGCCCGAGGATCCCTATCAGGCGCTTTTCGCCGGACGTGGCAAATATCGGCAACAGATGGGCGACAAGGACGAGTGACGCGCCCAAAGACATGGAAAACCCGGACCCGCTAGGCTAACGTGCCGCAAAAGACCGTGTCGATCCGGGAATCGCGCGAGTGGACAGGAGTGACAGTTTGATCGAAGTCAGTTTTTCAGCCCATCAGGGTGGTCCGGCCGCGCTTCGGTCCGGCTTTCTGGCCTCGCGCGTGGCGCGGATGGCGGTTCTTGGCGCGGTGCTGCTGGTTTCCGCCTGCGGCCTGCCGCGTTCGGGCCCGACCAAGAACGAGATCATCTCGGGCTCGGTGGAAAAGGGCGGCAGCACCCATATCGTGAATGTGGACGACCGGGTGAACCGCGCCGCGAACTATTCGCCCGCCTATGGCTTCTCGTCGGATTTCCGCGCCGCCGGCCAGGTCGGCGCCGACGAGGTGCGTCCGGGCGACGTGCTGGGCCTGCAGATCTGGGAAAACGTCGATGACGGGCTGCTGGCCTCGATGGGGCAAAGCTCGACCGCGCTGACCGAGCTTCAGGTGGACAGCCAGGGCTATATCTTCGTGCCCTATGCCGGCCGCATCCGCGCCGCCGGCAACAGCCCGGACGAATTGCGCCGCATCATCACGCAGAAGCTGGAAAGCCAGACCCCCGACCCGCAGGTCATGGTGACCCGCGTCGCCGGCGACGGCGCCACGGTCTCGGTCATGGGCAAGGTGAACGCGCAGGGCGTCTTCCCGATCGAGCGTCCGACCCGGACGCTGTCCTCGATGCTGTCCAAGGCCGGCGGCGTGTCGATCGAGCCCGAGATCGCGGTGGTGACCGTGAAGCGCGGCAATTCCAGCGGCAAGGTCTGGCTGCGCGACCTTTACTCCAACGCCCGCAACGACATCGCGCTGCGCCCCGGCGACGTGATCCTGGTCGAAGAGGACGAGCGCAGCTTCACCGCGCTCGGCGCGCTCGGCGGCCAGACCAAGGTGCCGCTGGGCAATGAGCAGATCAACGCCATCGAGGCGGTGGCCATGGTCGGCGGTCTCAGCACCACCCTGGCCGATCCCAAGGGCGTGTTCATCCTGCGCGACGAACCGCAGGCGGTCGCCCGCGCCGTGCTGGGCCGCAACGACATCTACGGCAACCAGCGCGTCGCCTATGTGCTGGACCTGACCAGGCCGGACGGCATGTTCCTGGCCCGCGACTTCATCATCCGCGACAGCGACACCGTCTATGTGACCGAGGCGCCCTTCGTGCAGTGGCAGAAGACGCTGAACTCGATCCTGACGCCGGTCGGCCAGGTCGGGTCCGTGGACAGCTCGTTCCGGTAAGCGGATGGATCCTGACGACAAGGCCGCCGGGGATACCCGGCGGCTTTTCATATTCAACGGCGGTTTCCTGACCCGGCCGCGCCTGCGCCGCATCCTGAAGCTGGCCGGCTGGGCGCCGCGGCTGGGGCTGCCCGGCCCCGGCGATGCGGTGGGCATCTGGGGCAACAGCCCGACCGCCTGGCGCGGCCGCGCCGTCGCCGCCCGGCGCGGCGCCCGGCTGGTGCATGTCGAGGATGCCTTCCTGCGCTCGGTCCTGCCCGGGCGGGCGCACGGGCCGGTCGCCCGACGCGGTCCCATCGGCCTGCTGATCGACCCGGTCGGGCTGCATTTCGACCCCGGCGCGCCGTCGCTGATCGAGACGCTGGTGCAGGACCCGGCCACCGCCGCGCTGCACGATGCCGCCGGCGCCGCCATCGCCCGGCTGATCGCGGCCGATCTCTCGAAATACAATGCGCATCTGCCAGAGCTGGCGCCGCCCCCGCCGGGCTATGTGCTGGTGATCGACCAGACCCGCGGCGACGCCTCGCTGCTGGGGGCGGGACGGGCCGATTTCCTGGCCATGCTGGCCGCGGCGCGGGATGAAAACCCCGGCCTGCCGCTGCTGATCCGCACCCACCCCGAGACCAGCGCCGGCCTGCGCCCCGGCCATTTCAGCGCCACCGACCTGCGCCCGGGCGAGGCGATCTGCGACGCAGCCGTGTCGCCTTGGCGCCTGCTGCAGGGCGCGGCGCGGGTCTATGCCTGGTCCTCGCAGCTCGGGTATGAGGCGATGCTGGCTGGCCAGCGGCCGCGCATCTTCGGCCAGCCCTTCTATGCCGGCTGGGGCCTCTCGGACGACCAGCACCGCTTTGCGCGCCGCAGCCCGGCGCCGCTCCAGGCGCTGTTCGCGGCCAGCCACCTGCGGGCACCGGCCTGGTATGATCCCTGCCTGGACCGGCTGACCGACTTCGATGGTGCGCTGCGCCAGATCGAAGCCGAGGCCCGCGCCTGGCGCCAGGACCGCGACGGCCACCTGGCGCTTGGCATCCGGCTGTGGAAGCGCCCCTTCGTCGCGCGCTTCTTCGGCAGCGGCAAGGGCGTGCGCTTCACTGCGGCGCCCGGTCCGCGGGTGACGATGGCCTGGGCCAACCGCGCCGCCGCCGTGCCCGCCGCGCTACGGATCGAGGACGGCTTCATCCGCTCGCGCGGCCTTGGCGCGGCCTTGGTGCCGCCGCTGTCGCTGGTCGCGGACGATCTGGGCATCTACTACGACCCGACCCGCGTGAGCCGATTCGAGCGGCTGATGGCCGAGCCGCTGCCGCCGGGCGGGCGCGAGCGGGCGCTGGCCTTGGCCGAACAGCTGCGGCACGCCGGGGTGACGAAATACAACCTTACGGGCGCGCTGCCGCTGCTGCCCACCGGGCGACGCATCCTGGTCCCCGGCCAGGTCGAGGACGACGCCTCGATCCGCCTCGGCGCCGGGGCCGAGCGCACGAACCTCGCGCTGCTCGCGCGGGTGCGCGCCGAAAATCCCGATGCGGTGCTGATCTACAAGCCGCATCCCGATGTCGAGGCCGGGCTTCGTCCCGGCCTGATCCCCGAGGCCGAGCTGCGCCGGCTGGCCGATGTCGTGGCCCATAACGCCGGGGCCGACGCGCTGATGGCGCAGGTGGACGAGGTATGGACCATGACCTCGACCCTGGGCTTCGAGGCGCTGCTGCGCGGCCTTGCCGTCACGACGCTGGGCGCGCCCTTCTATGCCGGCTGGGGGCTGACGCGCGACCTGGGCCCGGTGCCGGCGCGGCGCCAGGCGCGGGTGGATCTGACCGGGCTGATCCACGCCGCGCTGATCGCCTATCCGCGCTACTTCGATCCGCCGAGCCGCCTGCCCTGCCCGCCCGAAACCGCCGTGGCGCGCCTGACCGACCCCGGTTTCGCCGGCAAGGCGGGGCCCTCGATCCGGTTTCTGGCCAAGGCGCAGGGGGCGCTCAGCACCCACGCCTGGCTGTGGCGGCGCTAGCCGATGGGCATTTTGCCAGCAGATGCCCATGAGCGGCGGAACCGCGGGTGCTTGCCTCCTACGTCGCTCTGCATGCGGCTTTATCCGTGACAACCAGCCGGCTTGCGGCGTCTGGCAGGACGAACAGGTCGTCGAGAGGTCGAGCCGGCCCGAGCGGTAAGATCGCAGCCGAAGAATGGCGGCATTCAACCGCACAATCCGCTCTGATGGGCCAATGCGCTGGTGAGGACCGCGCCTCGCTCGGGCCAGCAACTCGCAAGCAGCTTCCCGGCAAGGCCCGCCCGCACGAGATCGAGCAATTCCAATCGCCTCGCAGACGATTGCAGCCGTATCTGAGAAGCATCGGCCCGCCGGCAGTGTCATGCCGCATGCCGTTTGCACCGAGCGGTCTTCCGTCCATGACAATCCTCTGGACCGGCCGAAACCGGGCGGAAAGTTCTCAAGCGCCGATCATGTCTAAGGAGCGACCTGCGGCCTGATTTACAGCCCGTCATCCTCGGCGCGCAGCCAGCGATGCAGGATGTCGTCGCCCAGCCGGCGCGTCTCGACCAGCCGAAAGCGCGGCGCGTCGGCCAGCCGCTCCAGCCCCAGCGCCGCGACGCCGGCGCGACCGTCGCCGCCCAGCACCAGGCCGGCGGTATAGCCGACCAGCTGGTCGACCAGCCCGGCGCGCAAGAGGCTCGCAGCCAGCACGCCGCCGCCCTCGCAGAACACCCGGGTCAGCCCGCGCGCACCGAGTTCGGCCATGAAATCCACCGGCGCGCCCGAGACCTGCCACAGCGGACCATGCGCGGCGTCCTTGGCCGGCAGGTCCGGCAGCGCCTTGCCCGAGACCACGATGCGCACCGGCTGCCGGACCGGGCCGAAGCCGCGCACGTTCAGGCCGGGGCGGTCGGCCCGCGCCGTCTCGCCGCCGACCATCACCGCGTCATGGCTCAGCCGCAGGGCATGGACGTGGCGGCGCGCCTGCGCGCCGGTGATCCACTGGCTTTCGCCCGAGCCGGTGGCGATGCGGCCGTCGAAGCTGCCGGCCAGTTTCAGCGTCAGCATCGGCCGGCCGGCGGTGATGCGGGTCAGGAAGCCGCGCTGCGCTTCGCGCGCCTCGGCGGCGCAGACACCTTCCGTCACCGCGATGCCCGCGGCACGCAGGATGGCATGGCCGCGCCCGGCGACGCGCGGGTCGGGATCGGTCAGGGCGCTGACCACGCGGGTGACGCCGGCGCGGACCAGCGCCTCGGCGCAGGGCGGGGTCTTGCCGTGATGGGCGCAGGGCTCCAGCGTGACATAGGCGGTGGCGCCGCGCGCCGCCGCGCCGGCCTGGGCCAGCGCCATGACCTCGGCATGCGGCCGGCCGCCGGGCTGGGTCCAGCCGCGCCCGACCACCCGGCCGTCCCGCACCAGCACGCAGCCCACGGCCGGATTGGGCCAGGTATTGCCCAGACCGCGCCGGCCCAGCGCCAGCGCGTGCCGCATGGGACGGGCGTCGTTCACCCCTCGGCGCCGCCGGGGCGCAACTCGCTGACGAACTTGTCGAAATCGTCGGCGGCCTGGAAGTTCTTGTAGACGCTGGCGAAACGCACATAGGCCACGGTGTCGATCCGGGCCAGCGTCTCCATCACGATCTCGCCGATCACCTTCGAGGGGATGTCGGTGTCGCCGAGGCTCTCGAGCCGGCGCACGATGCCCGAGATCATCTGGTCGATGCGCTCGGGGTCGATCGGGCGCTTCTGCATGGCGATGCGGATCGAGCGTTCCAGCTTGGTGCGGTCGAAATCCTCGCGCCGGCCGCTGGACTTGACCACCACCAGGTCGCGCAGCTGCACGCGCTCGTAGGTGGTGAAGCGCCCGCCGCAGGCCGGGCAGAACCGCCGCCGCCGGATCGCCACGTTATCCTCGGCCGGACGCGAATCCTTGACCTGGGTATCCACATTTCCGCAGAACGGACAGCGCATCCCTTGTTTCCCTGAAGCCCCAAACCCCCGCCACTATAGGCGGCCCCGAACCGCTTGGGTAGTGCGATGATGCATCCACAAGATCGGGGATCGCGACGCGGGCCCGGCGCCGCCACTCGCGTCTCGACAGGCCGCGGCGGGCGGTGCAACATGCGCCGCAATCGGCCGAGAGACCGGCCGAGCCAAGCGGAGGAAACCATGAAGAACAAGAACCAGTTCGACCGGCGCGGCTTTCTGACCCGGGCCACGGTCGGCGGCGCGGCGGCGGCGGCCGGGACCGCGCTGGCCGCCCCGGCCATCGCCCAGGAGATGCCCGAGATCAAGTGGCGCCTGACCTCGTCCTTTCCGAAGTCGCTCGACACGATCTATGGCGCCGCCGACGAGCTGTCGCGCCGGCTGAAGGAGGCGACGGGGGGCAAGTTCGTCATCCAGCCCTTTGCCGCGGGCGAGTTGGTTCCGGCCTTGCAGGCCGCCGATGCGGTCAGCGAGGGCTCGGTCGAGGTCTGCCACACGGTCGGCTATTACTATTTCGGCAAGGATCCGACCTGGGCGCTGGGATCGGCGGTGCCGTTCTCGCTGTCGGCGCGGGGCATGAATGCCTGGGCCTATCATGGCGGCGGCACCGATCTGTACAACGAATTCCTGGCCGACAAGAACATCCATGCCCTGCCCGGCGGCAATACCGGGGTGCAGATGGGCGGCTGGTTCCGCAAGGAAATCAAGACGGTTGACGATCTCAAGGGGCTCAAGTTCCGGGTCGGCGGCTTTGCCGGCAGCATTCTCGAGCGGCTGGGCGTGGTGCCGCAGCAGCTGGCCGGCGGCGACATCTATCCGGCGCTGGAAAAGGGCACGCTGGATGCGACCGAATTCGTCGGACCCTATGACGACCAGAAACTGGGCTTCGTCAAGGTCGCGCCCTATTACTATTATCCCGGCTGGTGGGAGGGCGGCCCGACCGTCCATTTCATGTTCAACAAGACGGCCTGGGAGAGCCTGCCCGAGAACTACAAGTCGCTGGTGACGTCGATCTGCCAGGGCGTCGATGCCGACATGCTGCAGAAATACGACTACAAGAACCCCACCGCGATCAAGCAGCTGGTGGCCGAGGGCGCGCAGCTGCGGCCCTTCTCGCCCGAGATCCTGGAAGCCTGTTTCGAGGCCGCGAACGCGGTCTATACCGAGCTGGACGGCTCGAATCCGGGGTTCAAGAAGATCTGGGATTCGATCAAGGCGTTCCGGCACGATTACTATACCTGGACGCAGATCGCCGAGTACAATTACGACACGTTCATGATGCGCCAGCGCAATGCGGACAAGATCTAACCACTTGAAAGACAACGGCTGAGCTGGGGCGCGTCAGGCGCTCCCCCCGGGATATTTCCGCAAGAGAGATTATGCGGGCCAGCCGGGTCAGAACCGCAGGCCGACCGAGATGCTGGCGCCGTCGGTGCCGATGCCGAAGCTGGCGGCGCCGAAGCCGAGGCCGATCAGGGCGCCGGTCCAGACCTGTTCGGGCGTGTGTTCGCCGGCATGGAGACGGCTCCAGCCGGTCAGCCCGGCGGCGCCATAGGCGGCGGCTCCGGCCAAGGGCTTGTCCTCGAAGCATTTTCCGGCCAGGTCGGAGGCGCCGAAGAAGGCGGCCGCGGTATGGCCGGAGGGGAAGCCCCTGCCTTCGCCCGAGGGGCGGCGCGCGATGGGCTGGCCGTCGAAATAGGCCTTCATGCCCCAGACCAGCGCGGCTTGCAGCAGGCCGCGGACGGCGAAATCTTCCAGCCGGTCCTGGTCGGCGGCGCAGGCGGCGGCGGCGAGCGGCAGGCCGTATTTCATCGCCGTGCCGAATTGCTCGAACGGGTCGGCCGCAGCGGGCGCGGCAGCCAGGGCAACGGCCAGCAGGGCCGCGCAACGGCTGCGCGCGTTGCGTGACGCAACAGCGCGGGACGAACCGGCGCCAGGCCCGGCAATTGCTGGGGTTTTCGCTGTGACGGCCGTGCAGCACCCGTGCACCGCGCGTACACCGGGCGTGCACCGACGGGGCGTCATGCGTGCTCCTCGCCCAAGCGGATCACCCGGTCCATGCGCGACGCCAGTTCGAGGTTATGCGTCGCGATCAGCGCCGAGAGGCCGGTGTCGCGCACCAGCGCCATCAGCACGTCGAAGACCTTGTCCGAGGTTGCCGGGTCGAGGTTGCCGGTCGGCTCGTCCGCGAGCAGCAGCGCCGGGCCGTTGGCCAGCGCCCGGCAGAAGGCCACCCGCTGCTGTTCGCCGCCCGAGAGTTGCGCCGGGCGGTGGTCCGCGCGATGTGCGAGGCCCACGCGCGCCAGCAGGTCGGCGGCCCGCGCCCGCGCCGCGCGGTCAGCGCTGCCGTTCGCGAGCTGCGGCAGGATGATGTTCTCGGCCGCCGAGAATTCCGGCAGCAGGTGGTGGAACTGATAGACGAAGCCCAGCGAGACCCGGCGTGCCTCGGTCCGGGCGCGGTCGCCCTGCCCGCTGAACTCGCGGCCGTCGATCAGCACCCGGCCCGAGTCGGCGGTATCGAGGAGCCCGGCGATATGCAGAAGCGTCGATTTGCCGGCGCCGGAGGGGGCGACCAGCGCCACCACCTCGCCCCGCGCCACCGAAAGCGACAGGTCCGAGAGCACCGGCACCGGCGCCGGGCCGCCCTTGCCATAGGTCTTGCAGATGCGCTCGAGGGTCAGCACGTCAGTCATGGCGCGGCGGCTCCTGCGGGTTCGTGCGGCGGGGAAGGCGGGGCGCGCGGGCGAGGCCGCCCCTGCCCCGGGTCTTGCAGATGCGCTGGAGGGTCGGCACGTCATTCATAGCGCAGCGCCTCCACCGGGTTCATGCGGGCGGCGCGGCGGGCCGGGAAGATGGTCACGACGAAGGACAGCACCAGCGACAGCGCCACGGCGCGGAAGATGTCCCAGGCGCGCAGCTCGCCATGCAGCGCATAGATGCCGCGCACCTCGGGCTGCCAGGCATTGCCGCCGGTCAGCCAGTTCAGCGCCGCCATGATGTGATCGACGTTCAGCGACAGCGCCACGCCCAGGGCGACGCCCGCCGCCGTGCCGATGATGCCGGTGAAGGCGCCGCAGAGGAAGAACACCCGCAGCACCGCGCCCTGCGTCAGCCCCATGGTGCGCAGGATGCCGATGTCGCGGCCCTTGTTCTTGACCAGCATGATCAGCCCCGAGGTGATGTTCATCGCCGCGATCAGAACCAGGATCGACAGGATCAGGAACATCACGTCATCCTCCATGTCGAGCGCCGAGAGGAAGCTCGAGGAGGCGTCGCGCCAGCTCCAGACCTGGGCGCGCTCGCCCGCCGCGGCCAGCAGTTCCGGGGTCCAGCGGTCGACCTGTTCGGGGTCCGAGACATAGACCTGGATCTCGTCGGCGAGGCCGTCGCGGTTGAAATAGCTCTGCGCCTCGGCGAAGGGCATGTAGATGCGGGTCTCGTCGATGTCCCAGCGCCCGGCCGAGAAGATATAGGTCACCGGATAGGTCTCGACCCGCGGCGTGGTGCCGACGGCGGTCTGCGCCCCCTCGGGCGAGACCAGCTGGATGCTGTCGCCGACCGCGACGCCCAGGGTGCGGGCCAGGCCGATGCCGATGGCGACGCCCTTGTCGTAATCCGCGATGTCGCCCATGGCGCGGTCGGGATCGACCACGCCCGGCAGCGCCTTCAGCGCCTCGGCGCCGAGGCCGTAGACGTCGCCCAGGCCGCTGGCGCCGCCCTGCGCCGCCATGACCTTGCCGCGCACCGCCGGGTCGGCCCGGGTCACGCCGGGAAGCGCCGCGATCTTTTGCGCCAGCGCGTCGTAATCCTGGATGGTGCCGGGGGTGACATAGGTTTCCTCGGTCAGCTCGTTATAGACCTGGCTCGGGTAATACATCACCGTGGTATGCGGGTTGGCGCCCAGGAGCGTGTCGATGAAATCGGCGCGGAAGCCCGCGCGCACCGAGAGCGTGGCGATCAGCGCCATGACGCCCAGAGCGATGCCGATCAGGCTGATCCAGGTCATCACGCTGACCCCGCCCTCGGCCCGGCGGGCGCGCAGGTAGCGCCAGGCGATCAGGAATTCGTAACGGGAAAACGGGCGCGGACTGGCCATCTGTCACCTTGGTTCTGCTTGCGCCTGATTGGCGGCTCTGGCGCGGCAATGCAAGCCAACAAACCCGTGACGGCGGGCTTGCGGCGGCTGGGCGCCGTGCTAGCCTGGAGGCGAGAGAGGAGAGGCGATGCGCGATCCCGAGATCCGGCCGGCCGGGCCGGGCGACGTGGCGCCGGCGGCGCGCATCGTCGCCGCGGCCTATGCCGGCTATGTGGCGATGAACGGGCTGGTGCCCGGGCCGATGCGCGACGATTACGCCGCCCGGCAGCGCGAGGGCGTGCTGTGGGTGCTGGACGATGGCGCGGTGCGCGGGGTGCTGGTGCTGATCGCGGGCGCGGACCATCTGCTGCTGGACAATGTCGCCGTCGATCCGGCGGCGCAGGGCATGGGCTATGGCCGGCTGCTGATGGATTTCGCCGAAAGCCATGCCCGGCGGGCGGGGCTGCCGGTGGTGCGGCTTTATACGCAGGAGATCATGGCCCGGAACATCGCGATCTATGCCGCGCGCGGCTATGCCGAGACGCATCGCGCCACCGAGCTGGGCTTGCGGCGGGTCTATATGGAAAAGCGGCTATAGGGGCCCCGATTACAAAGGGCCTGGGCGGCGTTCCTCGGACAGCATGACATTCGCCTCGACCTGGCCGACGCCGGGCAGGGTCATGATGCGGCGGCGCAGGATGCGTTCGAAATCGGCGATGTCGCGGGCGGTGATGCGCAGGCGATAGTCGAACTGGCCCAGGACGTGCTGGACCACCTGCACCTCGGGGATGGCGGTCACGGCGCGCTCGAAATCCTCGAGGCTGGTGCGGCCCTTGGCGGCGAGGCGGATGCCCAGGAAGACGGTGACGCCGAAGCCGAGCGCGGCGGTATCGACCACGATGCGGCGGCCGGCGAGGATGCCGGCATCGCGCAGGCGCTTGATGCGGCGCCAGGCGGCGGGCTGGGTTAGGCCCAGGGCGCGCCCGATCTCGGCCGCGCCCAGCGTGGCATCGGCGGCCAGCAGGCGCAGGATGGCGAGATCGGTGGCATCGGGACCATTCGGGAGCGTCACAGCGGCAGCTCCTGGCGGTCCTTGATGTTGCTGACCAGCATCAGCGCGTCGCTGTCCTGGACATGCGGCAGGGTCAGGATGCTTTCGCGGTAGATCTGCTGCCAATGCGCCATGTCGCGGGCGATGACCGACAGCCGCAGGTCGACCGAGCCGAGGAAGGTCTGGATCTCGGTCACCTCGGGGACGCGGCGGGCGGCGGCCTGGAATTCGTCGAAGGCGCGGGGGTGGGTCTTGTCCAGGGTGAAGCGCAGGCTGACCTGGACCTCGTAGCCGAGCTTGCGCCAGTCGATGCGGGTCTCGGTGGCGCGGATCACCCCGGTCTGGCGCAGCTTTTCCAGCCGGCGCCACAGGCTCGCCGGGGTGACGCCGGCGCGACTCGCCAACTCGGCATTGCCGAGGTCGGGGTCGGCGAGCAGCTGGCGCAGGATGCGGCGGTCGGTGGCGTCGGGCATGATTTTTTCACTTTGGCGGGCATTCGGTTATTATCCTCGCCGCATCGGGAAAGAAAGCGCGAAGATTGCACGGAATGCGCTGGCCGGCTTTGCTACAACCCCCTCAGCGAAATGGAGGGAGTTTCCGATGCGCGTTTACTATGATCGCGATTGCGACGTGAACCTGATCAAGGACAAGAAGATCGCCATGCTGGGTTACGGCTCGCAAGGCCACGCCCATGCGCTGAACCTGCGCGATTCGGGTGCCAAGAATGTGGTCGTCGCGCTGCGCGAAGGCTCGGCCTCGGCCAAGAAGGCGGAAGCCGAGGGGCTGAAGGTCATGGGCATCGCCGAGGCCGCCGCCTGGGCCGACCTGATCATGTTCACCATGCCCGACGAGCTGCAGGCCGAGACCTACAAGAAATACGTGCATGACAACATCCGCGAAGGCGCCGCCATCGCCTTTGCGCATGGCCTGAACATCCATTTCGGCCTGATCGAGCCGAAGCCCGGCGTCGATGTCATCATGATGGCGCCGAAGGGCCCCGGCCATACCGTGCGCGGCGAATACACCAAGGGCGGCGGCGTGCCCTGCCTGTTCGCGGTCCACAACGACGCCACCGGCAAGGCGCAGGACCTGGCGCTGAGCTATTGCTCGGCCATCGGCGGCGGCCGCTCGGGCATCATCGAGACCAATTTCCGCCAGGAATGCGAAACCGACCTGTTCGGCGAGCAGGCCGTGCTGTGCGGCGGCCTGGTCGAGCTGATCCGCATGGGCTTCGAAACCCTGGTCGAGGCCGGCTACGAGCCGGAAATGGCCTATTTCGAGTGCCTGCACGAGGTGAAGCTCATCGTGGACCTGATCTATGAAGGCGGCATCGCCAACATGAACTACTCGATCTCGAACACCGCCGAATATGGCGAGTATGTGTCGGGCCCGCGCGTGCTGCCCTATGAGGAAACCAAGGCCCGCATGAAAGCCGTGCTGACCGACATCCAGACCGGCAAGTTCGTGCGCGACTTCATGCAGGAGAACGCCGTCGGCCAGCCCTTCTTCAAGGCGACCCGCCGTCTGAACGACGAACACCAGATCGAACAGGTCGGCGAGAAGCTGCGCGCCATGATGCCCTGGATTTCCAAAGGCAAGATGGTGGACAAGGAGCGCAACTGAGCGCCCTGCCCCGGAAATGGAAAGCCCCGCCGTCTGGCGGGGCTTTTTCATGTCACGAGACGCCTTGCGCCGCTTGCAGCCGGTCGATGGCGCGCTGTTCGTCCGCCGCGGTATAGCCGGCCTGCAAGAGCCGGACCAGCTGGGCGACGAAAGCCGGGTCGGTGGTGTGCAGCGCCGCGATCTGCTGGTCGGTGAGCAGCCGCACATATTCCAGCGCCACGTCGTCGCTGTCGGTGAAATGCGCCTTTTCCAGCCGGTCGAAGATCGCGCGCAGCCGGCGGGTGTTGGTGCCGAGCCCGGCGCAGAACTTCGCCAGCCCCTTTTCGTCCATGTTCACCGTCATGCCCCAGCCGCCGGTGCGGAAGCGGTTGACGACGAATTCGCCGTCCTGCTCGACGTAATTGCTGAAGCCATGCGCGACCTTGAAGCCGACCTTGGAACTGGACCAGTCCATGGTCAGGTCGAGGAAGCTGACCGGATCGAAAGTATAGGCGTTGTTCACCCGGTTCAGCCCAACCGGCCAGCCGCGCGCCGGCGAGCCGAAGCTGTTCACCTCGAGGCCCCGCACCGAGCCGGCGCCGCGGACGAGCGTCACCGCGGATAGCGCGTTCGAGGTCACCAGATTGCCCTGGCTGTGGCAATAGATCGGCGCGCCGAGCATGCCGCCGGGCTGGCCGATCAGAAGCGCAAACAGCGATTGCGCCGCCGGGTTGCCGGCCAGCATCTCATGCGCGAAGGTTTCCTTGGTCAGCATCGGCCGCTTTTCGCGTTGCTTCTGCCAGACCTGCTCGAAGAAGGCGATCCAGTTGGTGTTGTGGTTCAGGTTCGAGGTCTGCACCTGCGTCAGCTTCGCCTTGTCGGTGAGGCATTGGAACAGGTCGGTCCAGAAGCCGTCCTTCTTGTTGTAGACGCCGAAGACCGGGCAGCCCAGCATCAGGGACAGCGCCTCGGCGCTGGCGCGATGGTCGGCGCCGCTGTTCATCATGCCATTGACGAAGATCACCGGCCGGGTCGGGTTGAACCAGCTTTTATTCTGCACCTCGGGCGAGACATAGCGCGTCACCGCCCCGTCCGCATTGGGCGTGCCGCCCTGCGCGATGGTGGGAAATTGCATTCTGAACCTCCTGAACGAATCGGCCCTGGGCCAGCTGAAAAATCATTCCTCGAGCACCTCCAGCACCCCCGGCACCACCCGCAGCGCCTGGCGCGCGGGCGTGGTCAGGGGGGCATCGGCGGCGATCTCGATATCGACCAGATCGTCGCCGTCCTTGAGCCGCAGCGCGATCGGGCCGCGCGCCCGGGCCGGCGCGTTCACCTCGGCCAGGATGCGGGCCAGGGCGTCGGCGATGCCGGGGACAGCATCGACGCCGGCGATCTCGACCGCAAGCCGGTTCGCGCCGGCATCGGCGACATATTGGTCCAGGGGCGTGACGCCGCGCGCCAGCAGCTTGACCTGCTCGCCCGAGGGCTCGACCTGCACCTGCAGGACGACGTTCTCGCCCGGCTCGAGATGCTGGCGATGGGCATCGAGCGTGTCGGAAAACACCGTCACCTCGTAAAGCCCGGTCGGGTCCGACAGGCCGACGAAGGCGAAGCGGGTGCCGCGGGCGGATTTCTTTTCCTGGCGGAAGGCCACGGTGCCGGCCATCGAGGCGACCAGCGCGCCATCCGCCGCCGCCTGCGTCACCTCGGCGAGCGTCTGCACGTTCTTGCGGCGCAGCGCCGGCTGATAGTCGTCGAGCGGGTGGCCCGAGAGATAGAAGCCGATGGCGGCATGCTCCTCGCCCAGCTTCTCGGCCGGCATCCAGATCGGCGCCGGAACCGGGCGCGGCGGCGGCAGATCCTCGCCCCCGCCGAAGAGCGAGCTTTGCTGCGAGGCCGCGGCCTCCTGCACCGCCGCCGACCAGGCGACCAGCCCGTCGAGCGACTTCAGCACCCGGGCCCGGTTCGACTCGAGAAGGTCGAAGGCGCCGGCGCGGGCCAGCATTTCCAGCGGGCGCTTGCCCAGGCGCTTCATGTCGACGCGGCGGGCGAAATCATGCAGGTCGCGGAAGGGGATCGGCCCGCGCGCCTGGGTGATGAGCCGCATCGCCTCGACGCCGACGCCCTTCAGCGCGCCGAGCGCATAGTGGATGCGGCCGTCGCGGACGCTGAAACCGGCTTCGGAGCGGTTGACGCAGGGCGGCACGGTCTCGATCCCCATCCGGTCGGCCTCGCGCTTGTAGATCGCCAGCTTGTCGGTCAGATGGATATCGCAGTTCATCACCGCAGCCATGAATTCGACCGGGTGGTTCGCCTTGAGCCAGGCGGTCTGGTAGCTGACCACGGCATAGGCGGCGGCGTGGGATTTGTTGAAGCCGTAGTTTGCAAATTTCTCAAGGAGGTCAAAGACCTCGCCGGCCTTCTTCTTGTCGATTCCCTGCGCGGCGCAGCCGTCGACGAATTTCGGCCGCTCCTTGGCCATTTCCTCGGCGATCTTCTTGCCCATGGCGCGGCGCAGCAGGTCGGCGCCGCCCAGGGAATAGCCGGCCATGACCTGGGCGATTTGCATCACCTGTTCCTGATAGACGATGATGCCCTGGGTCTCGGCCAGGATGTGGTCGATGGTTGGGTGAATGGATTCAAGGGGTTTGAGGCCGTTCTTCACCTCGCAATAGGTCGGGATGTTCTCCATCGGGCCGGGGCGATAGAGGGCGACCAGCGCGACGATGTCCTCGATGCAGGTCGGCTTCATGCGCCGCAGCGCGTCCATCATGCCCGAGCTTTCGACCTGGAACACCGCCACGGTGCGGGCGCTGGCGAAAAGCTCGTAGCTGGGCTTGTCGTCCAGCGGGATCAGGTTGATCTGGTTCTCGGCCCCCGGCGCGGGCTGGTAAAGCTGGCGCCCGTCGGCGGCGACATGCAGCGGCCGGCCGGTGCCGTTGATCAGGTCGACGGCATTCTGGATCACCGTCAGGGTTTTCAGGCCGAGGAAGTCGAACTTCACCAGCCCGGCCTGTTCGACCCATTTCATGTTGAACTGCGTTGCCGGCATGTCCGAGGCCGGGTCGCGGTAAAGCGGCACCAGCCGGTCCAGCGGCCGGTCGCCGATCACCACGCCGGCGGCATGGGTCGAGGCGTTGCGCAGAAGCCCCTCCAGCTTGGCGGCGTAATCCAGCAGGCGGGCGACGACCTCTTCCTTGGCGGCTTCGCGCAGTCGAGGTTCATCGGCCAAGGCCTTGGTGACGCTGACGGGCTTCACGCCCTCGACCGGGATCATCTTCGACAGCCGGTCAACCTGGCCGAAGGGCATTTGCAGCACGCGGCCGACGTCGCGCACCGCCGCCTTGGACAAGAGCGCGCCGAAGGTGATGATCTGGCCGACCTTGTCGCGGCCGTATTTCTCTTGCACGTACTGGATCACCTCCTCGCGGCGATCCATGCAGAAGTCGATGTCGAAGTCGGGCATCGAGACCCGTTCCGGGTTCAGGAAACGCTCGAACAAGAGGCTGTAACGGATTGGATCCAGGTCGGTAATCGTCAGTGCATAGGCGACGAGGCTGCCCGCGCCCGAGCCGCGGCCCGGCCCGACCGGGATGCCGTGGTCCTTGGCCCATTTGATGAAATCGGCCACGATCAGGAAATAGCCCGGAAAGCCCATCTGCTCGATGATGCCAAGCTCGAAGCGCAGGCGTTCCTCGTATTCCGCGACGGGCACGGCATGGGGAATGACCGCGAGCCGGGCGCGCAATCCCTCCCAGGCCTGGCGGCGCAGCTCCTCGACCTCGTCATCCGCGAAGCGCGGCAGGATCGGCTTGTGCTTCTTGACCGCGAAGGCGCAGCGGCGGGCGATCTCGACGGTATTCTCCAGAGCCTCGGGCAGATCGGCGAACAGCGTCGCCATCTCGGCCTGGGACTTGAAGTAATGCTGCGGCGTCAGCCGGCGGCGCGGCGCGGTCTGATCGACATAGGCGCGTTCCGAGATGCAGATCAGCGCGTCATGCGCGGCATAGAGCTCGGGCTTGGGGAAATAGACGTCGTTCGTCGCCACCAGCGGCAGGTCGAGCGCATAGGCGAGCTCGATCAGACCCGGCTCGGCGGCCTGCTCCTCGGGGACCGGGCGGCCCTCGGCGTCGTGGTGGCGCTGGAGCTCGACGTAAACCCGGGTCGGGAAGGCGGCGGCGAGGCGTTGGGCCAGCGCGCGGGCCTCGGGGACGCGGCCCTGGGCTGTCAGCAGGCCCAGCGGACCCAGCGCGCCGCCGGTCAGGCAGATCAGCCCTTCGGCATGGGCTTCCAGCTCGTCCAGGGTGACATGGGGCAGCGCGGCATCCTCGCGCAGGTAGAGGCAGCTCGACAACTGCATCAGATTGAGCCAGCCTGCCTCATTCTGCGCCAGCAGCACCACCGGCGCCGTCACCTCGGCGGCAAGCGTCACCTGGCAGCCGATGATGGGCTGCACGCCGTATTCCTGGGCCTTGACCGAGAATTCCAGCGCCGCGAACAACGCGTTCGTATCGGTCAGCGCCACCGCGGGCATGCCGTTTTGTGCTGCAAGATCAGCAAGTTTCTTGACGGGCACCGCGCCTTCCAGCAGGGAGTGTTCGGAATGGGTGCGCAGGTGGATGAATCGCGGCAGGTTTTCGGTCATGGCGGCAATCTAGGGCCGACCTGCCCGATTGTGCAATTGCCACTCGGCGGAAAGCCGCTAAGACTGGACGAAAAACGACAGGGGCGCATCGTGACCGATGTTTTCCGGGCCGAGGGCCTGGGCAAGACCTATCCCGGCGTGCGCGCCAATGACGATGTCAGCTTTGCCGTCGGCCCGGGCGAGATCCACGCCCTGCTGGGCGAGAACGGCGCCGGCAAGTCCACGCTGGTCAAGATGATCTATGGCCTGGTGCGGCCCGACGACGGCGCGATGACCCTTTCGGGTGCGCCGCACGCGCCGGCCGATCCGCGCGCTGCCCGCGCCGCCGGCGTCGCCATGGTATTTCAGCATTTTTCGCTGTTCGAGGCGCTGAGCGTGGCCGAGAACGTGGCGCTGGGGATGGAGAACCCGCCGCCGCGCGCCGACCTGGCCCGCCGCATCGCCGAGGTCAGCCAGGCCTATGGCCTGCCGCTGAACCCCGCGCGCCGCATCGCCAGCCTGTCGGCGGGCGAGCGGCAGCGGGTCGAGATCATCCGCTGCCTGTTGCAGGATCCGCGCCTGCTGATCATGGACGAGCCGACCTCGGTCCTGACCCCGCAGGAGGCCGAGATCCTGTTCGCCACCCTGCGCCAACTGGCCGCGCAGGGCACGGCGATCCTGTATATCAGCCACAAGCTGGACGAGATCCGCACGCATTGCGACCGCGCCACCATCCTGCGCCATGGCAGACTCGTGGGCACCGTCGATCCGCGCGCCCATTCCGCGCGCGAACTGGCGGCGATGATGGTCGGGGCCGAGATGCGGGTCGTCGACCGCTCGGGCCGGGTGCCGGGGGCCGAGATCCTGACGGTCTCGGGCCTATCCGCCGCAGGGCTGCGCGCCGTGGGGCTGACCCTGCGCGCGGGCGAGATCCTGGGCATCGGCGGCGTCGCCGGCAACGGGCAGGAGGCGCTGCTGGCCGCGCTTTCGGGCGAGGAGCCGACGGCGCCGGGCACCGTGGTCATGGACGGCACCGACCTTTCCGCCATGGGCCCCGAGGCGCGGCGCCGGCTGGGCCTGCTGGCGGCGCCCGAGGACCGGCTGGGCCATGCCGCCGTGCCCGAATTCTCGCTGGCCGAGAACACGCTCTTGACCGCCGGCGCGCGGCAGGGCCTGGTGCGGCACGGGCTGATCGACCACGGCGCGGCCCGGCGCTTTGCCGAATCCGTCATCAAGGCCTTCGACGTGCGCACCCCCGGCCCCGGCACCGCCGCCGGGGCGCTGTCGGGCGGGAACCTGCAGAAATTCGTCATCGGCCGCGAGGTCTTGGGCAAGCCGCGCGTGCTGGTGGTCAACCAGCCGACCTGGGGCGTCGATGCCGGCGCGGCGGCGCAGGTCCGGCAGGCGCTCTTGGACCTGGCCAGCAACGAGGCCGGGGTGATCGTCATCTCGCAGGACCTGGATGAGCTCTTGGAACTGTCGGACCGCTTCTGCGCCCTGAACGAGGGCCGGCTGTCGGCGCCGCGCCCGACCGAGGGGCTGAGCCTCGAGGAAATCGGCCTGATGCTGGGCGGCGCGCATGGCATGGAGGTAGCGCATGTTCCGGCTTGAGCCGCGCGCGAGCGCGCCCCTGGGCTGGCAGATCGCCACGCCCGTTCTGGCCGTGCTGGCCACCATGCTGGTCGGCGGGCTTCTGTTCGCCGCCATGGGCTTCGACCCGCTGGCCGCGATCCGCACCATCTTTTGGGACCCGCTGTTCGGCCCCGCGAGCGGCTATTCGCGGCCGCAGCTGCTGGTCAAGGCCGGGCCGCTGATCCTGATCGCCTGCGGGCTGGCCCTGGGCTTCCGCGCCGGGATCTGGAACATCGGCGCCGAGGGGCAATACATCATCGGCGCGATCTGCGGCGCGGCGGTGGCGCTGGCCGCCTATCCGCTGGATGCGTTCTGGATCTTTCCGGCGATGATCGTCGCCGGCGCGGCGGGCGGCTGGGCCTGGGGCATGATCCCGGCGCTGCTGCGGAACTGGTTCGGCGCCTCGGAAATCCTCGTCTCGCTGATGCTGGTCTATGTCGCGCAGAAGATCGCCGCCTGGATGGCCTTCGGGCCGATGAAGAACCCCGAGGGCTTCAATTTTCCCGGCTCGCGCAACCTGCAGCAATACGAGGCGGCCGCGAATCCCGAGCTGGTCGCCGGCACCGGCCTGCATTGGGGCGTGGTCGCGGCCGGGGTGGCGCTGGCGCTGACCTGGTTCGTGATGTCGCGCCATGTCCTGGGCTTCCAGATCCGCACCGCCGGCGCCGCGCCGCGCGCCGCGCGCTTCGCCGGCGTGCGCCCCGAGCGGCTGGTGGCGCTGTGCCTGGGCGTCTCGGGCGCGCTGGCGGGCCTGGCGGGTCTGTTCGAGGTCGCGGGGCCTGCCGGCCAGATCACCGAAAGCTTCGGCTCGGGCTATGGTTTCACCGCGATCATCGTGGCCTTCCTGGGCCGGCTGCATCCCTTGGGCATCCTGCTGGCGGGACTGCTGATGGCGCTGACCTATATCGGCGGCGAGCTGGCACAGATGATGCTGAACCTGCCCGCCGCCACGGTGCAGGTGTTCCAGGGCATGCTGCTGTTCTTCCTGCTCGGTTTCGACATCCTGACCCGCTATCGCATCCGGAGGCGCGCATGATGACCGTCCTGATTCTGCTGATGGGCGCCGCGACGCCGATCCTGTTCGCGGCCCTGGGCGAGCTGGTCGTCGAGCGCGCCGGCGTGCTGAACCTGGGCGTCGAGGGCATGATGATCGGCGGCGCGCTGGCCGGTTTCGCCGCCGCCCATGCCAGCGGCAGTCCGGCGGTCGGCTTTGCCGTGGCGGCGCTGGCGGGGGCGGCGCTGTCGATGCTGTTCGCGGTGATGACGCAATACCTGCTGTCGAACCAGGTCGCGACCGGCCTGGCGCTGGTGCTGTTCGGCCTGGGGCTGACCGCGATGTTCGGCAAGCCCTACGAGGGCGTCAAGGCGCCGGCGATGATGGCCGGGCCGCTGGGACTGAACGGCATGATCTGGCTGGGCCTGGCGCTGGTGCCGGCGGTCTGGTGGTTCCTGGTCCGCACCCGCCCCGGCCTGATCCTGCGCGCAGTGGGCGAGAACCACGACGCCGCCCATGCGCTTGGCTATCCGGTGCGCACCGTGCGCATCGCCGCCATCGGTTTCGGCGGCGCCATGGCGGGCATGGGCGGGGCCTATGTCTCGATCGCCACGGTGCTGCAATGGACCGAGGGCATGACCGCCGGCGCCGGCTGGATCGCGCTCGCCATCGTGGTCTTTGCGCAATGGAACCCCTGGGGCGTCCTGGCCGGGGCCTGGCTCTTCGGTGGCGTCACCGTGCTGCAGCTGCGCCTGCAGGCGGCCGGGGTCGCGGTGCCGGTGCAGCTGCTCAGCATGGCGCCCTATCTCGCCACGATCCTCGTGCTGGTGCTGATCTCGGCCCGGCAGAAATTCGGCCGCTCGGGCGGGGGATCTGCCCCTGGCTCGCTCGGGCGGTCCTTCCACGCGCTGCGCTAGCGCCTTATTCAGGAGACCCGGATGAAACGCAGAACCCTTCTTGGCAGCGCCGCCGCGCTGGTCGCCGTCTCGGCCCTGCCCGGCTTTGCCCAAGGTGAAAAGCTGAAGGTCGGCTTCATCTATGTCGGCCCGGTCGGCGACGGCGGCTGGACCTTCCAGCACGACCTGGCCCGCAAGGCGGTGGTGGAAAAATACGGCGACCGCGTCGAGACCACCTTCATCGAGTCGGTCCCCGAGGGCGCCGATGCCGAGCGCGCCATCACCCAGCTGGCGCTGTCGGGCCACAAGCTGATCTTCACCACCAGCTTCGGCTTCATGGACGCGACCGTGAACGTGGCGAAGAAATTCCCCGACGTGAAGTTCGAGCACGCCACCGGCTACAAGACCGCCGAGAACCTGGCGACCTATGACGCCCGCTTCTACGAGGGCCGCGCCGTCATGGGCACCATCGCCGGGCGCATGACCAAGTCGAACAAGATCGGCTATATCGGCTCGTTCCCGATCCCCGAGGTGGTGCAGGGCATCAACAGCTCCTACCTGCACGCCAAGAAGGTGAACCCGGATGTCGAGATGAAGGTGGTCTGGGCCTATACCTGGTTCGACCCCGCGAAAGAGGCCGACGCCGCCGCCGCGCTGATCGCCGAGGGCGTGGACGTGATCCTGCAGCACACCGACTCGACCGCGCCGCTCGCCAAGGCGCAGGAGGCCGGCGCCATCGGCTTCGGCCAGGCCAGCGACATGGCGGCCTTCAAGCCGACGCCGCGCGTCTCGTCGATCATCGACAACTGGGCGCCCTATTACATCAAGCGCGTCGGCGAAGTGCTGGACGGGACCTGGACATCGCATTCGGTCTGGCTGGGCATCGGCGAGGGCGAGGTCGAGATCGGCGAGATCACCGAGGCCGTGCCCGCCGAGGTCAAGGCCGAGGCCGAGGCGCTGAAGGCGAAGATCGCCTCGGGCGAATACCACCCCTTCACCGGACCGCTGAAGAAGCAGGACGGCAGCGACTGGCTGGCCGAGGGCCAGACGGCCAGCGACGAGGAGCTGCGCGGCATGAATTTCTATGTCGAGGGCATCACCGCGCCGATGCCGAAGTGAAAACGGAAACGGGGCCGCGACCGGCCCCGTCTTTCCGCCTCTGGCGCGCCGCCTATTCCAGGTGGCTTTCCATGAACCACAGGTCCTTGTCGGCGGTGCGCGAGGCGGCGGTGAACAGGTCGGCGGTATCGGCGTCGCCGGCCTCGTCGGTGGTGTCGATGGCCTCGCGCACCTTCTTGCCGTAATCGCGCATCCGCTCGCAGACCGCCTTGATATGGTCCTCGGCCTTGGTCAGGTCGGTCGGGTATTCCTTCAGCGTGCTGGCCTTGGCCACCTTCTCGACCGTGCCGACGGCCACGCCGTCCAGCACCTGCACGCGCTCGGCCATGGTATCGACATGCACCTGAAGGTTGGCAAAGACGGTATCGAACAGCTCGTGCACGGCGATGAAGTTGCGGCCCTTGACGTTCCAATGCGCCTGCTTGATCGCGGCCGACAGCGCCACGGCATCGGCGAGGCGCGCGTTCAGTTCGGCGATGGCGGTCTTGCGGGCATTGTCGCTGAGACCCTGGACGTTGACTGCCATAAGGCATTCTCCTTTCTACAGGTTCGCCGCCTAAACGGGCGGAAGATGCCGGCAGTTCCGCGAAAACAAAAAGAAAAGGGCGGCGCTTCCGCATCGGAAGCACCGCCCCTGGAAACAGTCCCCGGAAGGGATCAGACCGCGCCCTGAATGAACTTCACGGCATCGCCGAAGGTCTGGATGGTCTCGGCGGCATCATCCGGGATCTCGATGCCGAATTCCTCTTCGAACGCCATGACCAGTTCCACGGTGTCCAGCGAGTCGGCGCCGAGATCGTCGATGAACGAGGCGGTCTCGGTCACCTTGTCCTCATCGACACCCAGGTGCTCGACGACGATTTTCTTCACGCGATCAGCGATATCGCTCATGTCTCTTCCTCGTTTTCGCGGGCATCCGCCCAGAATGGTCCGGCCCAAGGCCGGGCGCAGCCCAGGGCGGTTCCCCTGCAGCCTTGTGTGCGGGATATAGCACGGAGACGTGATCTTGCAACCCGCATAAACCACGATCAAAGCATCGCCATGCCGCCGTTGACATGCAGGGTCGCGCCGGTGACATAGCCCGCCTCGGGGCTGGCCAGATACAGCACCGCCGCGGCGATCTCCTGCGCGGAACCCATGCGGCCGGCCGGGATCTGCGTCAGGAGGCGGCCCTTCTGCTCGTCGTTCAGCTTGTCGGTCATCGCCGTCTCGATGAAGCCGGGCGCGACGCAATTCACCGTGATCCCGCGCGAGGCGACCTCATAGGCCAGGCTCTTCGACATGCCCACGAGGCCGGCCTTGGCGGCGGCGTAATTGCCCTGCCCCGGGTTGCCGGTGGCGCCGACGACCGAGCCGATGTTCACGATCCGGCCCCAGCGCGCCTTCATCATGCCGCGCAGCACCGCCCGGCACAGCCGGAAGCTCGAGGTCAGGTTCACCTCGATCACCTGCGCCCATTCCTCGTCCGACATGCGCATGAACAGGTTGTCGCGGGTGATGCCGGCATTGTTGACCAGCACATCGACCGAGCCCATGGCCTCGGCCGCCGCCCTGGGCAGCGCCTCGACGGCGGCGGCATCCGCCAGGTTCGCGGTCACGACATGCGCCCGCGCGCCCAGCTTCTCGGCCAGCTCGCGCAGCGGCGCCTCGCGCGTGCCCGACAGCGCCACCGTGGCGCCGGCGGCATGCAGCGCCTCGGCCACCGCGCCGCCGATCCCGCCCGAGGCCCCGGTCACCAGCGCATTCCTGCCCGTCAGATCAAACATCAAGCTCTTCTCCGTTTTCCAAATACCCCGGGGGAATCCCGCAGGGATGGGGGCGGAGCCCCCTTATGCCTTCAGCGCCGCGATATCCGCCGGCACGCCGATATGCCGCGTCACCGCCTCTTTCGAGATGCGCTTGATCATCCCCGACAGCGCCTTGCCGGCGCCGATCTCCCAGAACTCCGTCACGCCGGCCTCGGCCAGGAACGCGACCGACTCGCGCCAGCGCACCGAGCCCGTCACCTGCTCGACCAGCAGCCGGCGGATCGCGCCGGGCTCGGTCACCGGCTCGGCGCGGACATTGGCGACCAGCGGCACGGCGGGGGCGGCGATCTCGACCGCCGCCAGCGCCTCGGCCATCACCGCCGCCGCCGGCTGCATCAGCGCCGAATGGAACGGCGCCGAGACCGGCAGCATCAGCGCCCGCTTGGCGCCGCGCTCCTTGGCCAGCGCCGCCGCGCGCTCGACCGCTTCCTTGTGCCCCGAGATCACCACCTGCGCCGGGTCGTTGTCATTGGCGGCCTGGCAGACCTCGCCCTCGGCCGCGTCGCGCGCGATCTGGTCCACCGCGGCGAAATCGAGGCCCAGGATCGCCGCCATGGCGCCCTGCCCGACCGGCACCGCTTCCTGCATGGCCTGGCCGCGCAGGCGCAACAGCCGCGCGGTATCCGCGAGGCTCAGGGCGCCTGCCGCGCAAAGCGCCGAATATTCGCCAAGCGAGTGGCCGGCGACGAAATCCGCGTCCGCAATGCCGAAACCCTCGGCTTCCAGCGCCCGGAAGGCGGCCAGCGAGGTCGCCATCAGCGCCGGCTGGGCGTTCTGGGTCAGGGTCAGGGTCTCGATGTCGCCGTTCCAGATCTGTTCCGACAGGTTCTCTCCCAGCGCCTCGTCCACCTCGTCGAAGACCGCGCGCGCCGCCGGCCAGGCCTCGGCCAGTTCGCGCCCCATGCCGACGACCTGGGCGCCCTGCCCCGGAAATACGAATGCCCGCATCGCGGAATCCCTTCTGTCTTATGTCTTTGTGACAGGCTTAGCCCGCGGCGGGGCATCCCGCAACCGCGCCGCTCAGCGCGGAATGACGATCTCGGCCCGCAAGCCGCCCAGCCGCTCGCCCTCGCCCAGCCGCAACTGGCCGCCATGGGCGCGGGCGATGTCGGCGGCGATGGCCAGGCCCAGACCGACGCCCTGGCCCTGGTTCTGGTTCCTCGCCGGATCGAGCCGGGTAAAGGGCCGCAGCGCCTCCTCGCGCCGCTCGGGCGGGATGCCGGGGCCGTCGTCCTCGACCGAGATGCGGAAATAGCTCGGCCCCAGCGCGGCATCGACCTCGGCCCGCTCGCCATAGCGCACGGCATTGCCGATCAGGTTCTCGATGGCGCGGCGCAGGCTGTCGCGGCTGAAGGTGGCGCGGCCGGATTCGTCGCCGGTCAGCGCGTGCAGCCGCACGTCCTGGCCGCCGCGCTGCGCATCCGCCACGATGCCGCGCAGGAAATCCAGCGCCGGTTCCGATCGCGGCGGCGCGTCCTGGGCCGCGTCGCGGGCATGGTCCAGGAAGGCATCGACCATGGTGCCCATCGCCGCCACGTCGCTTTCCAGCGCCGCGATCTCGTCCGGCTCGGGCGGGTAATCGGGCGAGAGCATCGACAGGCCCAGCCGCAGCCGGGTCAGCGGCGTGCGCAGGTCGTGGCTGACGCCCGAGAGCATCTGCTTGCGCTGCTCGTTCTGGCGCTCGATGCGGGCGCGCATCTCCAGGAAGGCGGTACCGGCGCTGCGGATCTCGCTGGCCCCGGCCGGGCGATAGGGGATGATGCGGCCCTTGCCATATTCCTCGGCGGCGCGCGCCAGGCGCCGGATCGGCCGCAGCTGGTTGCGCAGGAAGATCGTCGCGATGGCGGTCATCAACAGCGAGGTGCCGACCATCAGCACCAGCAGCTGGTGCGGGTTCGAGGCGCTGACCCGGGCGCGCGGAAACACCAGCAGGTAATCGCCATGCCGGCTGCGCAGCGTGACCCGCACCTCGCGGCGCTGGCCCAGGTCCACCGCCCCGACCGCGGGCACGCGCGCGTGCAGCTCGGCGATGACGATGCGCCCCGAGAGGTCATAGAAGGCATGCCGGTCGCCCCGCGCGGTCGGCGCCGGCAGGGTCAGCGCCAGCCCCAGCGGCCCGGCCACCGCATCGGCCGAGGCCCGCGCCGCCGCCAGGTCCGGCGCCGCCTCGATCCGCGCCGCGACTAGGCCGATCTCGCCGGTCATGCCGCTGGTCATCTGCCGGGTCACGTCCTCGAAATGGCGCTGCAGGAACATGACGGTGACGACGACGGTCACCACGACCACCGGCAGGAACAGAATCAGCGCGGCGCGGCCATAGAGCCCGCGCGGCATGAAACGCTTCAGCCAGTCGAAATTCATCGCCCTTCGCCTCATTGCGGCCTTGGAAAGCCGGCCGACCCGCGTCTAGGTTAGCGGCATGACACATGCCACGAAAGACCTGCGGATCATTGCCGCCGACAATCCCTCGCCGCTGACCGGGCCGGGCACCAATACCTTCCTGCTGGGCCACGACCAGGTCGCGGTGATCGACCCCGGCCCCGACCTGCCCGCGCATCGCGCGGCGATCCTGGCCGCAGCCGGCGGGCGGATCAGCCATATCTTCGTGACCCACGCGCATCTGGACCATTCCGGCGGTGCGCGCGCCCTGGCGCAGGCGACCGGCGCGCCGATCCTGGGCTTCGGCCCGGCCGAGGCCGGACGCTCGGCCGTGATGCAGCGCCTGGCGGCCGAGGGCGGCATCGCCGGCGGCGAGGGGCTGGACCGCGACTTTGCCCCCGACGTGGCGCTGGCCGATGGCGCGGTGGTGGAAAGCGACGAATGGCGGCTGGTGGCGCTGCACACGCCCGGCCATTTCGCCGGCCACCTGAGCTTTCAGGACGGCGCCCGGGTGTTCTGCGGCGACGTGGTGATGGGCTGGTCCTCGACGCTGATCTCGCCGCCGGACGGCGATCTGGGCGACTATTTCCGCACCCTGTCGCGGCTGGACCGGCTGGGCGCGGCCGAGCTTCTGCCCGCGCATGGCACAGCGGTCGCCGACCCTGCCGCGCGCCTCTCCGAGCTTGCGGCGCACCGGCGCCTGCGCACGGCGCAGATCCTCGCCGCCCTGCGCGAGGGCCCGGCCGATGCGACGGCGCTGGCGCGGCGAATCTACGACGTGGCGCCGGCGCTGATTCCGGCGGCGACGCGCAACGTCCTGGCGCATCTGATCGCGCTCTCCGAGCTTGGCGCGGTCTCGACCACCGGTCAAATCGCAGCGAATTCAGTGTTTTCCGCGCATTGACTTCCTTGGTGGCGCGGGCGCTGGAGGATTTTTCGCGAAGATGCAAAAAATCCGCGAATGCCTCTGGACGCCTCCGAGAGGCGAGGCTATACACCGCCCCGTGTTCCGGCGTAGCTCAGCGGTAGAGCAGTTGACTGTTAATCAATTGGTCGTAGGTTCGATCCCTACCGCCGGAGCCAAGTAAAATCAAAGACTTGGCAGCATATTACCCCACCCCAAAAATCGGCTAGTAGCAGCAAATAGCAGACTTCCCGTCTATCGCTGTGGCAGGAATGACTCACCCGTCAGACAAGATCGCGGGGGCCACATCCCCGGCCAGCGGCTCACGACATGCAAATGTTTGCACGAAGCCCATGGCATCGCCCCGCTCCTTGTCATGGCAAGGGATACCTCGGGCGTTGGATCACCGGGCCAGCGAGTTGAGCGTCACCGGATCGGGCAGGATGCTTATCTCGAGCGTGCCCGAGTACTCGCCCGTAGCGCCCGCCCATTCGTCGGGCCGGCCGAAGGCATAGACGGCGTGAGCATGACAGAGCTTGGCCCATTCATAGGAGTCATCTTCGCCGACGATTTCTTGGCCGTTCGAGTCGCGGGCCACTTGCCAGATTGAGACATGGCGGCAAGCCGGGTGCAGCTTCGCCGCGCGTTGCAGGTTCTGGAAAAGGTGTTTCGGGTTCATCACTCGCCCCCCGCCGCAATCGGCTTGCTGGCGCCCTCGGGCAGGCTCACATTGTCCTAGCCCACGCGCCATGGCTGTGTTGAGGGGGAACACCAGACTGCACCAGCGAGCCGACAGCACGGGCACGGCCCGCCACGTCAGCCGACATGAGGTCTTGAAGGCCAAGACGGGATACGCCGATCTTGCGCGACAGTTCGGGCGTGATCATGCGGGCGAGAGGGTCCAGCGTGGTCAGCGCAAAGGCCCGCATCTGTTCCCGGATCGCACCCGCGTTCCCCGAGGCCGTCAGCATACCGGGCGGGATTCCACATGCAGCAAGCACCCGGTCGTAAAGGTCGCGTGCCGTCTCGCCCAGCCCCGCCTTTGCCATGTCGGGCGTCAGGTCAATGCGCTTGAATTCAGGACGGGACCGCCCGTGTGGTGGCCGTAATCCTTTTTCGAGGTCACCACGGCCAAAGAGCGGTGCGCAGCCCTTGGATTGCTTTCGTTTGCTGTTCCTAGGGAATGGTGGCCGGGATCGGCAGACAGCGGCCCGCATCCCTGCCAAGGCGTCTCGGGACTGGCCCCAATGGTCAGCGAAAGCACTTCATCGCCTAGAGCCTTGATCGTATCCGTGCCGGTCGGGCGCGGCAAGGTCAGGCTCCAGCGGTCGCGTTCCACCATGTCCCAAAAGGCCGCGCGGCGCAGTTGGATCGCAGAGCCATTCAGCGAGATATGCCAGACGGATTGCCCGCGAAAGAACAGGTCCAGTCCCACGGCCCCCAGAATGTCGAGCGTCAGCACGTCCGAGGGTTCGGGCACCAAGCATGGCAAAGGAACGTGACCAGAGGCCAGCCGCCCCGCCGATGGTGGCCGACAGCGTAGCAGAGCCTTCCGAGATCGCAGCACGTCGCTTGGTCTTTATCAATCGCAATGGTTTGCGATGGTGCGACGCGCCTCGGGAATACCGCCGGACCAAGACGCTCGGCAACAGATGGAAGCGAGTGGGTAAGTGGCAAACGCCACCGTTCGAGTGCAGCCCCGAACGGGGCGTCTTCGCCCGGATGATGGTGGGGCTGGCTTCGGAAGGCGGCAAGGAGAAGGTTGTCATGATCGACGCGATCTACCGCAAGACGCAGCGCACGGCCTGGAGCCTGCGGGCGAAAGGGACGCCCAATGACTCTGGACCGCCCGAATTACATCGTTGCCTGCCAGATGACCACGCGCCCCCGGCCCGAAGCCTTGGCCCGATAAAGCGCACTGTCCGCGCGTTCGAACAGGTCGGCCTCCCCAATCGCGGGGTCCGGCGGGCAGACCGCGATGCCGATACTGGCCGAGATCCGCTGATCGTGCTCGGCGCCCTCGAGGGTTTCGAGGCGAGAGATGATCCGGCCGCAGGCCTTCTGGAGCGCCTCGGGGCGGGTGGTCGAGAAAATCAGCACCAGAAATTCGTCCCCGCCGGCGCGGCAGACCTTGTCGCTGGCGCGCAGTTCCGAGCGGATGGCCTCTGCCGCCAGCTGCAGCAGGCGATCCCCGGCCGCATGGCCGAAACGGTCGTTCACCTGCTTGAAATGGTCCAGATCCAAGTGGACCAGGGCAAAGGGCATGTGCTCGCGCTGCTCCATGGCCCTCTGGAAGGCAATGTCGAAACCCCGGCGGTTCAGCACACCCGTCAGCGGATCGGTCACGGACATGATCTGCGCATGCTCGCGCGCGGTCTTCAGGCTCTTGTTGACGCGCGACAATTCGGCCAGCGCCGCCTTGTTCGCCTCGTGCAGGAACAGGAACTCGATCGCCTGGTCCGAGGGCGAGAAATCCGAATCCCTCAGGTCGAAAGCCCGGATCGCCGGATAGAGCGAGGCACCGAAGCCGAGGTTCAACAGCACCAGCCCGTCGGAGGTCTGCACGCCATGGCCACGCAGATAGATGTCGTGATGCGCGCGCAGGTTCAGAAACACCCGTTTGCCGGACGAGATCCGCGCCAGCATGTCCTCCAGCGTCGTCTCCTGACCGTCGCGGCCGATGTGGATGAAAGCCTGGTCGATGCGGTCCCGGCCGTGCAGGAGCCGGGCCATGGTGCGTCCGCAAGAGACGATCCCGCCCGAGCCGTCCAGGCAAAGATGCATCGGCATCAGTTCGAAAAGATCACGGGCGTCGACGCGCATCGGCGGAATCCTGGGCATCGGGGGCAAGGCTGAAGCGACGCTGCGCGGCAAAATCGGTCAGCGCCACGGTGACGGAGATGCGGCCCGCCTGCACCGAGATCAGCGCCAGGGCGCCGTAATCGTCGGCCATGCCCCGGATGACGCCGGCGGTGACGCGCAGGAAACCCGGCCAATGCCAGGCGGGATGGATGACATAGCTGCCCTCGCTTTCGCAGGTGACCGTCAACTCGGGGATCGCCAGGTCGGGGATCACCAGCGCGATGCGGCCGGGAAGCTCGTGCAGCGATTCCAGGAACTCGGGATAGTCCGAGCCGCTGAAGCGCAGCAGGCGGCGGATCTCTTCCTGCCGGGTCAGCCAGGCGCCGATGTCCTCGAGGCATTCTCCGACCGATTTCCGCAACTGCATCGCGGTGGCCCGCAGCACCGCGGTCGTCACCTCGTCGGCGGTGGGGGTCCAGGTCAGGAACCCCTCGGGATCGACGCCGGCGTTGCGGGCCACGACATCCCAGACCTCGGCGCCATAGGAGGTGCGCAGGAAGCCCTCGATCGACCTGTTCACCAGACCATGCATGGCGCGCTCGGCTCCTGTTTCTCGCTTAGGGTCATTGCCAGATCCGGCCTGGACCCGGGCTTTGCGCCGGTCTCAGCAGGGGCTGGCCCCGTTCGATGCCGATCGCCACCGCCCCGGTTCTGCGCAGGCGCGCGGCATCCAGCACGATGCAGTCGGGATCGCCAGAGGCCGTCAGCTTGCGATCGGCGACGACGATGGTCGGGCCCTGGCAGTCCAGCCGGTCCAGCGCCTCGGCGGTCTTGCCGGTCAGATGGCGCAGCCGCAACGATCCGTCGCCGGCCCCCAGCATGGCCTGGCGGTCCGCGTTCGGACCCGTCCACAAGGCGCGCGCCGCCGCCGTGCGCTGGTCGGCGGAATCGCCGTCGGCCTCGAGCCAGTTCTGGATCGCGAAGCCGCCGCCCCGGGGTTTCGAGGGCACGCGCCCTGCCCGGGTCAGCACGGCGACCGCATCGCCCTCGGCCGAGACCAGAACCAGCGGGCGCTCGGACCAGAACCAGGTCAGCGCCGAGGCGGCGAGAAGGCCCGCGCCCAGAATGCGGCGCAGCAGCAGGAAAAGACGCCCCGCCTCGGTCAGCGGGCCGAGAAAAAGCAGCGCCGCGCCTAGGGCCAGCAGCGGCAGCACGGCGGGCGGCGGCGCCTCCACCAGCGTGACCGCGCCGTTCAGCCCCGCGACCCAGGCCGCGACCCAGAGCATCCATTTGGTGCCCAGCCCCATGAGCCACAGCGCCGGCTGCGCCAGTCCCAGCGGCGCCAGCACCGCGGCAAAGACCGCGCCAGGCATGACCAGCATGCCCACCACCGGCACCACCAGCAGGTTGGCCAGCATGCCGTATTGCGTCATCCGCACGAAATGGATCGCGGCAATGGGCGATGTGGCCAGCCCCGCCACGGCCGAGGACAGCACCAACATGGCCACCGGACGCGCCCACCAGGGCAGATAGGGCGACAGCTTCAGCCAGGGCTCCTGCACCAGGATCAGCGCCACGGTGGCGGCAAAGCTCATCTGGAAGCCGGGCTCGGTCAGCGCCTCGGGCGCAAGGACCAGCACCAGCACGGCCGCGACCGCCACGGTGCGCAGGGACACCGCCCTGCGGTCGACGATGATCGCGACCAGCATGACCGCGACCATGACGAAGGACCGCTCGGTCGCGACGCCGCCGCCCGAGAGCCACAGGTAAAGCGCCGCGACCACCAGCGCGCCGGCGGCCGCGAGCTTGTGGACGGCGATGCCGCGCGCCCCGGCCAGCCCCTGCGCCGCCGCCCCGGCGATGCGCAAGGCGGCGTAGACGAATCCCGCCAGCATGCTCATGTGCAGGCCCGAGATCGAGATGATGTGGTAAAGGTTCGAGGCGCGCATGATCTCGTTCGTCTGCTCGGAGATACCCGAGCGGTCGCCGGTGACCAGCGCCGCCGAGACCGCGCCCTCTTGCCCACCGATGCGCTCGCGCATGGTCTCGGCCAGCGACATGCGCAGCCGGTGCAGCGCCAGCGCGCCGTCGTCGCGGGGCATGGCGACGGTCAGGACCGGGGTGCGGGCATAGCCGATGGCGCCCAGCCGCTCGAACCAGGCCATGCGGCGGAAATCGAAGCCGCCCGGCTCCGACGCCCCGCCCGGAGGGCCGAGATGCGCCGTCATCATCACCCGCTGCCCCGGCACCGGCAGGTCCTGGGCGTTCATCAGCGAGATTCGCACCCGCTGCGGCACCCGGCCCGGCGGCACGTCGCGCAGGTTCACCTGGTCCAGCAGCAACCGCATGCGGTCGCTCGACGACCGGTCGATGCCGATCACCCGCCCCTCGACCGGGCCGTAATAGCGAAAGCCCAGCACCGGGGCCGCGACCAGATGCGCACGAAAGCCGCTGAGCCCGGCACCAAGCGCCATCAGCAGCAGCGCGAGCCCCGCAAGCCGGCCGCGATCGGCCCAGATCCAGCCGCAGCGCCCGCGTTCGGCCAGCCGCAGCACCAGCGCCGGTCCGATCAGGCCGGCGCAGGCGCAAAGCAGCAGCGCGGCATAGAAACCCCGCCCCGGCTCATCGCGCAGCAGGAACCAGCCGCCGATGCCTAGGGCCAGCCAGAACGGCGCCCAGGGCAGCATGCCCGCCCGGATCGCCACCGGAGCGCGGCGCGGGACAGCCGGCGCCGCCCGCGGCGGGGCCGGCGCCAGCAGCCCCCCGCCAAGGCGCGCATTTACCGATTCCATCGCCGAAACTTGTCCTTGTCACGCCAGTTGCTTATCACTGCGCCAAGATTGGCATGCCGACTCTTTCAAAAGGATTAACGGCAGCGCACGAAACCCCGATTTCTGGACCGACCTGACCCGATGACCGATTCCCGCCCCGTCGTGACCCGCTTTGCCCCCTCGCCCACCGGCTATCTGCATATCGGCGGCGCGCGCACCGCGCTTTTCAACTGGCTCTATGCCCGCGGCCGGAACGGCAGATTCCTGCTGCGCATCGAGGACACCGACCGCGCCCGCTCGACCCCCGAGGCGACCGAGGCGATCCTGCAAGGGCTGCGCTGGCTGGGCCTCGACTGGGATGGCGCGCCCGTCAGCCAGTTCGCCGGCCGCGAGCGCCATGCCGAGGTCGCCCGCGAGATGCTGGCGAACGGCACTGCCTACAAATGCTTCTCGACCGCCGAAGAGATCGAGGCGTTCCGCGACAAGGCCAAAGCCGAGGGCCGCTCGACCCTGTTCCTGTCGCCCTGGCGCGACGCCGATCCGGCGACCCATCCCGATGCACCCCATGTCATCCGCCTGAAGGCGCCGCGCGACGGCGAGACCGTGGTGCATGACGCGGTGCAGGGCGACGTCACCTTCGGCAATGCGCAGCTCGACGACATGGTGCTGCTGCGCTCGGACGGCACGCCGACCTATATGCATGCGGTGGTGGTCGACGACCACGACATGGGCGTGACCCATGTCATCCGCGGCGACGACCACCTGACCAATGCCGCGCGGCAGATCCAGATCTATCAGGCCATGGGCTGGGACTTGCCCGTCTTTGCCCATATCCCGCTGATCCATGGCGAGGACGGCAAGAAGCTGTCCAAGCGCCATGGCGCCGTCGGGCTGCACGAATTCGCCGCCATGGGCTATCCGGCCGCGGCGATGCGCAACTATCTGGCCCGGCTGGGCTGGAGCCATGGCGACGACGAGCTTTTCGACGATGCCCAGGCCCGCGACTGGTTCGACCTGAACGGAATCGGCAAGGCGCCGGCACGGCTGGACTTCAAGAAGCTCGAGCATGTCAGCGGTTGGCACATCGCCCGCATGGACGCGCAGGCGCTGATGGCCGAGATCGCCGGTTTCCGCGCCGCGCGGGCCGAGCCGGCGCTGGACGCCACCCAGGCGGCGCGGTTGGCGGCGGCGCTGCCCGCCTTGCAGGCCAAGGCGAAAACCCTGCCGGCGCTGCTGGAACAGGGCCATTTCGCGCTGGTCTCGCGCCCGCTCGCCCTCGAGGACAAGGCCGCGGCCGCGCTGGATTCTGTATCCCGTGGTATACTGGGCGAATTGACTGCCGCAATGCAGCATGCTAGCTGGGAGCGCAACGAACTCGAGGCGATCGCCAAGTCGGTTGGCGAGTCGCACGGACTGGGACTGGGCAAGGTCGCGGCGCCGCTTCGCGCCGCGCTCGCCGGCCGCAGTTCGACCCCCAGCGTGTTCGACATGATGATGGCACTGGGCCGCGACGAGACGCTGGCCCGGCTGCAGGATCAGGCGGGCTGAGGCCCGCCGCCCATCACCCGGCGGCTTGCCGGAGACAGGTGAAAGGAACAGGGAATGGCAGAAAGCAAATCCGCAAAGCTGCTCGTCGAAGGAAAGGAGCTCGAGCTTCCGATCCTCTCGCCCACGGCCGGGCCGGATGTCCTGGACATTCGCAAGCTCTATGGCCAGGCGGATGTCTTTACCTATGACCCGGGCTTCACGTCCACCGCGTCCTGCGATTCGACCATCACCTATATCGATGGCGACAAGGGCGAGCTGTGGTATCGCGGCTATCCGATCGAGCAGCTGGCGGCGCAGTCGCATTACCTGGAAGTCTGCTACCTGCTGCTTTACGGCGAACTGCCGAACAAGGACCAGCTGACGGATTTCGAGAATCGCATCACGCGCCACACCATGGTGCATGAACAGATGCACTATTTCTTCCGCGGCTTCCGTCGCGACAGCCACCCGATGGCGACCATGGTGGGCGTGGTCGGGGCGATGTCGGCCTTCTATCACGACTCGATCGACATCAACGACCCGATGCAGCGCGAGATCGCCTCGATCCGGCTGATCGCCAAGGTGCCGACCATCGCCGCCATGGCCTATAAATATTCGCTGGGCCAGCCCTTCGTCTATCCGCGGAACGAGCTGGATTATGCCAGCAATTTCCTGCATATGTGCTTCTCGGTCCCGGCCGAGACCTATCATGTCGATCCGGCGCTGTCGCGCGCCATGGACCGCATCTTCACCCTGCATGCCGATCACGAGCAGAACGCCTCGACCTCGACCGTGCGGCTGGCCGGTTCCTCGGGCGCCAATCCCTTCGCCTGCATCGCGGCCGGCATCGCCTGCCTCTGGGGGCCGGCGCATGGCGGCGCCAACCAGGCCTGCCTGGAGATGCTGCGCGAGATCGGCAGCGTCGAGCGCATCCCGGAATTCATCGCCCGCGCCAAGGACAAGGACGATCCGTTCCGCCTGATGGGCTTCGGCCACCGGGTCTACAAGAACTTCGACCCGCGCGCCAAGGTGATGAAGGAATCGGCCGACGAGGTGCTGGACCTTCTGGGCGTGCACAACAACCCGACGCTGCAAGTCGCCAAGGAGCTGGAGCGCATCGCGCTGGAGGACGAGTATTTCGTCTCGAAGAAGCTCTATCCGAACGTGGACTTCTATTCCGGCATCATCCTGGAAGCGATGGGTTTCCCGACCTCGATGTTCACGCCGATCTTCGCGCTGTCGCGCACCGTCGGCTGGATCTCGCAGTGGAAGGAGATGATCGCCGATCCGCAGAACAAGATCGGCCGGCCGCGCCAGCTCTACATCGGCTCCCCCCGCCGCGACTACAAGCCGCTCGACGCGCGCTGAAGCCGCCACCGCCATCATCGACGGCCCCGGGAGCGATCCGGGGCCGTTTTTCGTGGGAAGAAAGGGGCTCTGCCCCTCGCCCCTTCGGGCCTCACCCCGGGATATTTTTCCACAAAAGAGAGGCTAGGCTACCTGCGACACGGCAGGGGCTTGCGCATGGCCTGCGGCGATGCGACATCACCGGCATGAGCGAGCATGACAAGATCGCGCTGGTCACCGGCGCTTCGCGCGGCCTGGGGGCCGCTTTGGCGGAAAGCCTGGCCGGGCGCGGCTGGCATGTGCTGGCCGTGGCCCGCACCACCGGGGCGCTGGAAGAGCTGGACGACCGCATCCGCAAGGCCGGCGGCGCGGCCACGCTGGCGCCGATGGACGTCGGCCAGCCACAGGCCATGGTGCAGCTGGCCCAGGCCGTGCTGGGCCGCTGGGGCGGCCTGGATCTCTGGGCGCATTGCGCGATCCATGCCGCGCCGCTGTCGCCGGCCGGGCATATCGACGCCAAGGATTTCCAGAAATCGGTCGATCTGAACGTGGTCGCGACGCGCGGGCTGATCCAGCTTTTCGAGCCCCTGCTGCGGGCGCGCAAGGGCGGCGCGCTGTTCTTCGACGATCCGCGGGCCGGGCAGAAATTCTTCGGCAGCTACGGCGCCACCAAGGCGGCGCAGATCGCCCTGGCGAAAAGCTGGCAGGCCGAGAACGAGAGCATCGGTCCCCGCGTCGCCATCGCCGAACCCGCGCCGATGCCCACCGCGCTGCGCGCCCGCTTCTTTCCCGGCGAGGATCGTGCCCGGCTGACCCCGTGCAAGGCCGAGGCCGAGCGGATCCTGGCCGCGCTGCTCTAGCGCGCCAGCGCCAGCAGCCGGTCGATGGCAAGATGGGTTTCTAGATGGTCGGCGAGACGGTCGAGCACCGTCTCGACGCCCGCGCCGTAATCCAGCGCCGATTGCCGGCCGAAACGGCCGAGCCAGGCGGCGCGGAAGCCGTCCTCGGCAAAGAGCCCGTGCAGATAGGTGCCGGCGATGCGGCCGTCCGGGCTGGCGGCGCCGTCGGGCTGCGGGATATGCGCGAAGGGCCGGGCGCAGTCCGGGCCCGCGCTGCGGCCCATATGGATTTCATATCCCGCGATGGGCTGGCCGAGCGCGTGGCCCTCGACCCGGGTCAGGCGCTTGTCGGGCGCCATGCGGGTCTCGACCTGCAAGAGCCCCAGCCCCTCGGTGCTGCCGGGCGCGCCGTCATGACCCTCGGGGTCGTGGATCCATTGCCCGAGCATCTGGTAGCCGCCGCAGATCCCCAGCACATGGCCACCGCGCCGGACATGCGCCGCTAGGTCCACGTCCCAGCCCTGTTCGCGCAGAAAGGCCAGGTCGCCCCGTGTCGATTTCGAGCCGGGCAGGATCACCACATTGGCATCGCCGGGCAGCGGCCGGCCCGGCGCCACCATGGTCAGGCGCACCTCGGGCTCGGCCGCGAGCGGGTCGAGATCGTCGAAATTCGCGATCCGGGACAGCATCGGACAGGCGACATGCAAGCCGCCTATCCCCGAGGCGCGTCGCAGGTCCACCGCATCCTCGGCCGGCAGCCGCGCGGCATCGGCGAACCAGGGCACCAGCCCCAGGTCGGGCCAGCCGGTGCGCTGCGCGATGAAGGCGCGGCCGGCGTCGAACAGCGCCGGATCGCCGCGGAAGCGGTTGATGATGAAGCCGCGGATCATGGCCGCATCCTGTGCGTCGATCACCGCCTGCGTGCCGACGATCTGCGCGATCACCCCGCCGCGGTCGATGTCGCCGGCCAGCACCACCGGCACCCCGGCCGCGCGGGCAAAGCCCATGTTGGCGATGTCGCGGGCGCGCAGGTTGACCTCGGCCGGCGAACCCGCGCCCTCGACCAGCACCAGGTCGTGGCTGGCCCGCAGCCGACCATAGCTGTCCAGCACCGCGCCCATCAGCTGCGCCTTCAGCGCGCCATAGTCGGCGGCCGCCGCCCGGGCCACGGCGCGGCCCTGCACCACCACCTGCGCGGCGCGATCGGTCTCGGGCTTCAACAGCACCGGGTTCATGTGCACCGAGGGCTCCAGCCCAGCCGCGCGCGCCTGCAAGGCCTGGGCACGGCCGATCTCGCCGCCATCCGCCGTGACCGCGGCATTGTTCGACATATTCTGCGGCTTGAAGGGCGCCACGCTGATGCCGCGCCGCCGCGCCGCCCGGCACAGCCCCGCCACCAGAAGCGACTTGCCGACGTTCGAGCCGGTCCCCTGGATCATCAGCGCGCCCATGCCCGCCCCCGCTTGCCAATCCCGACCTTGGTGACTAGATAGGCGCGTCGCTGAATGAAAGGCCCCGTGGTGGAAAACATCATCCTGACCGTGCATCTGATCCTTGCCGTGCTGCTGATCGGCGTGGTGCTTTTGCAGCGGTCCGAGGGCGGCGGCCTTGGCATGGGCGGCGGCGGAGGCGGGGTCATGACCGGCCGGCAGGCAGCGAACGCGCTGTCGCGGGCGACCTGGATCTTTGCCATCGGCTTTCTCATCACCTCGATGACGCTGACCATCATCGCGGCGCGCAACGCCTCCAGCGGCTCGATCGTCGACCAGCTGGACCTGGGCGGCGCGAGCCAGGAACAGCCCGCGACCAATATCCCCGGCATCGGCGACTATGCGCCGCCGCCCGGCGCCGGCCAGCCCGTGGTGCCCGGCTCGGGCCAGCCGGTGACGCCGCCCGCGCCCGCGACGCAGGCCCCGGCGACGGAAGTGCCGGCAGCCCCGGCCGACACCCCGGCCGCGCCGGCCCCGGCCGAAAGCGGCAGCGCGCCCGCGACCCAGCCGGCGGCCGAGACCCCGGCCGAGCCGGCCGGCCCGACGGCACCGGCCCCGGGCCAGAACTGACACCAGACCTTGGGGCGCTCTCGGCGCCCCTTACAACACATGGCGGTCCGTTGCGGCTGCGGGACAATCCGGTTATATCTCGAGTCCCGTGATGCCGCCCAGATTCGGGCCGCGATTTTCTATTTGAATTCACTCACGGGGGCCCCTCCATGGCGCGCTACATCTTCATCACCGGCGGCGTTGTTTCTTCGCTGGGCAAGGGGCTTGCCTCGGCGGCGCTGGGGGCCTTGCTGCAGGCGCGCGGCTATACCGTCCGGCTGCGCAAGCTGGACCCCTATCTGAACGTCGACCCCGGCACGATGAGCCCCTTCGAACATGGCGAGGTCTTCGTCACCGACGACGGCGCGGAAACCGACCTGGACCTGGGCCATTACGAACGCTTCACCGGCGTCTCGGCCCGCAAGACCGACAGCGTTTCCTCGGGCCGGATCTATTCCAACGTGCTGGAGAAGGAGCGCCGCGGCGCCTATCTGGGCAAGACCATCCAGGTCATCCCGCACGTCACCAACGAGATCAAGGACTTCCTGGCCGTGGGCGAGGACGAGGTCGATTTCATGCTCTGCGAGATCGGCGGCACCGTCGGCGACATCGAGGGCCTGCCCTTCTTCGAGGCGATCCGGCAATTCGCGCAGGACCGCCCGCGCGGGCGCTGCATCTTCATGCACCTGACCTTGCTGCCTTATCTGGCCGCCTCGGGCGAGCTCAAGACCAAGCCGACGCAGCACTCGGTCAAGGAGCTGCGGTCCATCGGCTTGCAGCCTGACGTTCTGGTCTGCCGCAGCGAGCATCCGATCCCGGAAAAGGAACGTGCCAAGATCGCGCTGTTCTGCAACGTCCGCCCCGATGCGGTGATCCCGGCCTATGACCTGAAGTCGATCTACGAGGCGCCGCTGGCCTATCACCGCGCCGGCCTCGACCAGGCGGTGCTCGACGCCTTCCAGATCAGCCCCGCGCCCCGCCCCGATATGTCGCGCTGGGAGGATGTGATGGACCGGCTGGAGAATGCCGAGGGCCAGGTCAAGATCGCCGTGGTCGGCAAGTATACCCAGCTCGAGGACGCCTATAAGTCCATCGCCGAGGCGCTGACCCATGGCGGCATGGCGAACCGCGTCCGCGTCAAGGCCGACTGGGTGGACAGCGAGAAACTGGAAGGCGAAGGCGCGCATCTGCTGGACGGCTACAACGGCATCATCGTGCCCGGCGGCTTCGGCGAGCGCGGCACCGAGGGCATGGTCGCCGCCGCCCGCTATGCGCGCGAAAAGAAGGTGCCCTATCTGGGCATCTGCCTGGGCATGCAGATGGCGGTGATCGAGGCGGCAAGGAACCTTGCCGACATGCCCGACGCCGGTTCCGAGGAATTCGACCACGAGGCCGGCGAGACCCGCTTTACCCCGGTGGTCTATCACCTCAAGGAATGGGTGCAGGGCAATTACACCGTGCAACGCAAGCTGACGGACGACAAGGGCGGCACCATGCGGCTCGGGGCCTATACCGCCGTGCTGGCGCCGGGGTCGCGCATTTCCGAGGTCTATGGCGGCGCGCTGGAGATCGAGGACCGCCACCGCCACCGCTACGAGGTCGATGCCAAGTATCGCGACCAGCTGGAATCGGCGGGCCTGTCGTTTTCGGGCATGTCGCCGGACGGCCGGCTGCCCGAGGTGGTGGAATACCGCGACCATCCCTGGTTCATCGGCGTGCAATCGCATCCCGAACTGAAGTCCAAGCCCTTCGAGCCGGCGCCGCTGTTCGCGGGCTTCGTCCGCGCCGCGATGGAAAACGAGCGGCTGGTTTAAGGAGAAAGGGGCGCACTTGCCGCCATGCGGAGGCAAGGCGGACGGTCGGCCCTTGAGGCCGCTGTCCGATACCGGCTAGGATCACGACATCGACCGAGTGGCAACTAGGGTTCCGGGCGATCCGCCGCAGGACCGAGCGTTGCAGAGACCGGGGCGTTCCCGGCTGCACCCAAGGGACAAAAGCCCAGGGGAGGAGACGTCGAGATCAACCGCGCCATCCCGGCGCACAAGGGGGTCTCCATGACGCTTGCCTCGGCTCTGCTCGTCGTTCTCGCATCCTTCATCCACGCCAGCTGGAACCTGCTGGCCAAGCGCGCCGCCCCGGCCGGGCCGGCCTTCATCCTGGCCTACAGCATCATCTCCTGCATCACCTATGCGCCCTGGGTGGTCTGGCTGCTGGCGCAGGGCGGCATGGGCTGGGGCCGGATCGAGCTGGGCTTCGTCCTGCTCAGCGGGCTGATCCACCTGGGCTACAGCCTGTGCCTGCAACACGGCTATCGGGTGGCCGACCTGTCGGTGGTCTATCCGGTGGCGCGGGGAACCGGGCCGATGCTGTCCTCGATCGGGGCCTTCCTGATCCTGGGCGAGACGCCGACCGGCATGGGCCTGCTTGGCCTGGCGCTGGTCGTCGCCGGCATCCTGCTGATCGCGACCCAGGGCAAGCTGGCTGCCTTCACCCGGCCCGGGGGCCAGGCCGGCGTCCGCTGGGGCGTGACGACCGGCGGGCTGATCGCCAGCTACACCGTGGTCGATGCCTATGCGGTCAAGGCGCTTGGCATCGCGCCGGTGGTGCTGGACTGGTTCACCAACCTGCTGCGCATCTTCCTGCTGCTGCCGCTGGTCCTTGCCGACCGCCGCCGCGCCGTCGCGGCGATGCGGGGCCATTGGCGCACCGCGATCGGCGTGGGCGTGCTGCAACCGCTGTCCTACATCCTCGTGCTGGCGGCCCTGACGGGCGGCGCACCGCTGAGCCTGGTGGCTCCGATGCGCGAAATGTCCATGATGGTGGGCGCGCTGATGGGAATGCTGATCCTGCGCGAGGCGGTGGGCCCGTGGCGTCTGGCCGGTTGCGGGGTGCTGGTCGCGGGGGTGATCCTGCTGTCGTCGTCCTGACAGCCATCGGCTCAAGGCGACATTCCCACCGGCCGGCAACGTCACGCGCATCCCCCCTGTCCTTCCGTCCGCCCCTGTCGCACAATCGGCGCAGCAGACGGAGCCGACCATGCGCCTGATCCAGAAACCCCTTGCCCTGATCCTGACCCTCGCCGCCGGGCCCGCCCTGGCCGATGCGCCGCTGTTCCTGCTGGACCAGACCAGGCTGCCCTTCGACCTGGGCCCCGGCGCGCCGCAGAACCAGCCCTCGCGCCAGGCGAATTCGCCCCATGCGGCAGCGAACTCGGCCGCAAGCTCGGCCAACAGCGGCGCCAGCTTCGCCAATTCGCCGCGGAACCCGGAAAACGAAAAGCGGGTGATCTTCACCGCGGACGGCACGGCGGTCGGCTATTACGCCCCGAACGGCGCCGGCACGCTGAACCTCTTCACCCTGACCGGCAAGCGCGTCGCCTATCGCCCCAGGGGCAGCAAGAGCCTGTTTTCCGGCGACGGGCGCTGGTGCGGCACCGTGGCCGAGGCCAGCGGCGGCGGCTTCGCCTTCGGCGTGATCCGGGCCTGCGCCGGGCTGTTCTGAAACAAGACACCGGACTGTCACATTCCGCGGCTACACCGCGCCCAAGGCAGCAGGAGAATGCGATGCAGGACGATTCCCCCAAGGACTGGCTCGAGGCCGAGCTTCAGGACACGCTCGACGAGGATTACGAGATCGAGCTGGAAGACGCGGTCCTGTCGCAGGAAATCGCCCGCATCTACCGCGAGACGCATCCCGAGCAGATGCCGCGCGCCGACTACTTCCGCGAGCTCCTGCGGCTGCAATCGGAGCTGATCCGGCTGCAGGACTGGGTCGCCTATCACAAGGAGAAGGTCGTGGTCCTGTTCGAGGGCCGCGACAGCGCCGGCAAGGGCGGCGCGATCAAGCGCATCACCCAGCGGCTGAACCCGCGCGTGGCCCGGGTCGTGGCGCTGCCCGCGCCCTCGGACCGCGAAAAGACGCAATGGTATTTCCAGCGCTACGTGCCGCACCTGCCGGCCGGGGGCGAGATCGTGCTCTTCGACCGCAGCTGGTACAACCGCGCCGGGGTCGAGCGGGTCATGGGCTTTGCCACCGAGGACCAGGTCGAACAGTTCTTCAACGACGTGCCCGAATTCGAGCGCATGCTGGTGCGCTCGGGCATCCGGCTGGTGAAATACTGGTTCTCGATCACCGACGAGGAACAGCAGATGCGCTTCCTGATGCGCATCCACGACCCGCTGAAACAGTGGAAGCTGTCGCCGATGGACCTGCAATCCCGCGTGCGCTGGGAGGATTACACCAAGGCCAAGGAGGACATGCTGGAGCGCACCAACATCCCCGAGGCGCCTTGGTATATCGTGCCCGGCAACGACAAGAAGCGGGCCCGGCTGAACTGCATGGCGCATCTGCTGAGCCAGATCCCCTATGGCGACGTGCCCCATGAAGAGGTCCACCTGCCGGACCGGGTCTTCAATCCCGATTACGAACGCGATGTTCTGCCGCACGAACTTTACGTGCCGCAGCGGTATTGAACCAAGAAACCCCCTTGCGGTCGCGGCCCTGCGGCGCAACATCGCGCCATGGGCAACGCAAGGGGAAGTCGCATGCCGAAAGCCTATTGGATCGGTCACGTCACGGTCGACGACCCGCTGGCCTATGAGGCCTATCGCCAGGCCAATGCCGCGGCCTTCGCGGCGCATGGCGGCCGCTTCCTGGTGCGCGGCGGCGCCCAGGACGTGGTCGAGGGCAGCCTGCGCCCGCGCAGCGTGGTGATCGAGTTCCCCGATCTCGCTGCCGCCCGCGCCTGCTATGACAGTCCGGAATACCGCGCCGCCCTGGCTCTGCGCCTGCCCTGCGCCCTGGCGGACCTCGCCATCGTCGAGGGCTGGGAAGCTGCCTGACAATTTCCTTCAAACTTGTTGTTCTTCATAAAAAATGCCCTATCATCGTCCCATGTTTCGCAATCTTCTCAGCAGACTTTTCACCGATGACCTCGATGGCAGCCGCCTGAACGGCCATGACGCCGAGGTGGCGGTCGCGGCGCTTCTGGTCCGGCTCGCCCGCGCCGACGACCGCTATGGCGCGGCCGAACAGCAGCGCATCGACCAGATCCTGGCCCGCCGCCACGGCCTGTCGGCCGCCCAAGCCGTCGAACGCCGCGCCGCCGCCGAGATGATCGAGGCCGAGGCCCCGGACACCGTGCGCTTCACTCGCACGATCAAGGACCGCATCGACCTCGACGACCGCCATGCCATCATCGGCGCCATGTGGGAGGTGGCCTATGCCGACGGCCGGCGCAGCCCGGACGAGGAATCGCTGGTGCGGCTGGTCGCGGGCCTTCTGGGCATCAACGACCGCGATTCGGCCATGGCGCGCCAGGCGGCGCTGGAGGCGCTTGGCCTTGGCGCCGCGGATGGCGCGGAGGACGGCTCCGGCCTCGCGGAATCCTGAGCGCGCGCTCTCTTCGGCAGGCTTCGGCGATCTGCCGCAAAAGCCGTCAAAGCCCGGCGATCTGCCAGAAAAGCCAAGCATGAAAACATTGCAATCCCGCGGCAAATATCGCCTCATACCGGCATGAGCGACGCAGAACAGACCCGTCCGGCCCCGGCCGAAACCGCCCGCGGTCCCGTGATCGAGATCCGCGGGCTGCACAAGGCCTATGGCCAGCTCGAGGTGCTCAGGGGCGTCAGCCTGACCGCGCCGCGCGGCCATGTCATCAGCCTGATCGGCTCGTCGGGCTCGGGCAAATCCACGCTCTTGCGCTGCTGCAACCTGCTCGAGGACAGCCAGCAGGGCGACATCCTGTTCGAGGGCGAGCCGGTGAAATGGCGCGGCACCGGCATGGGCCGCGTGCCGGCCGACCGCGCCCAGGTCACGCGGCTGCGCACCAACCTGTCGATGGTGTTCCAGCAGTTCAACCTGTGGTCGCACCTGACCATCCTGCAAAACGTCATGGAGGCGCCGGTCCAGGTGCTGCGCCGCAACCCGGCCGAGGTCGAGGCCCGCGCCCGCGCCCTGCTCGCCAAGGTCGGCATCGGCGACAAGGCCGATGCCTGGCCGGCGCAGCTGTCGGGCGGCCAGCAGCAGCGCGCCGCCATCGCCCGCGCGCTTTGCATGGAGCCCAAGGCCCTGCTTCTGGACGAGCCGACCAGCGCGCTCGACCCCGAACTGCAGCAAGAGGTCGTCAAGGTCATCAAGGATCTCGCCGCCGAACATCGCACCATGCTGCTCGTCACCCATGACATGCGGCTGGCCGCCGATGTCAGCGATCACGTGGTTTTCCTCCATCAAGGCCGGATCGAGGAAGAGGGCGCGCCCGCGCAGCTGTTCGGCGCCCCGCGCTCGGACCGGCTGCGGCAGTTCCTCAGCGCCACCATGGCCGAATAAAAATCCAACAGGAGAAGTTCGAATGAAAAAGATCATGCTTGCAGCCGCCGCATTGGCCCTGACGGCGGGCATGGGCATGGCCCAGAACGTGCGCATCGGCACCGAGGGCGCCTATCCTCCCTACAACTTCGTCAACGACAAGGGCGAGCTCGACGGGTTCGAGATCGAGCTCGGCAATGAGCTGTGCAAGCGCGCCGCGCTGCAATGCACCTTCGTCAAGAACGACTGGGATTCGATCATCCCGAACCTGGTCAGCTCGAACTACGACGCGATCATGGCCGGCATGAACATCTCGGACGAACGCAAGAAGGCGATCCAGTTCAGCGAGGCATACACCCCGCCGCCGCTGTCGGCCTATGCCGCCCTGACCCCGGAGGCCGACATCAAGGGCGTGGTCGCCGCCCAGACCAACACCATCCAGGCCGGCTATATCGCCGAAAGCGGCGCCACCCTGGTCGAATTCCCGACGGGCGAGGAAACCATCGCCGCCGTCCGCAACGGCGAGGCCGAGGCGGTCTTTGCCGACCGCGATTTCCTGGCAGCCTCGGTCAACGAATCGAATGGCGAGCTGGTCTGGATCGAAGGTCAGGACAAGGTGGTCGTCGGCGAGGGCATCGCCATCGGCCTGCGCAAGTCGGATACCGAGCTGAAGGGCAAGTTCGACAAGGCCATCGAATCGATGAAGGCCGACGGCAGCCTGAACGCCATGATCAGGAAATGGTATGGCGACGAGGCGCTGATCTTCTGATCCAGCCCCCGCAACCTTCCTGCCGCCCGAGGCCCGGCCCGGGCGGCGCCACAGGTGATCCATGTTCGCGTCCTGCGCCGATCCGAAAACGCTCGAAGGGCTGGCCTGGCTGATGTGCTATCTCAGCTCGGGCAAGCACCTGCTGTTCTACCTGTCCTTCGGGACGGTGATCCTGCTCTTGCTCATCACGGCGCCGGTGGCGCTGCTCTTCGGCTTCGGCGGCGCGCTGGCGGCGCGCTCGCGCATCGCGCCGCTGCGATGGTTCGGCAAGGTCTATACCTCGATGGTGCGCGGCGTGCCCGACATCATCTTCTTCCTCTTCGTGCCCATCGCGCTGGACCAGGGCTTCGAATGGCTGCGCGCCAAGGTCTTCTGCGACCCCTCGATACCGATCCGGCAGGGCAATGAATTCCTGGTCTGCGCCGCGGCCAAGCTGCCGCTGTCCACCTCGCCGGCCTGGGTGCACCAGCTCTATGGCATCGCCCTGGCGATCATCGCCTTTTCCATCGTCTTCGGCGCCTTCGCCGCCAACGTGCTGCGCGGCGCCATGGATGCCGTGCCCCGCGCCCAGCTGGAAACCGCCGAGGCCTATGGCATGAGCCCGCGCCAGGTCAGCCGGCGCATCCTGATCCCGCAGATGTGGACCTATGCCCTGCCGGGCCTTGGCAATCTGTGGATGATCCTGGTCAAGGCCACGCCGCTTCTGTTCATCCTCGGCGTCGAGGACATCGTCTATTGGGCCCGTGAACTGGGCGGGTCCAAGACCAGCGCCTATGCCTATCCGCATCCCGACTGGCGCATCTACTACTTCCTCGCCATCCTGGTGTTCTACCTGCTGATGACCTGGGGGTCCGAGCGGATCTTCGACCGCATCCGGTCGCGGCTGTCGCGCGGCCAGGCCACCGCCGCCGGCGAGGCGATGCGAAAGGCCGCGACATGAGCCAGTGCCCGCAAACCATCCAGGACTATGCCCTGCGCGCGATCGGCATCGGCGAGAAGCTGCTGCCGCGTTCGGATTTCACGCTTTGCCAGCAGGTGACGCTGATCGGCTCGGGCCTGATCTGGAATCTGTATTTCGGCCTCCTGGCGCTGTTCTTCGGCTTCTTCCTGGCCAATGCGCTGGCGGTGGCCAAGTTCAGCCGCAACCCCTGGCTCCGCAAGCCGGCCGAATGGTTCATCTTCGTCTTTCGCGGCAGTCCGCTCTTCATCCAGTTCTTCGTCGCCTATGAGGCGCTGGTGCAGCTGCCCCGCGCCGGCATCGACGTGCTGGGCATCACCGTCGCGACCAGCTGGATGACCAAGGCCTGGGCCGGGGCGCTCTTGGTGCTGATGCTCAACACCGCCGCCTATTCGGCCGAGATCTTCTACGGCGCGCTGCGCAACGTCCCCAAGGGCGAGCTCGAAGCCGCCGACGCCTATGGCATGACCGGCTGGCGCCGCTATCGCCGCATCGTCTGGCCGACCGCCATGCGCCTGGCGTGGCCCGCCTATACCAACGAGGCGATCTTCCTCGTCCATGCCACGACGCTGGTGTTCTTCTCGGGCTTCCCGGCCTTCCGGCAACAGGGCGACGCGCTCTATTACGCCAGCTATTTCGCCGACAAGACCTTCAACCCCTTCCTGGCCTATCCCATCGTCGCGGGCTATTTCATCCTTCTGACCCTGTGCCTGATCGGGCTGTTCGGGGTCGTCAACCGGCGGCTGAACCGCCATCTGCCGGGCGCGGCCAGGCGGCTGCGCTACCGGCCCAATCTCATCAGGTGATCCATGGACTGGCTGCGCGAGCATCCCGAGGTCAAGACCATCCGCGTGGCCGCGGCCGATCTGAACGGCCAGCCGCGCGGCAAGCGCATGCCCGCCCGCTTTGCCGACAAGATCCTGACCGAGGGCACGAAATTCCCCTTCTCGGTCCTGAACATGGACATCTGGGGCGAGGATATCGAGGACAGCCCGCTGGTCTTTCAGGCCGGCGACCCGGACGGGCTGTTGCTGCCGACCGAGCGCGGCTTCATGCCGATGCCCTGGCTCGAGGCGCCGACCGGCCTGCTGCCGCTCTGGATGTTCCACCTGGACGGCCGGCCCTATGACGGCGATCCCCGCCAGGCGCTGGCGCGGGTGGTGGATCGCTACAGGGCCGCGGGCCTGACCCCGGTGGTGGCGACGGAACTCGAATTCTTCCTGATCGACGATTCCGGCGGCCAGTTGCGCGTGCCGCCCAGCCCGCGTTCCGGCAAGCGCCGCACCGGGGCGGAAACCCTGTCGCTGCGCGCGCTGGACGCCTTCGACCGCTTCTTCACCGCCCTCTACGAGGCCTGCGAGGCGATGGACATCCCGGCCGACACGGCGATTTCCGAAGCCGCACCCGGGCAGTTCGAGATCAACCTGATGCACCAGCCCGACCCGCTGAAGGCGGCGGACGATGCCTGGCTCTTCAAGCTGCTGGTGAAGGGGCTGGCGCGGCAATACGGCTTTGCCGGCTCCTTCATGGCCAAGCCCTACGAAATGTGGAACGGCTCGGGCATGCATATGCATTTCTCGGTGCTGGACGCGCAGGGCCGCAATGTCTTCGACGACGGCAGCGAGGCCGGCTCGGACATGCTGCGCCATGCCGTCGCCGGCTGCCTTGCCGCCATGCCCGGCTCGACCCTGGTCTTCGCCCCGCATGAGAACAGCTATGACCGGCTGGTGCCGAACGCCCATGCGCCCACCGGCATCGGCTGGGCCTATGAGAACCGCACCTCGGCGATCCGCATCCCCTCCTCCGGCCCCAAGGCGCGCCGGATCGAGCATCGCGTGGCCGGCGGCGACGTGAACCCCTATCTCAGCGTCGCGGCGGTGCTGGGCGCGGCGCTGAACGGCATCGAGGACCGCATCGACCCGCCGCCGCCGATCCAGGGCAATGCCTATGAGCAGGGCCTGGCGCAACTGCCGGCGACCTGGGGCGCCGCCATCGACGCCTTCGCCGCCTGCCCGCAGATCCGGCGCATCTTCCCGGCGCATCTGATCGAGAATTTCGTGATGACCAAGCGCCAGGAGCTGCATTACATGGCCGAGCTCTCGGACGACGAGACCGTCGAGCTTTACCTCGACACCGTCTGAACCAGTCGGGCAGCGGGCTGGCTAAAATCGGCAGCATCGGCCCGGATAGACATCCGGCAAAACCCCGCAGCGGAGCGCCGCCGGGCACCGGCAGGTTTCGGGTATTTGTGAAACGGTGAACAGCGGTCGGGCTCGCCCGGTCTTCTTTGCTCTGCAAATACCCCGCCTGCCGCGCCGCTCGCGGGGGGGAGGCGCGCGCAAGCGCCTGACACAATTTGCGACATTCTATTCGTCCCGCCACCCGCTTCGGAAATTGACAAAGCCGGCCGGATGTCGCCCGATGGACCGGCGCGCATCCGCGATTGCAACGGGGCGCGACGTGGTGCCTCGGGGCGCGCGCGCGGCGTCTGGCCGCCGAACCGACCGGCGCCGCGCCCCTCGTGTATCTGGATCAGGAACCCGCCATGAGTTGCGCCTGCGGACATGACCACAAGCATTCGCCCCCCTCGCTGCCCACGGGCGAGCCGATCCCGCTGGAGCCGGCCCTGGTCCGGCTGACCGGGCGGCTGATCTGCGCCGATACCGCGCAGATGCTGCTGGCGCTGGACCTGCTGACCGAGCATGTCGCGCTGAGCCGGGCCGAGCCGGGCAACCTGCGCTTCGACCTCGCCCAGGCCGACGACCCGCTGGTCTGGGAACTGGACGAGCTTTACGCCGACGAGGACGCCTTCCAGGCGCATCGTGCCCGGCTGACGGGCAGCCGCTGGGGCCGCGAGAGCCACGGCATCGAACGCGATTTCACCCGCAGCGCGCCGCTGCCGCGGCTGCGGGCCGAGGTGCCGCAGGATCATGCCGGCATCGCGGAACTGCTGCGCCGCAGCTTCGGCGGCGAGGACGAAGCCCGGCTGGTCGCCGGATTGCGCGCGGCCGGGGACCTGTCGCTGTCGCTGGTGGCCGAATCCGGCGGCACCATCATCGGCCATGTCGCCCTGTCGCCCTTGGCCGCCGACGGGCCGGCCTTCGCGCTGGCGCCGCTGGCGGTGCATCCGGCGCTGCGCGGGCGCGGCATCGGCAGCGCCCTGGTCGGCGCGGCGCTGCGCGGCTTGCAGGATCACAGCATCGTCGTGCAGGGCGACCCGGCCTATTACGCCCGCTTCGGCTTTCGCCCGGTCGAGCTGGCCTCGCCCTATGCCGGGCCCTATCTGATGGCGCGGGGGCCGGCGCTGCCCAGCGGCAGCCGCATCGGCCATGCCCCGGCCTTCGCCGCGCTCTAGGGCGCGTCGGGCGCGGGCTCAGCCGGCGCCTCGCCCTGCGGCAGGCGCAGCCGCACCCGCTTGATGCGGCGCGGATCGGCGTCGACGATCTCGAACTCGGCGCCGCTTTCGTGCGGGATCACCTCGCCGCGCACCGGCACCCGGCCGGTCAGCATGAAGATCAGCCCGCCCAGCGTGTCGATCTCGTCCTCTTCCTCGTCGGCAAGGCGCAGCCCGGTCTCGGCCTCGACATCCTCCAGCGCGGCGCGGGCCTGGACCAGCCATTGCCCGGGCTTTTCCTCGATGGCGAGGCCGCCCTCGATCTCGTCATGCTCGTCCTCGATCTCGCCGATGACCTGCTCGATCAGGTCCTCGATGGTGACGAGCCCGTCCACCCCGCCATATTCGTCGATCACCACGGCCATGTGGATGCGCTTCTGCTGCATCTGCTGCAACAGCACCCCGATCGGCATCGAGGGCGGCACGTAGAGCAGCGGCCGCAGCATCGGCCGCAGCGCGAACTTGACCGGAACCTGCGCGCCGAAGCCGTATTTCAGCGCCAGGTCCTTCAGGTGGATCATGCCCAGCGGGCTGTCCAGCGTGCCGCGAAACACCGGGATGCGGGAAAAGCCGTGCTCGCGGAACATCTCGACCAGGTCCGGCAGGGTTGCGGTCACCGGCGCGGCCACGATCTCGGCCTTGGGCACCGCCACGTCGTCGACCCGCATCCGCCGCAGGTTCAACAGGCCCGGCGCGCCGGCCGGACCGGCGGGGGCGGCTTCGGCACGCTCGGCCGCCTCGCCCTCGTCGCCCCCTGAAAACGCACCCAGAATGCGCCCCAGAATGCCGCGCGATTGCGGCAGGTCACGCCCCTCCCCGCCTATGCCATCCGCCCACGAGGCGGGGTCGGCGGAAACGGGCGTGTCGGGACTTCGGTCGTTGGTCATGTCTCATGTTCCAGATAGGGATCGGGGATGCCGAGCTTGCCCAGGATCTGGCGCTCGGCGCTTTCCATCGTATCGGCGTCCTGGTCGTCGATATGGTCATAGCCGGCCAGGTGCAGGATGGCATGCACCAGAAGATGCGTGGCATGGTCGGCAAAGGGCTTGCCCTGGGCCTCGGCCTCGCGCTGGCAGGTGTCGTAGGAGATGGCGATGTCGCCCAGTTCCTCGACCTCGGGGATCTCGGGATGCTCGCCCGGCGGGCGCGGATCGAATTCGACGGCGGGCCAGCTGAGGACATTGGTGGGCTTGGGCTTGCCGCGGAACTCGGCGTTCAGCGTCGCGATGCGGGCATCGTCGCAGCCCAGCACCACGACCTGGAACTCGCCCAGCTCCAGCCAGTCGCCGACGGCGCGGGCGGCACGCTCGGCCATGGCGGGCAGGCCCGCGTCCTCCCAGCGGTCGTCCTCCAGCACGATGTCGACCACCTCGGGCGCGGGCTCGGCGGACGCAGGGTCAGCCATCGCCGCCTCCGCTGGCCAGGCGCGGCTCGCGCCGGGGGATGCGCTGGCCGCGCTCGTCGAAGACCTCGCCGCGGGCCAGCGCCGCCTCGGCCTCGGCGTCATAGGCCTCGATGATGCGGGCGACCAGGTAGTGGCGCACCACGTCCTTGGCGGTGAAATAGCTGAAGCTGATGCCCTTGATGTCCTTGAGGATCTTCTCGGCGTCGGTCAGGCCGGAATGCACGCCGCGCGGCAGGTCGATCTGGGTGCGGTCGCCGGTCACGACCATGCGCGAGCCCTCGCCCAGGCGGGTCAGGAACATCTTCATCTGCATGGTGGTGGCGTTCTGCGCCTCGTCCAGCACCACGAAGGCATTGGCGAGCGTGCGGCCGCGCATGAAGGCCAGGGGCGCGATCTCGATGCGCTTTTCCTCCATCAGCTTCTGCAGCTGCTTGGCCGGCAGGAAATCGTTCAGCGCGTCATAGAGCGGCTGCATGTAGGGGTCGACCTTCTCCTTCATGTCGCCGGGCAGGAAGCCCAGGCGCTCGCCCGCTTCGACGGCGGGACGCGACAGGATGATCTTGTCGACATGGCCGCCGATCAGCATGGTGACGCCCACCGCGACGGCCAGATAGGTCTTGCCGGTGCCCGCCGGGCCGATGCCGAAGGCCAGCTCATTGGCGAAAAGGTTGCGGACATAGTCCTTTTGCGCGTCGGTGCGCGGCTCGACGGTCTTCTTGCGGGTGCGCAGCTCGATGGGGCCGGTCTGGAACATTTCCAGCTGCTCGGCCGGGCTCGGGCCTTCGGGCGCGGTCTCGACGCCCATGCGCAGCGCGGCCTCGACCTCGGCCGCCTCGACCGGGCGGCCCTGCTCCAGCCGCGCGTAAAGCCCGCGCAGCACCTGCGCCGCCTCGGCCTGGGCATCGGTGGGGCCGACGATGGACAGAAGGTTGCCGCGGCGCAGGATATGCACCTTCAGCGCCTCCTCGATGCGGGCAAGATGGCGGTCATGCGGGCCGCACAGATCGATCAGCAGCCTGTTGTCGTGGAATTCCAGCAGGGTTTCGCCGGGAGTCGCGGTCGCGGGGGGCGGTGGGTTCAGACCCAAATCTTACTCCGGGTTCGGGGTTGTCGTAACCCATGGTTGCAACTGCGCGGGATTCGCACAAGGGGGGCCGTCCCGATAACCGCCATTTGCCCGGAGTTCGGCGGAAAAAGGGCCGTCACGGCTGCGGCGCCCGCGCCATGGGCCGGGGCCGGCCGGCGATGAAGTCGCGCAGGTAGTCGTCGCGGGCCGCGTCCATCTCGGCCACGCTGCCCTGCCAGCGCAACCGGCCCTGGTCCAAGAGCGCAACCCGGTCGGCGATGGCGCGGACCGAGCTCATGTCATGGGTGATGGTGATCGCCGTCGCCCCGGTCTCGTCCACGATGTCGCGGATCAGCGCGTTGATGGTGGCGGCGCGGATCGGGTCGAGGCCGGTCGTCGGTTCGTCGAAGAAGATCACCCGCGGGTCGGCGGCGATGGCGCGCGCCAGCCCCGCGCGCTTCCTCATGCCGCCCGATAGCGCGGCGGGGTAAAGGTCGGCGACCTCGGCGCCCAAGCCGACGCGGGCGAGCTTTTCGAGGGCGACGGCGCGGGCCCGGGCTTTCGGCATCACCCGCAGCAGCCGAAAGGCGACGTTGCGCCAGACCGGCAGACTGTCGAACAGCGCCGCATTCTGGAACAGCATGCCGAACTGGTCCATGAAACTGGGGCCGATCGGCGCGCCATTCCACATGATGGACCCCGCATCCGGCGTCTCGAGCCCCAGGATGCAGCGCAAGAGCACCGATTTCCCGGTGCCCGAGCCGCCGATCACCACCAGGCTTTCGCCGGCGCCCAGGTCAAGGTCCACGCGGTCCAGCACCCGCTTGGCACCGAAACTCTTGCAAAGGCCGCGCACCGCCAGCATCAGAAGAACAGCCCCGTCAGCGCGAAATTCGCGGCCAGGATCCCGACCGAGGCCGCGACCACGGCGCTGGTCGTCGCCCGGCCCACGCCCGCCGCGCCGCCGCCGGCGGTCATGCCGAACCAGCAGCCCGACAGCGCCACGATCAGCCCGAAAACCGCGCCTTTCAGCAGCCCCGAGACCACGTCCCAGCTTTCCAGATAGGCCCAGGAATTCGCCAGATAGGTGCTCGAATTGAACCCCAGCGCGTTCACCCCGATCAGCCAGCCGCCCATGATGCCGATGACGTCGCCCACGCCCACCAGCAGGGGCACGCACAGCACCCCCGCCCAAAGCCGGGGCGAGACCAGCCAGGCCACGGGATCGGTCGAGAGCGTGACCAGCGCGTCGATCTGCTCGGTCACGCGCATGGTGCCGAGTTCCGCCGCGATGGCGCTGGCGACGCGGGCCGCGACCATCAGCCCGCCCAGCACCGGGCCAAGCTCGCGCGCCATGCCGATGGCGACGATGGCCGGGACCACGTCTCCGGCCTGGAACCGCTCGCCGCCGGAATGGATCTGCAAGGCCAGCGCCGCGCCGGTGAAGAGCGCGGTCAGCCCGACGACCGGCAGCGACAGCCAGCCCAGATGCAGCAATTGCCGCGCCAGTTCCGCCGGGTGCCGGGCGCCGCGGGCCAGGCCGCGCGCCGCGAACAGCGTGACCCGGCCGATGGCGCGGGTCAGGCCAAGGGCGGCACGGCCGGTCAGCCGGACTGGGTTCACCGATACGTCCGCGCGTAGCGCCGACCCAGCGAGGTCAGGATCTCGTAGCCGATGGTGCCCGACAGCGCCGCCAGCGCATCGACGCCCTGGCGGGCGTTCAGGATCTCCAGCGCCTCGGGAACGAAGGGCAGCCCGGTCACGTCGGCGGTGATCAGGTCCATCGAGATGCGGCCCACGACCGGCACGGCATGCTCGCCCGCCCAGAGCGTCAGCTTGCCCTCGCGCGCCAGCGCCCGGGCCAGCCCGTCGGCATAGCCCGCCGCCAGCGTGGCGATGCGGGCGGGCCGCTCGGCGGTCCAGCTGTAGCCATAGCCGACCGACTCGGCCGGCTTGACCTCGCGGGTCTGGATCACCGGCAGCGCCAGCGTCACCACCGGCTGCGCGTCGCGGAAGGGCTCGCCGCCGTAAAGCCCGATGCCGGGCCGCACCAGGTCGAAGTGATAGTCCGGCCCCAGCAGGATGCCGCCCGTCGCCGCCAGCGAGCGCGGCACGCCGCAGCCCTCGGTCATGGCGCGGAAGGCCGCGAGTTGCTGGGCATTGGCCGGGTGAGCCGGCTCGTCGGCGCAGGCCAGGTGCGACATGATGAGCTGCGGACCGGCGGCCAGCGCCTCGGCGCGCACGGCGGCCCATTCGCCGGGCTCGAAGCCCAGCCGGTTCATGCCGCTGTCGAGCTGGATGCCGAAAGGCCCGCCGGGCCGCAGCGCACGGTCGCGGAAGAATTGCTCGGGGCTGTTCAGCAGCGGGATCAGGCCCGCCAGATCCTCGCCCTCCATATGGCCCGAGAGCACGAAGATGCGCGCATCGTCGGGCAGGAGCGGCCGGATCTCGCGGCCCTCGCCGGCCAGCGCGACGAAGAAATCCCGCGCCCCCGCCCGATACAGCGCCGGCGCGACCTGCGCCGCGCCCAGACCATAGGCATCCGCCTTGACGACGGCCGCAGCTATCGCGCCGGGGGCCTTGGCCGCCAGCGCCTTCCAGTTGGCCACGATGGCCGGAATGTCGATCACGAGTCCCATGGCAGCGGCATGGCCCCTGCCCCGCGCGGCGTCAAGAGATTTGGCGGCTGCGGCGCTGTTTTGCAACTTAATCCATTTGCAGCGAAGTTTGCTAGCATAGTTTGCAAATATTCGGCTTTCTGCTTTCTTGGCCGGCAGCAAGCCGATAGTCTGCCGCAAACCGAAAGGGAGACGGCTGATGAAGGACATCCTTGGCGAGCTGGAATCGCGCCGCCGCGACGCGCGGCTGGGCGGCGGGCAGCGGCGCATCGACGCCCAGCACGCCCGCGGCAAGCTGACCGCGCGCGAGCGGCTGGAGCTGCTTCTGGACGAGGGTTCCTTCGAGGAATTCGATATGTTCGTCCGCCACCGCTCGACCGATTTCGGCATGGAGGACGACCGGCCCTATGGCGACGGCGTCGTCACCGGCTGGGGCACGATCAACGGCCGCATGGTCTATGTCTTTTCGCAGGACTTCACCGTCTTCGGCGGCTCGCTGTCGGAAACCCATGCGCAGAAGATCTGCAAGATCATGGACATGGCGGTGCAGAACGGCGCCCCGGTGATCGGGCTGAACGATTCCGGCGGCGCACGGATTCAAGAGGGCGTCGCCTCGTTGGCCGGTTACGCGGACGTGTTCCAGCGCAACATCATGGCCTCGGGCGTGGTGCCGCAGATCAGCGTCATCATGGGCCCCTGCGCCGGCGGCGCGGTCTATTCCCCGGCGATGACCGACTTCATCTTCATGGTCAAGGACACCTCCTATATGTTCGTGACCGGCCCCGACGTGGTCAAGACGGTGACGAACGAGGTGGTGACGGCCGAGCAGCTGGGCGGCGCCTCGACCCATACGAAGAAAAGCTCGGTCGCCGACGGCGCCTTTGAAAACGACGTCGAGGCGATGACCGAGATCCGCCGGCTGGTGGACCTGCTGCCCTTGAACAACCGCGAAAAGGCGCCGACCCGGCCCTTCTTCGACGACCCGAACCGCATCGAGCCCAGCCTCGACACGCTGATCCCCGACAACCCGAACCAGCCCTACGACATGAAGGAGCTGATCCTGAAGGTCGCGGACGAGGGCGATTTCTACGAGATCCAGAAGGATTTCGCCGCCAATATCATCACCGGCTTCATCCGCATCGAGGGCCAGACCGTCGGCGTGGTCGCCAACCAGCCGATGGTGCTGGCCGGCTGCCTCGACATCGACTCGAGCCGCAAGGCGGCGCGTTTCGTGCGCTTCTGCGACGCCTTCGAGATCCCGATCCTGACCTTCGTCGACGTGCCGGGCTTCCTGCCGGGCACCGGCCAGGAATATGGCGGCGTCATCAAGCATGGCGCGAAGCTGCTGTTCGCCTATGGCGAGGCCACCGTGCCGAAGGTCACCGTCATCACCCGCAAGGCCTATGGCGGCGCCTATGACGTCATGGCCTCGAAGCACCTGCGCGGCGATTTCAACTATGCCTGGCCCACGGCCGAGATCGCGGTGATGGGCGCCAAGGGCGCGGTCGAGATCCTGTATCGCAGCGAGCTTGGCGATGCCGGGAAGATCGGCGCCCGCACCAAGGATTACGAGGACCGCTTCGCCAATCCCTTCGTCGCCGCCGAAAAGGGCTTCATCGACGAGGTGATCCAGCCGCGCTCGACCCGGCGCCGCGTGGCGCGGGCCTTCGCCAGCCTGCGCGGCAAGAAGCTGTCGAACCCCTGGAAGAAGCACGACAATATCCCGCTTTAACCGGCGGACCCGAGGGAGGAATCATGTCGAGACTGGCGGCGACCTGCCTGGCGCTGATCCCCCCTGCCCTGGTGGCGGGCGGGACGGCGGCGGCTGGCGCGCCGGTCGAGATCGTGCTGCCCTCGGGCGCCAAGGTGACCTGGCAGGAGACGCGGCATGACAGTTCCGGCGGGCTGGGCCTGACCTATCGCTTTCGCTTCGTGATGCCGGATCTGGCGCAGCGCGTGCCGGCGACCAGCGGTCCGGCCTCGGATTTCGAGGATGCCGAGGGGCGCGGGCCGATCGACATCGACACCGAAAGCGGCGAGGTCACCGGGGAAACCGCCACGCTGGAGGCCGAGGCCGAGATGGCCGCCGGAGCCGGGGCCGAAACGGGGGCCGAAACCGGAGCCGGGATCGGGGCCGAGGAGGATGCCGACGCCCTGCTGGAGCAGCCGGTGCTGCCGGCCGCCCCCGATGTCCTGGCCGAGGACCCGATCCATCTCGACATCGTCTGGCTGTGCGAGAACTGGGCCCTGCCCCGCATCGCCAGCCCGGCCCCGCGTCCCGAGCAGATCGTCATCAGCCTGGCCAGCAAGGAAACCACCTTCGGCGCCTACGACCCCGAGGTGGTGCAGCTCTTCGAGGCCTTCCGCCTGCCCAAGGACCGCGACGCCTGCGAATGGGAGCCGTGGTGATGCGCCATTTCAAGCCCTTGCGCCCTGATGCACGCGGGCCACAGCCCGCCCTGCCCGCACCCGCGGCGCGCGGCCGCGCCTGTCGGGCCGCGCAGCCGCTGGCTATCATGCCGGCACGGCCGTGCCATGCGGCCGAATCTCAACCGAGCAGTCGGGACTTCCGCGTCCCGCCCTACAGGAGCACGACACCATGTCGAAGAAACTTGCACTGGCCCTCGTCCTCGTCGGCCTGGCCGCCGCTTGCGCCAAGAAAGAGCCGGAAGTCATCACCCCGGTCGCCGTTCAGCCCGAGCCGGTGTATCAAGGCAAATACGGCGCCAACTAAGCCATTCGCCGCGCGCGGGCTGCCAGGCGGCCCGCGCCAACCGCGCCCCTGCCCGCCCCCGCGCGTCACCACCGACAAAGGGGGCAAGACATGCTGAAGCATCGCGGCTTTCCGGGCCGTCTTCCGGGCACCGATTTCCAGTTCATCATCCGCCGTGCCAACAAGAAGGGCGCAACGCCCTTGGTCCGGCGCGAGCGGTTCCGCGACCGCAAACCCGTCGACAAGCGCGCCGACACCGCCTTCCTGGCGGCGCTGATCGCGCATTTCGGCGACGAGCCCTTTCAGCGCGGCAACCTGGACGCCGGCCGGCTGTCCTGGCTGCTGGGCCGCGAGGTCGTGGCCGTCGGCAAGCTGGACCCGACCGATTACGAGCAATTGCTGCGCGTCGACATGAAGCGCGCCGAGGCCGGTTTCCCCGAGCTTTTCGCCGCCGAGGCGCCGGAATTCGACTGGGACGACGAGGCCGATTGGGATGAGGACGACAGCGACGAGGACGGTGCCTGATGCCGGCCGGAGCGATGGGCGGATTGCCGCGTAGCCTAGTGTTTTCACACCGTTGTCAGTTTCTTCCGAAACGGGCGCGTGCAATATTGGCCGCACCCCTATCGCAAACGGCCCGTCCGCGGGTCCATAATACAGGCAAAGAACTATGCAAAAATCCGTCATCCTCCGTCTTTCGGGCGCCCTTCTGCTGGTCGGCGGCCTGGCCGCCTGCGACCAGGGCTATGGCAGCGGCATCTCGCCCGACGCGCAGCGCGCGGCCGGCGGCGCCCTGGCCGGTGCGGCGGTCGCCAAGATCATCGACGGCGACGTGGGCACCGGCGCGCTCATCGGCGCGGCGGGCGGCGCGCTTTGCGACGACGCCGGCGTCTGCCAGTCGCGCGGCTACTGATTCCATCGGGGCCGCCCGCGCGGGTGACAGCCCGCGCGCGGCCCGCATCCCGGAGAATTTCGCATGTCGAAAAAACTCGCTCTCGTCGTCGGTCTGGGCCTGCTGGGCCTGGCCGGCTGCACCCAGAACATCAATCCGACCGACATGGACCGCGGCCTCATCGGCGCGGGCGTCGGCGCGACCGTCGCCCATGTCGGCGGCCATGACGTCGCCAAGGGCGCGGCCATCGGCGCCGTCGCCGGCGCGCTGTGCGACGACGTGCGTCTCTGCCAGCCGACCCAGCCGCGCTATCGCAGCTACTGATACGCCGCCGCATCGCGGCGACGCCTTCCTTTCTGGCCGTCCCGGCATCGTGCCGGGGCGGCCTTCTTACGTTCGGCACCTGCCCCAGGGGAAACCAGCATGTTCAAGAAAATCCTGATCGCCAACCGGGGCGAGATCGCCTGCCGGGTCATCAAGACCGCGAAGAAGATGGGCATCCAGACCGTCGCGGTCTATTCCGATGCCGACCGCAACGCGCTGCATGTCAAGATGGCGGACGAGGCCGTCCACATCGGCCCGCCGCCGGCGAACCAGTCCTATATCGTCATCGACAGGATCATGGACGCGATCCGCCAGACCGGCGCCGAGGCGGTGCATCCTGGCTATGGCTTCCTGTCCGAGAACATGAAATTCGCCGAGGCGCTGGAGAAAGAAGGCGTCACCTTCGTCGGCCCGCCCAGCCCCGCCATCGAGGCCATGGGCGACAAGATCACCTCGAAGAAGCTGGCGCAGGAGGCCGGGGTCAGCACGGTTCCGGGCTATATGGGCCTGATCGCCGATGCCGAAGAGGCGGTGAACATCTCGAACGAGATCGGCTATCCGGTGATGATCAAGGCCAGCGCCGGCGGCGGCGGCAAGGGCATGCGCATCGCCTGGAACGACCAAGAGGCGCGCGAGGGCTTCGAGAGCTCGAAGAACGAGGCCGCGAACAGCTTCGGCGACGACCGCATCTTCATCGAGAAATTCGTCACCCAGCCGCGCCATATCGAGATCCAGGTGCTGGCCGACAAGCATGGCAATTGCGTCTATCTGCACGAGCGCGAATGCTCGATCCAGCGCCGCAACCAGAAGGTCATCGAAGAGGCGCCCTCGCCCTTCCTGGACGAAGCGACGCGCAAGGCCATGGGCGAGCAGGCCTGCGCGCTGGCGAAGGCCGTGGGCTATACCAGCGCCGGCACGGTCGAATTCATCGTCGATGCCGACAAGAACTTCTATTTCCTGGAAATGAACACCCGGTTGCAGGTCGAGCATCCGGTGACTGAACTGATCACCGGCGTCGATCTGGTCGAGCAGATGATCCGCGTCGCGAATGGCGAGCCGCTGCCCTTTACGCAGGACGACCTGACGATCAACGGCTGGGCCATCGAAAGCCGGCTTTACGCCGAGGACCCCTATCGCAACTTCCTGCCCTCGATCGGCCGGCTGACCCGCTATCGCCCGCCGGCCGAGACGGCGGCCGGGCCGCTGCTCGACGCCGACCGCTGGGTGCCGGCGCGGCCGGGCGACCATCCGCCGGCCGCCGCTGCGGGGGTCAGGAACGATACCGGCGTCTATGAAGGCGGCGAGATCAGCATGTATTACGACCCGATGATCGCCAAGCTCTGCACCTGGGCGCCGACCCGCGAGGCCGCCATCGAGCAGATGCGGCTGGCGCTGGACGAATTCGAGGTCGAGGGCATCGGCCACAACCTGCCGTTCCTCTCGGCGGTGATGGACCATCCGAAATTCGTCTCGGGCGATATTTCCACCGCCTTCATCGCCGAGGAATATCCCGAGGGCTTCCTGGGCGCGACCCTGCCCGAGGCCGAGATCCGGCGCGTCGCCGCCTCGGTCGCGGCCATGCATCGGGTGGCCGAGATCCGGCGCACCCGCATTTCGGGCCGGCTCGACAATCACGAACGCCATGTCGGCGAACATTGGGTGGTGACGGTCGCGGGCCAGGAATTCCCGGTGCGCATCACCGCCGACAAGCAGGGCTCGACGGTCGAGATCGCCGGCCGCAAGCTGCGCGTCGAAAGCGACTGGCTGCCCGGGCAATCGCTGGCACGGCTGTCGGTTGACGGCAGCCCCCTGGTGCTGAAGGTGGATCGCCTGCCCTCGGGCTTCCGGCTGCGGGTGCGCGGCGCGGATCTGAAAACCTATGTCCGCCGTCCGCGCGCCGCCGAACTGGCGCGTCTGATGCCCGAGAAGCTGCCGCCGGATACCTCGAAATTCCTGCTCTGCCCGATGCCCGGCCTGGTGGTCAAGGTGAACGTGGCCGCCGGCGACGAGGTGCAGGAGGGCCAAGCGCTGGCCACCGTCGAGGCGATGAAGATGGAGAACATCCTGCGCGCCGAGCGGCGCGGCGTGGTGAAATCCGTCAACGCCTCGGCCGGCGAAAGCCTGAAGGTCGATGACGTGATCATGGAATTCGAGTGATCCATGTTCCAGGGCACGGGCAGCATCCTCAATCCCACGGTGGTGGCGGCGCTGGTCGCCGCCGTCGTGGCGCTGCTGGCCCGGCCCGTCGATGACTGGCTGAACCGCCGCCGCGCCCGCACCCTGCGGGCCGAGCGGGTCAGTGACGTGCAGCGCGCCCTGCTGGCCGAGATCCGCGCCCATGTCGTGGCGCTGGAAAGCCAGCGGCTGGATGCCGAGGGCGCCGCCGCCCTGCTGGCCCGGCTGCGCGAAAGCGGCCGGTTCCCCTTCATCCCGACCCAGGCGAACGACCGCATCTTCACCGCGATCATCGAGGAGGTGCATATCCTGCCGGCCGATGTCATCGACCCGGTGGTGACCTATTACCGGCAGCTGTCGATCATGGCCTCATTCGCCGAAGCGATGCGGGACGAGGCCGAAAAGGATCAGGCGCGCGCCGTCGAGATGTTCGCGGATTACCTGGAGTTGACCGAATCGGCGCTGGAAAGCGGGCAAGAGGCCGTGCGCCTGCTGATGACCAGCGTGTTCTTCGGCGAGGCTGCCTTGCGGCAGATGCTGGAGCGGGAAAGCGCCGCGGCCCTGGCCGCGCGTCAGGCCCAGATCGCCGGTCTGGCCGGCAGCCTTCCGGGCGAGCTGGCCGAGTTGCGCCAGCGGCTCAATAAGCGATCTTCGGACCGGAGCGACCTTTGATGGGCTTCAATCCGACGATCTCGGCCATTTCATTCGCGGTGCGGGCGCTGCGCAGCCGTTCGACCAGCTGTTCGGTGGCCGTGTCCAGCCGGGGCGGTTTGGGCGCGGCGGGGCGTTCCGTCACGCGCGGCAGGGGCGAATTCGACATGGCGGGCCTCCTTGGCAGCGGGCAGCGCGGCTGCCCTGTTTCCAAGATAATGGCTCGGGGGCCGGCCCGCAACGAAGTCGTTGCGATTTTCGCGCAAAGAAACGCGGCGATTTTCGCAATATCTCAGGGCATCGCCGCACGGCCGATCTCGCGCCGGCGCAGCGGGAACTTGTCGATGGCGCGGGAAATCTCGCGCACGGACCAGGGCGCGGGCTTGCGCTGCTTGACCTGGCCGTCCTTGTCCAGCAGCACCAACGAGAAACCTTCCGGGCGCAGCTGCCGGCGCCAGGGGCTGGCCGCCGCCGGGTCGGTGTCGGTCACGACCACCACGTCGCGCGCGAGCAGCGGCGCCGGATCGGCCTGCAGGTCGGCCAGCTGCCGGATGAAGGCCGGGTCGGCCGCGGTATCGGCAAAGATCACCACCGGCCGGGCCTGCCACAGGAATTCCGCCGGGTCGGCCTCGGAGGCCGGCAGCACGGTCAAGGCCTGCGCGGCGATGCCGGTCAACGGCCCGCCGGGCGCGGGCGCGCCGTCGCGCGCCGCCGGCACCTCGCCGCGCACATATGGCCGGTGGCCGTCGGCATCGCCCTCGGGTTTCGGTCCCATCGCCGCCAGAAGCGGCACCACAGACAGAATTATCAACCGGTTCAGTTTCATCGCGCCCCCGTTCCCCCTTTCATATAGGGCGCGGCGGGCCATGGGAAAGGATGCAAGATGAGCGAAAGCAGCAAAGCCGACCTGGAGACATGGCGCAAGCTCGCCAGCAAGGAGTTGAAGGGCGCCGACCCCGACAGCCTGAACTGGCACACGCTGGAGGGGATCGAGGTCAAGCCGCTCTATACCGAGGCCGACACCGAGGGCCTGGCGCACCTGGGCAGCCTGCCCGGGCTCGAGCCCTTCACCCGCGGCCCGCGCGCGACCATGTATGCCGGCCGGCCCTGGACGATCCGGCAATATGCCGGTTTCTCGACCGCCGAGGAATCGAACGCCTTCTATCGCCGCAACCTGGCGGCCGGGCAGCAGGGCGTCTCGGTGGCCTTCGACCTGGCCACGCATCGCGGCTATGACAGCGACCATCCCCGCGTCGAAGGCGATGTGGGCAAGGCCGGCGTCGCCATCGATTCGGTCGAGGACATGAAGATCCTGTTCGACGGCATTCCGCTGGACAAGGTCTCGGTCTCGATGACGATGAACGGCGCGGTGATCCCGATCCTGGCGAATTTCATCGTCGCGGGCGAGGAACAGGGCCACTCGCGCGCCGTGCTGTCGGGCACGATCCAGAACGACATCCTGAAAGAGTTCATGGTGCGGAACACCTATATCTATCCGCCCGAACCCTCGATGCGCATCATCGCCGACATCATCGAATACACCTCGAAAGAGATGCCGCGCTTCAACTCGATCTCGATCTCCGGCTATCACATGCAAGAGGCGGGTGCGAACCTGGTGCAGGAGCTGGCCTATACGCTGGCCGACGGGCGCGAATATGTCCGCGCCGCGCTGAAGACCGGCATGAATGTCGACGATTTCGCCGGGCGGCTGTCGTTCTTCTTTGCCATCGGCATGAACTTCTTCATGGAGGTCGCGAAGCTGCGCGCCGCGCGGCTGCTCTGGACCCGGATCATGAAGGAATTCGAGCCGAAGAAGGCATCCTCCCTGATGCTGCGCACGCATTGCCAGACATCGGGCGTGTCCTTGCAGGAGCAGGATCCTTATAACAACGTGATCCGCACGGCTTACGAGGCCATGGCAGCGGTGCTGGGCGGCACGCAGTCGCTGCACACCAACGCGCTGGACGAGGCGATCGCGCTGCCGACCGAATTCAGCGCCCGCATCGCTAGGAACACCCAGCTGATCCTGCAGGAGGAAACCGGCATCACCCATGTCGTCGATCCGCTGGCGGGCAGCTATTACATCGAGAGCCTGACCGCGCGGCTGGCCGAGGAAGCCTGGGCGCTGATCGAGGAGGTCGAGGCCATGGGCGGCATGACCAAGGCGGTGGCCTCGGGCATGCCGAAGCTGCGCATCGAGGAATCGGCGGCGCGGCGCCAGGCGATGATCGACCGCGGCGAAGAGGTGGTCGTCGGCGTGAACAAGTATCGCCTCGCCAAGGAAGAGCCGCTCGACATCCTCGACATCGACAACATGAAGGTGCGCGAGGCGCAGATCGCCCGGCTGGAGCGCATCCGCGCCACCCGCGACCAGGCGGCCTGCGATGCGGCGCTGCTGGAGCTGGGCCGGCGCACGGTCGAGGGCGGCAACCTGCTGGAGGCGGCGGTGGAATGCGCCCGCGCGCGGGCCAGCGTGGGCGAGATCAGTCTGGCGATGGAGGGCACCTTCGGGCGCCACAGGGCGGAGGTGAAGACTTTGGCAGGGGTTTACGGAGCGGCCTATGAGGGCGATGCGGATTTCGCGCAGATCCAGCGCGACGTCGAGGCTTTCGCCGAGGAAGAGGGCCGGCGGCCCCGCATGCTGGTGGTGAAGATGGGCCAGGACGGCCATGACCGCGGCGCCAAGGTCATCGCCACCGCCTTTGCCGACATCGGCTTCGACGTGGACGTGGGGCCGCTGTTCCAGACCCCCGAGGAAGCCGCGCAGGACGCCATCGACAATGACGTGCATGTGATCGGCATCTCCAGCCAGGCGGCCGGCCACAAGACCCTGGCGCCGAAGCTGATCGCGGCGCTGAAGGACCAGGGCGCCGGCGACATCCTGGTGATCTGCGGCGGCGTCATCCCGCAGCAGGATTACGATTTCCTGAAGAAGGCCGGGGTGAAGGCGATCTTCGGGCCGGGGACCAACATCCCGGCGGCGGCGAAGGACATCCTGTCGCTGATCCGGGCGGCGCGGGCAGCCTAGGGCAGCGCACGGCGGCCCTTGCGGTCGCCGTCGCATGGGTATTTGTAAAACAAAGAAGGCCGGCCGCCGCGCGTGATTTGCGGCCGGTTCCCCGATGGAGCCCGCATGATCATCCGTCCCGCCGAAACCCGCGACCTTCCCGCCATCCTGGATTTCTGGAACCCGATCATCCGCGAGACCACGACGATCTTTTCCAGCGAGGAGCGCACGGTCGAGAGCCTGGGGGCGATGATCGCCACCCGCCGCGCTGCGGGGCGCGAGATGCTGGTGGCCGAGGAGGCGGGCGCGGTGCTGGGCATCGCCACCTATGACCAGTTCCGCGGCGGGCTCGGCTATGTCCATGCCATGGAGCATACCGTTCTGCTGGCGCCCGGGGCGCGCGGGCGCGGCGTCGGCCGGGCGCTGATGACGGCGATCGAGGATCACGCCCGGGCGCGCGGCGCCCATACCATGGTCGCGGCCGTCGATGCCGCCAATGCCGGCGGCATCGGCTTTCACGAAGCCATCGGCTTCCGGCGCGTGGGCTATCTGCCCGAATCCGGGCGCAAGTTCGGGCGCTGGCTGGACCTGGTGCTGCTGCAGAAGATCCTGTGAGGCTTGCCGCCGTGCGGGCCGCGTGCGAATGTCGCGGGCAAAACGCGAGGCGGGCATGGACGACGGGCGCAACGGCACGGTCAAGCAGGTCATCTGCATCAAATGGGGCACGAAATTCGGGCCCGAGTTCGTGAACCGGCTGCATGCCATGGTGGCGCACAACATCACGCCGCCGTTCCGGCTTTACTGCTTTACCGACGACGGCGCCGGCCTGCATCCCGACATCGCCGTGCGGCCCCTGCCCGAGTTCGAATACCAGGCTCCGGTCAATACCAAGGGCAAATGGCCGAAATCCCGGCTGTGGGGCGACCTGGGCGACGTGCAGGGCGTGGTGCTGTTCCTGGACCTCGACGTGATCGTGACCGGCAGCCTTGACGATTTCTTCGCCTTTGGCGATCCCGACGATACCGTGCTGGGGCTGAACCCGAACACGCCCTTCGAGAAGATGGGCCAGACCTCGGTCTATCGCATGCGCGTGGGCAAGCTGAAGCCCTTGCAGGACATCTTCCGTGCCGATCCGCAGGCCGCCGCCGACAAGTTCCGCTATGAGCAGCGCTTCGTCACCCGCAATGCGCCGGGCGGGGTGAAGTTCTGGCCGAAAGGCTGGCTCGCGCATTTCCGCATGCATTGCGTGCCGAATTTCCCGCTGAACTATTTCCGCGAGGCACGGGTGCCGGCGGGGACGCGCATCGTGATCTTTCCGGGCGACCTGAACCCGCCCGACGCCATCCTGGGCCGCTGGAGCGACAAGGACCAGCACCGCGCGCCCCTGGACCATCTGCGCGCCGCCTTCGACGGCCGCCGGCGCGAGAGCCTGGGCAAGCACCTGCGCCATTACCTGCGCCCGGTCGGCTGGGTTTCGGCATTATGGCGGGAATAGGCGCCGCGCCCGAGACGCATTACACGCTGCCCGCCGATTTCGCCGCGGGCCTCGGGCAATGCGTGGCGAGCTTCGGCTGGCTCGAGGAGATCATCAAGCGCACCATCTATGCGCTGGACCGCGCCCGGCTGGCCGACGACCTGACGCCCGAGGAATTGCAGGCCTGGCTTGGCCGCATGGGCAGCTTGGCCGACGATTCCATGGGCACGCTGATCGAGCAGCTGGACGCCGCCATGCGCCGCCATCCCGGATTGCGCGACCGCAACAGGATCACCGACCGGCTGGGCGAGATCCGGCTTTACCGCAACCTGCTCTGCCATGCCTCGTGGCGGCCGACCGAGCGCAAGACGCATTGGCATCCGGCCTTTGTCAGCGCCAAGGGCGAGGTGCGGCCAGTGCCGATGGCGCTCGATGATCTGGAGCGCATCCGCGCGCAGACCGTCGAGACCGGCGGCCGCGTGCTGCGTGTCATGCGCGCCGCCGGCGAGCCGGGCTGCTGGGCCGGCGACGATCAGGCGTGAAGCCTTGCGTTGCAAGCCCGCGCCGCATCCGCTAACACCGCAACGTCCATAGATAAGAGTTTCGCATGTCCGCCCAGAACCAGGGGCAAAACGCCTCTCCGCTCCGTCTTGGTATCGCAGGTCTGGGGACCGTCGGCATCGGCACCGTCAAGATCATCCAGAAACACGCCGCGCTGCTGTCCCAGCGCGCCGGCCGGCCCATCGCCATCACCGCGGTCTGCGCCCGCGACCGGATGAAGAACCGCGACGCGGACCTGTCCGCCTATGGCTGGGAGGAGGACGCCCGGGCGCTGGCGCTGCGCGAGGATGTGGACGTTTTCGTCGAGCTGATCGGCGGCGACGAGGGCGTCGCGCGCGAGGCGGTGACGGCGGCGCTGAAGGCCGGCAAGGACGTGGTGACCGCCAACAAGGCACTGCTGGCGATCCACGGCCAGGAGCTGGCGGAACTGGCCGAGGCGCATGGCCGGGTGATCCGCTTCGAGGCCGCCGTCGCCGGCGGCATCCCGGTCATCAAGGCGATGACCGAGTCTCTGGCCGGCAACGAGATCCGCCGCGTCATGGGGGTGATGAACGGCACCTGCAACTATATCCTGACCCGGATGGAAAGCGCCGGCCTGCCCTATGAGACGGTGTTCGAGGAGGCGCGGCAGCTCGGCTATCTCGAGGCCGATCCGACGCTGGACGTGGGCGGCATCGACGCCAGCCACAAGCTGGCGATCCTGGCCGCCATCGCCTTCGGCACCCGCCCCAGCTTCGACGCGGTCGAGATCGAGGGCATCGAGCGGGTCAGCATCGACGACATCCGCCGCGCCGCCGACATGGGCTATCGCATCAAGCTTCTGGGCGTGGCGCAGATGACCGGGCGCGGGCTCGAGCAGCGCATGTCGCCCTGCCTGGTGCCCGCCGACAGCCCGCTGGGCCAGTTGCAGGGCGGCACCAACATGGTGGTGATCGAGGGCGACTCGGTCGGCCAGATCGTGCTGCGCGGCGCCGGCGCCGGCGAGGGCCCGACCGCCAGCGCGGTCATGTCCGACGTGGTCGAGATCGCGCGCGGCGTGCGCATGCCGAGCTTCGGCCAGCCGGCCTCGGCGCTGGCCCGGCCGCAACCGGCGCGGACTGCCGTGCCCGCCGCCTATTACATCCGGCTGGCGCTGACCGACAAGCCGGGGGCGCTGGCCAAGGTCGCCTCGGTGCTGGGGGATAGCGGCATCTCGATCGACCGGATGCGGCAATACGGCCATCAGCAGACCGCCGGCGTCGCCCCGGTGCTGATCGTGACCCACAAGACCACGCCCGAGGCCATCGACCATGCCATCGGGGCGCTGCCGAAGACCGGCGTCATCGCCGGCGAGCCGGTGGAGCTGCGCATCGAGGAGGTCTGAGCCGCGGGTCTGGGTATCTGGAAAACGGAAACGTGACCGGCGCCGTGCCCCCTGGGTGCGGCGTCTGTCTTTTCAGGCGAGAGATCGGCAGCAGCGGTGGCCTTCGGTCACGGCCGGTTCGGGTATTTGGGAAACAGAGAAAGCCGCAGGTCAGCTGGCCGAGAGGTGACGCAGCCCGTGGGTCACGTCGGCACGCACGGCAAGCCGCAGGCCGGGTTCGTCGCCGGCGCGCAGCGAGGCCAGGATCATGCGGTGGTGGCGCGGCGGCTCGTGGCGCTTGACCCGGCCATAGAGCGCCCGCATCGTCGGGCCGAGCTGCAGCCAGACCGTCTCGACGATGGCCAGCATCGCCGGCGCCTGCGCGCGCAGGTAGAGGATGCGGTGGAATTCCAGGTTGGTGCGGATATAGGTGACGCCGTCATGGCTTTCGGCCGCCTCGCCGATGGCGGCGTTGATCACCGCCATGCGCTCGATCAGCGCCTGGTGGGCGCGGGGCAGCGCCCGGGCGGCAAGTTCGGGCTCGATGAGGCCGCGCAGGGCGGCGAGTTCCTCGATGCGCTCGACCGAGAGCTCCGGCGTGGTGATCCGGCCCGAGGAGGAAAGCGTCAGCGCCCCCTCGGCGACCAGGCGCCGCACCGCCTCGCGCGCGGGGGTCATCGAGACACGATGTTCGGCCGCGATGCCGCGCAGCGTCATCGGCAGGCCGGGCGGCAGTTCGCCCAGCATGATGCGCTGGCGAAGGTTGCGATAAAGCCGCTCATGCGCGGCGGTTTCCGAATTGCGCGTCACTGTCATGCCATCTCTGTGATCACAAATGCGCGCGGCGTCAATCCGTCAGATGCGGAAACGCCAGGCCAGCAGTTCGTGGCCGTGGCGGCGCAGCCAGGCGCGGTGGCGGGCATGGCCGGGCAGCAGCCGTTCCGTCGCGGCCCAGAAGGCGGGCGAGTGGTCCATATGCGCCAGATGCGCGACCTCATGCGCGGCGACATAGTCCAGCACCTCGGGCGGCGCCATGGCCAGGCGCCAGGAAAACATCAGCCGGCCGTCATGGGTGCAGCTGCCCCAGCGCGAGCGGGTGTCGCGCAGCGCCAGCGCCCGGAACGGCCGCCCCAGCCGGGCGGCGTGGCGGTCGCAGGCGGCGATCAGCCGCATCTGCGCGAGATGCTTGAGCCAGGCCTCGACGACCACCCCGGGCGGGCGGCCCTGCGGCACCAGCAGCAGGTCGGCGGTCAGTTCGACGCGGCGGGTCTCGGCCGGGCGGATCAGGCGCGGCACGCCCTCGACGGGCAGCTGGACGCCATGCGCGACCGGTTGCAGCGCCGGCATGTCGGCACGGACCTGGCGCAGCCATTCGGCCCGCGACTCGGCAAAGGCCTGGCCGTCGCGCAGGCTGGCGCGGCTGGGCAGGGTCAGCACTACCTCGCCCCCCGCCCGCGCCACGCGCAGCGTCATGCGCCGCGCCCGGGACGAGCGGCGCAGCGTCACCGGGATGTCGCCGCCGACCCAAATCCTGTCCTTGCCTGCCTGCATCTTGCGGTGCCCTGCCTTTCGGCCCATATCTCCACCGCGCCGCCGTCCCGACGCAAGGGGAAAAGCCTTTGACAGCCCCGCGCGGCTATGGCAGGGGACAGCGGATTTACCTGAACGCGGCAGAAAGAGAATACCATGCCCAAAGAGGAATGGGGCACGAAACGCCTTTGCCCCCATTGCGCCACGCGCTTCTACGACCTGACGAACGACCCGATGACCTGCCCGGCCTGCGGCGCCTCTTTCACGGCGGAAAGCCTGACGAATGGCCGCTCGCGCTCGCTGATCTCGGAAAAGACCGCCGCGCGCGACGAGGATCAGACCGATCTCGTCGATGACGAGGATCTGGACGACGACGCCGATTCCGGGGATCTGGACGACGATCTGCTGGACGACGACGATGACGACGGCGACGTGTCGCTGGACGACATCGCCGACGTGGCCGACACGGACGACGAATAGGCCGCGGCCTGCGGTGATCGCCCCGGCCGGCCCCTTGCCGCGCCGGGGCTTTTTCGTGAACGGGAGGAGGCCATGCGCATCATCGACCGCCAGGCCATGCGGGCCATCCTGCTGACGCCCGAGGACCGGGTGCTGCTGATGCGCGTCGATTACGGCACCGGCGACTGGTGGATCACCCCGGGCGGCGGCGCCGAGCCCGGCGAGACGCCCGAGACGACGCTGCGCCGCGAATTGCGCGAGGAGCTGGGCTTCGCCCTGCCCGCCTTCGGCCCGCTGGTCTGGCGCCGCCGCTTTACCCTGCCCTTGCCGCAGGCGCGCTGGCGCCAGTCCGAGCATTACTTCCTGATCGAGACGCCCGAGTTCCGGCCCGCGGTGCAGGACGCGCCCGAGGCCGGCCTGATCCGCGAATTCCGCTGGTGGAGCCTGCCCGAGCTGCGCCACAGCCGCGAGAACCTGGCGCCGGCCGCGCTGGCGCGCATCGTGCTGGACTATCGCGAGGGCGGCCCGCCGCGCGAGCCGCCGGAGTTCGAAATCATCGAGGATTAGGCGTCAAGCCCCTGTAGGTGTCGTCGAAAAATTCCACCTCCAGCCGGGTGGCGCGGTGGAAGAAATCGCGCACCTGCTTGGCCTCGGCCGGGCCGGTGCGGTCCAGCTCGGCGCGCAGGAAACCCACGAAATCGCGGAAGAACGGATTGTCGTGCAGCGTGATCCATTCGGCATGGACGAAGTTTTCCGGCAGGGTTTCGGCCTGCATGGCCCAGTCGAGATAAAGCCCCTCGGCCACGTTCAGCACCGCCAGCACCGCCGGATAGGAGCGGGTCGCGGCGGCCTCGCGCATGATGGCCTGGAAGCCCTGCGTGGGCGCGCTGTCGGGAATGGCGGCGCGCTCGGCCTCCGAGACGCCCAGGGCGGCGAAGGCGCGCAGGAAATAGTCGTTCTCGTCGCCCGAGACCATGCCGGCGAAGCGGCCGAAGCGCAGCCGCGATTCGAAGCGGTCGGCGCTGGCGATGGCGGCGCCGAGCAGCGTCAGGAAAGCGTCGAGGAAACGGTGATCCTGCACGAGGTAGCGCGCCATGACCGCATCCTCGATGCGGCCGGCCAGCAGCTCGTGCACGAAGCGATGGCCGGTCGCGGCCTGCCAATCGGCGGCGCATTCGTCGCGCAGGGTTTCAAAGAAGGTCTGGGGCATCCTGCCCTCCTGGCTTGGGCGGGGCCGGGATGGCCCCGGGGTGGGGCCGGCATCAGGCAGGCGCACGGACTGGCCATCCCTTCGCCGGCATGATCCGGATCAGGTTCGAAGGGTCACCGCGCCGCGCGGGCCTTGGCCCTTGCCAGCGATCTCTCAGCCCCTTGCCGGGACTCCCCTTGGTCGGGACCACCCTAGCCGTCCCTGCCCCGGCTGTCACGTCCCCGACATGCCCGCGCGGCAGGCTTGGCCCGGCCGGGACGGCATTCCGGCTTGCAGCGGCGGGCGTTCTGTTATCTCGTTGCGCCAAGATGCGTCCGCGCGGCGCCGGACAGGACCGGAGACGATGACCACAGGCCCAGAGCCAAGCCCCCAGACCCCACCGCACCCCAGCCACGCGCCGCGCCAGACCGGGCTGCGCCTGCACAGGCCGCCGCTGGTGACCAATATCTCGGCCGCGCGCTGGCTCTTGCTGGCGATCGTCGCGGCCTCGATCTATTTCTTCCACGGCTTCCTGGTGCCGGTGCTGGCAGCGATGGTGATCGCGCTGGCCAGCTGGCCGCTGCGCGAGCGGGCGGTGGCGCGGGTCGGGCGCACCTGGGCCGCGACGGCGCTGGTGCTGGTGCTGGTCTGCTTCCTGGTCGTGCCCATCGCCATGGCGCTGATCTATGCCTTCCGCGAGCTGCGCGACTGGATCAGCTGGGCGATCATGGTCAATTCCACCGGCGCGCCGACGCCGGGCTGGATGGTCGAGCTGCCGCAGGTCGGCGACTGGCTGGACGAGAACTGGCGCACCTATATCGGCCGGCCCGGCGGCATTTCCGAGATCGTGCAGCTGGTCTCGGGCTCGAACATCGGCGCGATCTATCGCGGCGCGGTGACGGCGGGCTCGCTGGCGTTCCATCTGGCGCTGACGCTGCTCTTCATGCTGATCACGCTTTTCGTACTGTATCGCGACGGCGACAAGTTCGTGGCCCAGGTCGACCATATCGGCCGCCGCATCCTGCCCGACCGCTGGAGCCGGCTGTCGCGGGTGGTGCCGGCGACCATCAGCTCGACCGTGACCGGCATGACACTGATCGCCATCGGCGAGGGGGTGATCCTGGGCACGGCCTATTGGCTGGCCGGCGTGCCCTCGCCGGTGACCTTCGGGGTCATCACCGGCTTCATGGCGCTGATTCCGGGGGGCGCGCCTTTGTGCTTCACGCTGGTCTCGGCCTATCTGGTCGCCAGCGGCTCGCCCGTGCAGGGCGCGGCGCTGTTCATCTGGGGCACCTGCGAGCTGTTCGTCGTGGACAAGACCATCCGGCCGGTGCTGGTCGGCGGGCCGGTGAAGCTGCCCTTCCTGCCGACGTTCTTCGGCCTCGTCGGCGGGGTCAAGACCATGGGCATCGTCGGGCTGTTCGTCGGGCCGGTGCTGATGGCGCTGCTGGTCTCGATCTGGCGCGAATGGCAGCGCGAGGTGACCGAGGACGAGGCTCGCCGCGCCGGATTGCTGGCCGAGACCCGCTAGGCGCAGGTGACGGCACATGAAAAAAGGCGGGGCGCGCAGCGATGCGCGCCCCGCCTTTTTTCGTTTCGTCGTGCGCCGCTCAGTTCGCCGGCACGGCCGGTTCCTGCTGCGGCGGGCTCGACAGCGCCTCGGGCATCGGCGTCAGCGTGACGCCGGAGCTCGCGCCCAGCGGCTCGCCCTCGCGCGTGGTCTCGGTCGGGGCGACCGTGTCCTCGGCGGCGGTGTCGGTCTCCGGCTCGGCCGAGGCCGAGGGCACGGCCGGGGCCGGGGTCGGCACCGGGTTGGCGCGGTCGGCCCCGTCGTTGCGCAGATAGTCGAAGAACTCGCCCTCGGGCTTGATCACCAGCGAGCTGTTCTCGCCCTTCAGCGCCCGCTCATAGGAGGTCATGGAGCGGGTGAAGGCAAAGAACTCGGGATCGCGGCCGAAGGCATCGGCATAGATGGCGTTGCGGCGGGCGTCGGCCTCGCCGCGGACCACCTCGGCCCGCTTGCGCGCCTCCGAGGTCAGCTCGACCACGGTGCGGTCGGCGGCGGCACGGACGCGCTGCGCGGCCTCGCCGCCGCGGGCGATCTCGTCGGCGGCCTCGCGCTCGCGCTCGGCCCGCATCCGGGCATAGGTCGCGGTCAGGTTCTGCTCGGGCAGGTCGGTGCGGGTCAGGCGCACGTCGATGACGCGGATCCCCAGCGCCTCGGCCTCGCCGCGCGCGCCGTCGCGGATGCGGTTCATCAGCGCGGTGCGGTCGTCCGACAGAACCGTGGTCGAAGGCACCGAGCCCAGCACGCGGCGGATCACGTCGTTGATGATCGAATCCAGCCGTTCCTGCGCGCGGGGCAGGCCGCGTCCCTCGGTCGCCTGATAGAGCTTCTGCGCGTCGAGCACCTGCCAGCGGGCAAAGGCATCGACCACCAGCCGGCGGTCGTCCAGCGGCGTGACCTCCATCGGCCGGGTCGGCAGGCCGAGGATGCGGGCGTCATAGCGCACCACGCTGTCGATGAAGGGCACCTTGATGCCGAGGCCGGGGTTCTCGCGCACCTCGACCACCTCGCCAAAGCGCAGCACCAGGGCCTTTTCGCGCACGTCGACGATATAGACCGAGGCCGCCACGATCACCGCGATGACGACCAGGAACGGCAGGACCAGGACAGAGATTGCACGGTTCATCACTGGTTCCCCCCGTTGTTGGTGCCGTTGTTGCTGCCGGCATTGCCGGTGGCGCCGCTGCGCAGCTGGTCGAGCGGCAGATAGGGCACGACGCCCTGCCCGGCCTCGCCGTCGATGATGACCTTGTTCGCCTGGCCCAGAACTTTCTCCATGGTTTCCAGATACATCCGGCGCCGCGTCACCTCGGGCGCCTTGACATATTCGTCATAGACCGAGTTGAAGCGCGCGGCCTCGCCCTCGGCATTGTTCACGGCCTCGGCGCGATAGGCCTCGGCGCGTTCGACCACGGCGGCGGCTTCGCCGCGCGCATTGGCCAGCACCCGGTTGGCATAGGCGTCGGCCTCTTTCTCCAGCCGGTCGCGTTCCTGCTGGGCGGCCTGCACCTCGCGGAAGCTGTCGATCACCTCGCGCGGCGGGTCGGCGCGGGCCAGGTTCACCCGGACGATGTTGACGCCGGAGTCATAGGAATCCAGCGTGCCCTGCGCAGCGCGCTCCAGCTCGGCCCGGATCTGCTCGCGGTCGCGGTTCAGGATCGGCGCCAGTTCCGAGCGCGCCACGATGTCGCGCATGGCCGATTCCGCCACGGCGCGGATGGTGTCGTCGGGATCGGCGAGGTTGAACAGGAATTTCTCGGGGTCCGAGACGTTCCAGACCACCTGGTATTGCATGTCGACGATGTTCTGGTCGCGGGTCAGCATCAGCCCGCTGTCGTTCGGCCCGGCCTGGCCGGTGCCGATTTCCGTCACCCGCTCGCCCGAGACCTGGACCAGTTCCTTGGTCACCACCGGCCAGGGCGCGAAGTTCAGGCCCGGATCACCCAGCGCATAGGGCCGGCCGAACAGCAGCTCGACCGAGCGCTGGCCCTCGTCCACGGTGTAGAAGCTGGTGAAGGCCCAAAGCGCGGCCACGGCCAGCGCACCGATGCCCCAGGTGCCGCGGCTCATCTGGAACTGCGGGCCGGGACGGCGCGGCCCGGTGCCGCGCGGGCTACCGCCGCCGCCCTTGCCGCCCATCAGCACGCGCAGCTTGTCCTGCCCCTTGCGGACCAGCTCCTCGATCTCGGGGATCTGCTCGCCCCGGCGCGGACCCTGCGGGCGGTCGTCGCGGCCGCCTTGGTTGTTGCCTCCGGCATTGCCCCAGGGGCGCGGACCGCCCTTCTGGTCGTCCCCCTGCGGCGGCTGCCTGCCGCCCTTGCCGTCATCTCCGCCGCCGCCGCCCCAGGGGCCTTGTCCCGCCATCCGTCTCGTGCCTCGCTCTTTTGTGTCTTCCCGTTGGAAACTGGTGCCTTCGGTCGAAAAATCAAGCCGATGCGTCGGCTTTGTCGGAATTGTCATCGCCCACGCGCCGCGTGGGCTTGCGCATGGTCACCAGCTCCTCGGCCAGGGTCGGGTGCACGGCGATCGCCGCGTCGAAATCGGCCTTGGTGGCGCCCATGCCCATGGGGATCGCGACCATCTGGATCATCTCGCCGGCCTCGGGCCCGAAGATGTGGCAGCCCAGCACCTTGTCGGTCTCGGCATCGACGATCAGCTTCATCGTTGCCCGCGCGTCCGAGCCCGCGAAAAGCGAGCGCATCGGCCGGAAGCTGGCGACATAGACCAGCGCCGGGCCGCGCTCGGCGGCTTCCTCTTCGGTCAGCCCGATCGTCGCCAGCTCATGCGGGCGGGTATAGACGGCGCTGGCGACCAGGCCGTGATCGACCTTGCGGGGCTTGGCGCCAAAGACGGTGTCGGCGAAGCTGTGGCCCTCGCGGATCGCGACCGGGGTCAGGTTTACCCGGTCCGTCACATCGCCCACGGCATAGATCGAGGGCACCGCGCTTTGCGACCATTCGTCCACGACGATCTCGCCCTTGCGGCCCAGCTTGACGCCGGCCTCTTCCAGCCCCAGGCCCTTGGTATAGGGCGCGCGGCCGGTGGCGAAGATCACCGCGTCGAAGACTGCGCTGCTGCCATCGGCGAAATCGACCCGGCGCGCCTCGCCCTCGGCCGTCAGCCGGACCGGGTTGCTTTCCAGCCGCAGGTCGACGCCGATCATGCGCAGCTGCTCGGTGGCATGGCGGCGCATCTCGCCGTCGAAGCCGCGCAGCACCGCGTCGCCGCGATAGGAGAGCGTGGTCTGGCAGCCCAGGCCCTGCAGGATGGTGGCGAATTCGCAGGCGATGAAGCCGCCGCCCACCACCAGCACCCGGCCCGGCAGCTGCTCCAGCAGGAACAGGTCGTCCGAGATCAGCCCCAGCTCTTCGCCCTCGATGCCGGGCAGCGAGGGCCGGCCGCCGACCGCGATCAGGATATGCTTGGCGGTCAGGCGCTGGCCGTCGGCCAGTTCCACGGTATGCGCATCGGCCAGCCGGGCGCGGCTCTTGTGGATGTCCACGTTCGCGGCCGCCAGCCCGCCGGTATAGGCGCCTTCCAGCCGGGTCAGCTCGGCATCCAGCTTGTGGCGGAACATGGTCCAGTCGAAGGGGCCGGCGCCGGCGGTCTGCCAGCCATAGCCGCGCGCCTCGGCGGCATGGGCCTCGGCCTGGCTGGCGAAGATCATCAGCTTCTTCGGCACGCAGCCGCGGATGACGCAGGTGCCGCCCATGCGGCTTTCCTCGGCCAGGCCGACGCGGGCGCCGTATTCGCTGGCCGCGATGCGCGCCGCGCGCACCCCGCCCGAGCCGCCGCCGATGACGAACAGGTCATAGTCGAAAGTCATTCGATATCCTCACGCAGCAGTTCCACGACCGAGCCGTCGGGACAGCCGATGATCGCAAGCTGGCAGATATTCAGGAACAGCCCGTGTTCAACCACCCCGGCGATGGCCGAGAGCCGCCGCGCCAGCGCCTGCGGGTCCGGGATCGCTTCCAGCGCGAGATCGAGGATGTAATTGCCCTCGTCCGTCAGCAGGGTTTCACCGTCGCGCTTGCGCAGCAGGATCGGGCGATGCGTCAGCCCCAGGTCGTCCAGCGCGCGCTGGATCTGCGTCCGGGTGGTCTGCCAGCCGAAGGGAATCACCTCGACCGGCAGGTGGAAGGCGCCGAGCCGGTCCACGACCTTGCCCTGGTCCGCGATCACCACCATGCGGTCCGAGGCGGTGGCGACGATCTTTTCGCGCAGATGCGCGGCGCCGCCGCCCTTGATCAGGTTCAGGTCCGGGTCCACCTCGTCGGCGCCGTCGATGGTCAGGTCGAGCCAGCCGATGTCGTTCAGATCCTCGACCTTCAGGCCCAGCGAGGTCGCAAGCTCGGCCGTGGCCTTCGAGGTCGCGGCGCAGCGCAGTTCGAACCCCTCTTCGGCGACCCGCTGCGCCAGGCGACGCACGAAGATCGCGGCGGTCGAGCCGGTGCCCAGGCCCAGCCGCATGCCGGGCTGGACCAGCGCCACGGCGGCGCGCGCGGCGGCGTCCTTGGAAAGATCGGTCTGGGCGGGGTCGGTCATGGCGAAATCCTTGGCAGAGGCCCGTCGCGGGCGGTCGCGAACCTTATAGGACGAAAGCGCCTGCCTGGGCCATGGCCGGCGTCGATTTTCGCCCGCGACGAAACGCCGGGGCACGGGCGATTGCCTCGCGCGCGGGGCTGACCTAAACCTGCCCGCCATGAGGATACCCGACACATATGCCGTCATCATCACCGCCGCCGGCCGCGGCACCCGCGCGGGCCAGGGGCTGCCGAAGCAATGGCGCACGCTCTCCGGCCCCACGGTGCTGGCGCGCAGCATCGCCGCCTTCGCGGATTTCCCGCGCATCGTGGTGACGCTGGCGCCCGAGGACATGGCCCGCGGCGTGGCCGAGCTTTCCGGCCCGGTGACGCTGGTCGCCGGCGGTGCCACCCGCGCCGAAAGCGTGCGCGCGGCGCTGGAAAGCCTGTCCGGCAGCGGCATCACCCATGTGCTGATCCATGACGGCGCCCGGCCGCTGGTTTCCCCCGCGGTGATCGAGGCCGTGGTGCAGGCGCTGGCACAAGGCGCGCCCGCCGCCGCGCCCGCCCTGCCCGTCACCGATGCGCTGTGGCGGGCCGAGGGCGGCTTCGTGCAGGCCACCGCCCCGCGCGACGGGCTGATGCTCGCCCAGACCCCGCAGGGATTCGCGCTGGCGCCGATCCTGGCCGCGCATCGCGCCGGTCCGACCGACGCCGCCGACGACGTGGAACTGGCGATCCGCGCCGGCATCCCGGTCACGGTGACGCCCGGCGACGAGGACAATCTGAAACTGACCTATGGCGCCGATTTCAAGCGCGCGCGCCGGATTCTGGAGGGGACAATGGACATCCGCCTGGGCAACGGCTTCGACGTGCACGCCTTTACGACCGGCGATCATGTCTGGCTTTGCGGCGTGAAGATCGCGCATGACAAGGCGCTCCTGGGCCATTCCGACGCCGATGTGGGCATGCACGCGCTGACCGACGCGATCTATGGCGCGCTGGCGCAGGGCGACATCGGCCGGCATTTCCCGCCCTCGGACCCGCAGTGGAAGGGGGCCGAGAGCCATATCTTCCTGCGCCACGCCGCGGAACTGGCGCGGCAGATGGGCTATGAGATCTCGAATGCCGACGTGACGCTGATCTGCGAGCGGCCCAAGGTCGGCCCCCATGCCGGTGCCATGGCGCTGCGCCTGTCCGAGATCACCGGCGTCGAGTTCGACCGCATCAGCGTCAAGGCCACCACCTCGGAACGGCTGGGCTTCACCGGGCGCGAGGAAGGCATCGCCGCCATCGCCACCGCAACCCTGATCCGCAGGTGACGCCATGGAAAGACTGATCGCCACCGTCTTCGGCATCGGCCGGCTGAAGCCCGCGCCCGGCACCTGGGGCTCGGCCGCCGCCGTGGTGCTGGGGGTCGCGGCTTACGAATGGCTCTCGCCCTGGCTGGTGCCGGCGGGCTTCGTGCTGGCGACCGTGCTGGGCTTCTGGGCGGTGCCGAAGGTGCTGGCGGTCAGCGCCGACAAGGATCCGTCCTGGGTGGTGATCGACGAGGTCGCCGGGCAATGGCTGGCGATGAGCTTCACGGTGATTCCGCTGGCGCGGCACGGGGCCTCGATCCTCGACGCCTGGCCGGGCTATGTCGCGCCCTTCCTGCTGTTCCGGCTGTTCGACATCTGGAAACCCTGGCTGGTCGGACGCGCCGACCGAAGGGGCGACGCGACCGGGCTGATGCTGGACGACCTGTGGGCGGGCTTGTTCGCCGGCGTGGTCTCGGTCATCCTGGCCGGGCTTTACCATGCCGTGCTGGAGCCGATGCTGTGACCGATCCCGCCCTTGTCCTCGACCTGGCGCGCCGGCGCGGCGTGATGATCGCCACCGCCGAAAGCTGCACCGGCGGGCTGATCGCGGGGCGGCTGACCGATGTGCCGGGCTCGTCGGATGCGGTCGATCGCGGCTTTGTCACCTATTCCAACGCCGCCAAACTCGAGATGCTGGGCATCCGTCCCGAAACGCTGGAAGCCCATGGCGCCGTCAGCGAGGAAATCGCCGCCGAGATGGCTGCGGGCGCGCTGGCGCGGTCCCGCGCCGGCATCGCGGTCGCGGTGACGGGCATCGCCGGGCCGGGCGGGTCCGAGCACAAGCCCGAGGGCCGGGTCTGTTTCGGCATCGCCGATGCGGCAGGCGTCAGGACCGAGACGGTCGAGTTCGGCCCACGCGGCCGGGCCGAGGTGCGGGCCGCGACCGTCGCGCATGCGCTGGAACTGCTCGCGGCGGCGCTGCGCTAGGAGAGCGCCCGCAGCGCGCCCTCGACATCCTCCAGCCGCGTGTCCCAGCCGCAGACCAGCCGGATGCTGACCGGATCCTCGCCCGCCTCGTCCTGGGTATGCGGCCAGAGATGATAGCAGATGCCGCTGGCGCAGGCCCGGCGATGCAACTCGCGCGGGATGGTGGCAAAGACCGAATTGGTCTCGACTCGCTGGTCGATGCGCACGCCCGGCAGCCGCGACAGCCCCAGCGCCAGCTCATGCGCCATGGCGTTGGCGTGGCGCGCCAGTTGCAGCCACAGATCGCCCTCGAGCCAGCCCAGAACCTGCGCCGACAGGAAACGATGCTTCGAGACCAGCCCGCCGCCGCGCTTGCGGCGAAAACCGAATTCCTCGGATCTGGCCGGGTCGAAGATCACCACCGCCTCGACCGCCATGCAGCCGTTCTTGGTCGCGCCCAGGGACAGAATGTCGATGCCGGCGCGCCAGGTCAGGTCGGCCGGGGCCACGTCGAGCCCGGCCAGCGCATTGGCGAAACGCGCGCCGTCCATGTGGACGCCCAGCCCGGCCACGCGCGCCAGCCCGGCCAGCGCCGCGACCTCGTCGGGGCTGTAGGCGGTGCCCCATTCGGTGGCATTGGTCAGGGACAGCGCGGCATTGACCCCGGCATGCACGCCCTCGCGGCCATGCGCGACCAGGGTCTCGGCCAGCGCCTCGGGGGTGATCTTGCCGCCGATGCCGGGAATGCCCACCAGCTTCGCGCCGCCGGTGAAGAACTCGGGCGCGCCGGTCTCGCTGGTCTGGATATGCGCGGTTTCGTGGCAGAAGACCTTGCCCCAGCCCGGCGCCAGCAGCGACAGCGCCAGCGCATTGGCCGCCGTGCCCGAGGTCACGAAATGCACCGCCGCCTCGGGCGCATCGAACAGTTCCCGCACCCGGTCCTGCGCCGCCTGGGTGATGCGATCCGCGCCGTATGAGGGCACATGGCCCTCGTTCGCCGCCGCCAGGGCCGCCATGATCCGGGGATGCACGCCGCCGGCATTGTCCGAGGCAAAATTCATGACAGATCCTCGATGATATACTCGTCCCAGTCGTCCTCGGTCACCGAGGTTTCGCTGACGGTCCAGCCGCGCACCGAGGCGCCGGCACGATGGATCGATTCGCGGTCCCCCGAGATCAGATAGTGCCAGTCGTAGAGCGGCTTGCCCTCGGCACGCAACCTGTAGGCGCAGGTCGCGGGCAGCCACCAGGCGATCTCGCGCAGCTTCTTGGGGGTCAGGACGACGCAATCGGGAACGAAATCATGGCGGTTCGGGTAGCTGGAGCATTGGCAGGTCTCGCCGTCCAGCAACCGGCAGGCGACGCGGGTAAAGGCCAGCTCGCCGGTATCCTCGAATTCGATCTTGTTGAGGCAGCATTTGCCGCAGCCGTCGCAAAGCGCCTCCCATTCGTCGCGGGCCAGCGACTTCAGCGGCAGTTCCCAGAACCGGGGGCGCATCAGCGGGTCGCCAGGATCTCGCGCGCGCCCTGGCTGTCGCGGTTCATCTGCGCGACCAGCGCGTCGAGGCTGTCGAACCTGGCCTCGGGCCGCAGATATTCGACCAGCGCCACCGACAGGTGCTGGCCATAGAGATCGGCGTTGAAGTCGAAGATATGCACTTCCAGGTTCGGGCGGTTCTGGCCGAACATCGGCCGCACGCCCAGGCTGGCCACGCCCTTGTAGCTGCCGCGGTCCGGGCCGGTCAGCACGTCGACCAGCACGGCATAGACCCCGAGCTGCGGCAGGTGCAGCCCCTCGACCGCCATGTTGGCGGTGGGAAAGCCCAGGTCGCGGCCGCGCTTGTCGCCATGCAGCACCTCGCCGTCGATGCGGTGCCAGTGGCCCAGCATGCGCTCGGCGTCGCGGGTGCGGCCCTGGGCCAGCGCCTGGCGGATCGCGGTCGAGCTGTATTCGACCGCGCCGTCGCCGATCAGCGGCGTGACGGTGACGCCGAAGCCCAGCTCGGCCCCAAGCTGGCTCAGCGTCTGCGCGCTGCCCGAGCGCTGGCGGCCGAAGCAGAAATCGGCGCCGACGGTGACATGGCGGATGCCAAGGCCGCCGACCAGCACCTCGCGGGCGAAATCCTCGGGCGACAGCCCCGCCAGCACCGCGTCGAAGGGCAGTTCATACAGGTGATCGACCCCCAGCCGCGCCAGCCGGTTCGCGCGCGATTCCGCGTTCATCAGCCGGAAGGCCGGCGCGTCGCCGGCGAAGAACTGGCGCGGATGCGGCTCGAAGGTGATGACGCCCAGGGGCGCGTCGCAGGCGGCGCGGGCGGCGTCGATGACGGAGCGGTGCCCCAGATGCACGCCGTCGAAATTCCCCATGGCAACGCTCGCGCCACGGGCATCGAGCGGCAAGGCTTTCCAGTCGTGATGGATGCGCAAGCGGCCCCCCGGTGGGCCGCAGACCGGCCCGGTCAGTCGAATTTGCGGCTTGGCGCCAGAACGACCGCCTCGCCTTTCAGGACGACCGTATCACCGACTAGGCAGCGGGTTGCAAGGGTCACGCGGCGTTTCGCATGGTCGATGGCATCGACCGTCACCTCGGCCCGCACCAGGTCGCCCGGGCGCACGGGCGCCATGAATTTCAGCGTCTGGCCCAGGTAGACCGTGCCATGGCCGGGCAGCTGTTCGCCGATCACCGCCGAGATCAGCCCGGCGGTCAGCATGCCATGGGCGATGCGGCCCTCGAAGATGGTGTCGCGGGCATAATCCTCATCGAGATGCACCGGATTGCGGTCGGTCGAGACGGCCGCGAACATCTCGATATCCTCGTCGGTCACCACCTTTTGCAGGTAGCGCATCATCCCGACTTCCAGATCCTCGATGACGATGGTGCCGCGCGGAAGATTGTCCAGCATCATTCAATGCCCCCGGTGAGTAGCTTCATGCTGCATAGCAGCACCGGGGGCGTCGCGCAATAAAATAATGTGTCTTGGCAAAAAACGGACCGATTATTACCGGCCCGCTTTCCAGATCAGCGCAGCCGGCCGATGCTGTAGCGCGGCGCCTCGGCCCGCATCGCCAGCCATTCCTCGAGCATGGCCGGGTCGGGGTTTTCCACGTCGGGGCCGAACTCGGCCGCGGCCAGCCCGCCGGTGACGAACAGCGCGTCGATCCCCTCGCCCGCGGCGCCGGGAATGTCGGTGGCGATGCCGTCGCCCACGGCAAGGATGCGGGCATTGTCGTCGATGCCCAGCCGGCGGCGCGCCAGGTCATAGATCGGCGGATGCGGCTTGCCGAAATACAGCGCCTCGCCGCCCAGGTTCTGATACATCTCGGCCAGGGCGCCGGCGCAATAGACCCGCTTCTCGCCCAGGTCCACCACCACGTCGGGGTTGGCGCACAGAAGCTTCAGCCCGCGCTCGCGCGACAGGATCAGCCGGGTGCGGTAATCCTCGGGCACTTCGGTCAGGTCGTCGAAGAGGCCGCAGCAGACGATGCCCTCGGCCTCGGTCATGGGCACGCGCTGGATCGGGGGGGCGTCCTGCCATTCCTCGGGGATGTCGGTGAAGAAGCCCTCGTCCTTGTCCTGGGCGATGGCCCAGACCCGGCGGCCGACGGCACCGGCGAACATCGCGTCCTGCGCGGCGTCGCCGGAGCTGACCACCAGATCCCAGGCGTCGCGCGGCACGCCCATGCGGTCCAGCTGCTCGGCGACGTATTTCCACGGCCGCGGCGCATTGGTCATCAGCACCACGCGGCCGCCGCCGGCACGGAAAGCCTGCAGCGCCGCGATCGCCGCGGGCCAGGGCGCCTTGCCATTGTGCAGGCAGCCCCAGAGATCGCAGAACAGGACGTCGTAATGGGTGCCGACCTCGGCCAGCGAGCGGATGATCTGCGTCATGGAGATGCCTTCTTTTCGTTCAGACCGCGAGCGCGGGGATGATCTGCTTCTTGCGCGACATGATGCCGGGCAGGACGACCGTGTCGCTGCTGACGGTGGCGTTGAAGCTCTTTTCCGCCACGGCCTTGACGAAGTCGTTCGGCACCAGCAGCGTCGCTTCCTCGTTCAGGATGTCGACGATGAACAGCAGCACCTCGTCGGCGCCATCGGCGGCGGCGACGCCCGGCATGGCCGCCATCAGCGCGCCCTTGCGGTCCAGCAGCACCTGCGGCGCCGTGGTTTCCAGCACCGAGACGCGCAGCTGCTTGCCGGCGAGCTCGTATTCCTTGCTGTCCATGCGCAGCAGCGCCTCTTCGGTAAAGGCCGAGACGTCGGACTTCGCCGCGAACATCTCGGCCGCGTATTCGGGGATCGAGATGCCCAGGTCGCGCGCGATTTTCTCGGCCACCCAGCGGTCATGCGGCATGGTGGTCGGGCTGCGGAACTCCAGCGTGTCGGACAGGATGCAGGTCAGCATGGCGCCCTTGACGCCGCGGGGCGCGCGGGCGAGGGCCTCGTCGCCGATCAGGTCGTGCATGATCGTCGCGGTGCAGGCCAGCGGGCGGATGGTGATGCTGATCGGCAGCCGGGTCTTGATGCCGCCGGCCAGCAGGTGGTGGTCGATGATCTCGATCACCTCGGCCGAGGCCAGCGATTCGGGCAGCTCGGCGGGGTTGTTGGTGTCCACGATCACGCAGCGGTCGCCGGCGGCCACGTCGGCGATGATCGCGGGCTTGTCGAGGTTCCACTTGGCCAGCATCCAGGCGGCCTCGGTGTTCGGCTCGCCCTGCAACACGGCGACGGCGGGCTCCTTGCGGATCTCGGACAGATACCAGGCCCAGATGATGGGCGAGCCGGTCGAGTCGGTGTCGGGGGCCTTGTGGCCGAAAACCTTGATCATGCTGATCCCCTGAGATTGGGCGGAAAATTCGCGCGGGTTATAGGGCGCGGGGCCGGGAATGTCTATCAACCCAAGGCTAGCGCCGCATTCAGCGCCAGGGCCAGCAGCACGGTGTTGTAGTAGAACGAGAAGGCCGAATGCAGCAGCGTGATCCGCCGCGCCTGGCTGTCCAGCGCGGTGACGTCGGCGGTCTGCGCCGCCATGCCCAGCGTGAAGCTGTAATAGAGGAAATCCCAGATCGTCGCGTCCTGGCCCTGAGGCAGGCCGGGAAAGCCGAGGTTGCGCTTTTCGCGCCCGTCCGGGCGGCGGGCATACCAGAGGCTCGCGTAGTGAAAGGCCATGACCGTGTGGATCATCGCCCAGCCCAGCGGCACCGATGCCAGCGCAAGGGCCGGCCGCAGCCAGAAGCCGGAATGCGGGTCGCGGATGGTCAGCAGGATCGCCACCAGGCTGATCGCGACCGAGCCGAAGGCGATGGGGACGATGACGCTCATGCCCTCGTCGTCGAGATCGGCATGGCCGCGCATGATCTCGACGGTCATGCGCCGGATCAGAAGCCCGGTCAGCAGCAGGTAGCCCAGGCAGAAGGTGACGGAGAACAGCAAGAGCCGGTCCAGCGCCTGCATCCGCCAGGCGCCCAGGCCCACCGCCAGCCCCAGTGCGAAGCTCAGCAGGAAGCGCAGGTGGCGCCGCAGGTCGGAAAGCATCAGGCGGGGGTCTGCTGGTGCTGGACGATGCGCCAGTCGCCGTCGCGGCGGATCCAGGTGGTGGTGCAGAGCGCGCGATAGGTCTCGGCCCCGGCGCGGCGGGCGGCGGCGTGATAGGCGAGCACGCAGAGAACGTCGGTCTCGATGGCGGCGCGGTCGCTCATGGTGACCTCCTGCCAGCGCGGGGCCGCGGACAGGGCTTCGACCACCCGGCGCCGGGTCAGGATGCCTGTGGGCGCAAAGGCCATCAGGCAGGCGTCATCGAGCTTCCTCGCCGCCTCGGCCGCGCCCGAGAGCCAGAATTCGCGTTCCTCGCGCCACAGATCATCCGCCATCGCCTATCCCCTCCACCGTGACCGGGCTGATGGTCCAGCCGCGGTCCTGCAACAGTTGCAGCACGCCATGCCGGCCCGGCAGGTGCAGCGCGCCAAAGCCCGCGACCACGCCCTTGCCCTGGCGGGCGGCGTCGGCCGCTGCCTGTTCAATGGGTTGGATCCAGCTTTCGTTCCGCTGGTCCATCAGCTTTTCCTGCGCCAGCCGCATCTGCCGGTCCACCTCGGCCCGGCTGAGGCCCGAGTTCTCATAGGCGTCGAAGCGGCCGAATTCCCAGATCAGCCAGCTGTCGCCGGCGAAATAGCTGTCGCTGAGCGTGGTCGCGTAATCGTCGGCATAGGCGGCGGCGGGCATGGCGGCGCGGATCATGTCCTCTTCTTCCTTGGGGGTCATGTCCCGGAACAGGGTGAAGACGGTGTCCCAGGGCTCCAGCGCCCGCACCGGCACCTGCGCCGCCTCGGCCCGGGCGATCAGCAGGTGGTCGAGCCCGCCGGCATCGCCCCGCGCCTCGACCATCCGCTTCATGCAGGGCGAGATGCCGAGCATGACCGCGACATACCAGGGCCGCAGCTTGCTGGCGATCAGCGCGGGCAGGCCGCGATCCTCGAGCGCGGCCGAGAGCGCCTGCCAATCCGCCTCGCCCAACCGCTCGGGCAGGGTCGGGCCGGTGGTATCGACGACCAGGGTCGGGTCGGCGGCCATGGCCTCGGCCAGCTTCGCTTCCTCGGCCGGGCCGGCCTCGACCAGCAGGGCGGCGGCGCGGTCAATCTCGGGGCCGAAGCGGGCCATGGTCCGCTCGTGGCGCGGATCGGCGAAGTGATAGGTGCCGAGCAGCAGCACATGGCTGTCGCCTTTGCCCGCGCGCCAGAACAGGCCCTTGTGATGGGGCACGGCAGCGGTCGCGGCGCGCAGCTGGGCCAGCCGCTCGGGCGCCATGGTGTCGAACAGATTGCGCCCGACGCATTCCTGCGCCGCCGCGGGCCAGGCCAGGGTCGCGGCGGCGATAAGGGCGGTCAGCAGGGATTTCAGGCGCATCGCGGGCTCCGGGCAGGTTCCGCGCCAGCATGGCACGGCGCCCCCCAAGGCACCAGAGCGGGCGCGCGCCAGCCTAGCGCGGCAGCGGCAGCTCCTGCGGCGGCGCCTGTCCCGCCAGCAGCGCGTGCCAGATCCGGTTGACCTGCGCGGCCTTGGCGGGCCAGGTGAAATCGCGCATCACCCGCGCCTGCCCCGCCGCCGCCATGCCCGGCAGCACGGCAGGATCGGCCGCGATGGCCTCCAGCCGCGCGCGCAGCCCGGCGACGATCTGCGCGCGGCTGCCCATGGCGATGCGGAAGCCTGTCGCGTCATCGACCAGCTCGCCCGGCCCGGCGTAATCGGCGATGACCGGCACCACGCCCAGGGCCATCGCCTCGAGCACCACGCCGCCGCCGAATTCCCGCACCGAGGGGAACACCAGCAGTTGCGACCGCGCCGCGATGGCCTGCACCTGCGCATGTTCCACCCAGCCGAGCAGGTTCACCGCATCGCCGACGCCTTCGCGCGCCACCAGATCGCGCAGCTGCGCCATTTGCGGACCGTCGCCGATGATGTCGAGGACCAGCGCGCCCGAGCGCAGCAGCGGCAGCGCCGCCTCGATCGCCATGTCGGCGCCCTTGTAGGGCACCAGCCGGCCGATGAAGCAGCCGCGCAGCGGCAGCGTGCCCGGCTGCGGCGCGGTCAGGCTGAAGCGCGCGGGGTCGATGGCGTTCTCGGGCAGCCAGACCGTCTTGCCGCGATATTTCGCCGAGATCTCGCCCAGGGTATGCATCGAGCCGCAGATGACGGCGCTGGCGTCGCGCAGCATCGCGCCCCGGCCCGGCAGCGCCTTGTAGGCACCGCGCACATAGGACAGCCATTCCCTTTCGCGCCGCCGCTCGCTGTCGAAGCCCTTGGGCCAGGGCACGCCGCCGTTCAGCGGCCCAAGGACAAAGGGCACCCCTGCCCGCTTGCAGCGCGGCGCAAGCAGGCTGTTCGCGGTCGGCGTCAGCGGCGTGACGCGATGCACGATGTCGAATTCGCCGGCACGGATGCGGGCGCCGAAGGCGCGCCAGACCAGCCGCTCGAAATAGCCGTAGCCCAGGGTCGAGACGGCGGTCTTGATCGTCCAGCCGACGCCCTTGCCCATGCTGAGCCGCTCGGCCAGCCGCCACATCGGCGCCGCCAGCGCCTCGCTATCGATGGCGGTGAAATCGCGACCCTCGACCAGGCCGGCGCGCAGGATCGCCTCGCGGTTGCGGACCTGGGTGACGATATGGACATCGGCCAGATCGCGCAGCGCATGGGCCAGCGACCAGCCGACCAGCGGCACCGAGACCCATTCCGGGTTTGCCGCCTCGGCGATGACCAGAGCCTTGATACGCCTGTCCAAGATGCCGTCCCCCGCCGCTTTGTCCCTTTCCCGCGTAGCCGCGGCGCAGAAACCGCGTCAAGCGGATTTCGCGGCGAATTTTTCTGGCAGCCGGGCGTTGACAGGTGCCGGGGCTCTGCCTAGATGGGCGTCACTGGCACTCACCAAGACCGAGTGCCAACACCTTAAACCAACCTGTAACACCGGAGTGTTCACATGGCTTTCAAACCGCTGCACGACCGCGTTCTGGTCCGCCGCGTCCAGTCGGACGAAAAGACCAAGGGCGGCCTGATCATCCCCGACAGCGCCAAGGAAAAACCCGCCGAGGGCGAGATCGTCTCGGTCGGCGAAGGCGCGCGCAAGGATTCGGGCGAACTGATCGCCCCGGCCGTGAAGGCCGGCGACCGCGTGCTGTTCGGCAAATGGTCGGGCACCGAGGTCACCGTCGACGGTGAAGAACTGCTGATCATGAAGGAAAGCGACATCCTGGGCATCATCGCCTGATCTCGCCTTTCCCGCATAACCCATTACAGGAGTAGATAGAATGGCTGCGAAAGAAGTCCGGTTCAACACCGACGCCCGCGACCGCATGCTGAAAGGCGTGAACATCCTCGCCGATGCCGTGAAGGTCACGCTGGGCCCGAAAGGCCGCAACGTGGTGATCGACAAGTCCTTCGGCGCCCCGCGCATCACCAAGGACGGTGTCTCGGTCGCCAAGGAGATCGAACTGTCCGACAAGTTCGAGAACATGGGCGCGCAGATGGTCCGCGAAGTCGCGTCGCGCACCAATGACGAGGCCGGCGACGGCACCACCACCGCCACCGTGCTGGCCCAGGCCATCGTGAAAGAGGGCATGAAGGCCGTTGCCGCCGGCATGAACCCGATGGACCTGAAGCGCGGCATCGACGTCGCCACCGCGAAAGTGGTCGAGGCCATCAAGGCCGCCGCCCGCCCGGTCAACGACTCGTCCGAAGTGGCGCAGGTCGGCACCATCTCGGCCAATGGCGAGGCCTTCATCGGCCAGCAGATCGCCGAGGCCATGCAGCGCGTCGGCAACGAGGGTGTGATCACCGTCGAAGAAAACAAGGGCATGGAGACCGAAGTCGAAGTCGTCGAAGGCATGCAGTTCGACCGCGGCTATCTCTCGCCCTATTTCGTGACCAATGCTGACAAGATGGTCGCGGACCTGGAAGACGCCTACATCCTGCTGCACGAGAAGAAGCTGTCGTCGCTGCAGCCGATGGTGCCGCTGCTGGAGGCCGTGATCCAGTCGCAAAAGCCGCTGCTGATCGTCGCCGAGGACGTCGAGGGCGAGGCCCTGGCCACGCTGGTCGTCAACAAGCTGCGCGGCGGGTTGAAGATCGCTGCGGTGAAGGCTCCGGGCTTCGGTGATCGCCGCAAGGCCATGCTGCAGGACATCGCGATCCTGACCGGCGGCCAGGTGATCTCGGAAGACCTGGGCATGAAGCTGGAGAATGTCACCATCGACATGCTCGGCCGCGCCAAGAAGATCTCGATCAACAAGGACAACACCACCATCGTCGATGGCGCCGGTGAGAAGGCCGAGATCGAGGCCCGCGTCAGCCAGATCCGCCAGCAGATCGAGGAAACCACCTCGGACTACGACCGCGAGAAGCTGCAGGAGCGTGTTGCCAAGCTGGCCGGCGGTGTTGCCGTCATCCGCGTCGGCGGCATGACCGAGATCGAAGTGAAAGAGCGCAAGGACCGCGTCGATGACGCGCTGAACGCCACCCGTGCGGCGGTTCAGGAAGGCATCGTCGTCGGTGGCGGCGTGGCCCTGGTCCAGGGCGGCAAGGCGCTGGAAGGCCTGACGGGTGTGAACTCGGACCAGGATGCCGGCATCGCCATCGTCCGCCGCGCACTGGAAGCCCCGATGCGCCAGATCGCCGAGAACGCCGGCGTCGACGGCGCCGTGGTGGCCGGCAAGGTCCGCGAGTCGAACGACAAGGCCTATGGCTTCAACGCCCAGACCGAAGAATATGGCGACATGTTCAAGTTCGGCGTGATCGACCCGGCGAAAGTCGTCCGCACCGCTCTGGAAGACGCGGCGTCGGTGGCCGGCCTGCTGATCACCACCGAGGCGATGATCGCCGAGAAGCCCGAGCCGAAGGCTCCGGCCGGTGGCATGCCCGACATGGGCGGCATGGGCGGCATGATGTAATCAGCCCCGCCTTTGGCGAAGGATCGGCCGTCCCGAAAGGGGCGGCCTTTTCGATTCAGGCCGAGGCCCGGCGCTGCTGCGCGAGCCGGCGCAGCAAGGCCAGCACGAAGATCCCGGTCAGGATCAGCACGATGGTCGGCGCCGGCGCGCTGTCGAGCCAGAAGCTGGCATAGACCCCGGCCAGCATCGCCGCCATGCAGACCGCGACCGCCACCGCCAGCATGCGGCCGAAGCTGCGCACCAGCAGGAAGGCGATGGCCCCCGGCGCGATCAGGAGCCCGACCGCCAGGATCAGCCCGGTTGCCGACATGGTGGCGACGATGGTCAGCGACAGCACCGCCAGCAGCCCGTAATGCAGCAGCCCGACCGGCAGCCCCGAAGCCCGCGCCTGCGCCGGATCGAAGGCATGCAGCATCAGATCCTTCCATTTCACGAGCAGCACCGCCGCGACCGGCAGCGCGATCCCCAGCGCCAGTTGCAGGTCCTGCGGGCCGACGCCCAGCATGTTGCCGAACAGGATATGGTCCAGATGCACGTCCGAGGTGATCGCGGTATAGATCACGATGCCCAGCCCGAACATGCCCGAGAAGACCACGCCCATCACCGTGTCCTGCTTGACCCGGCTGTTGCCCGACAGATAGCCGGTGGCCAGCGCCGTCACCATGCCGGCGGTGAAGGCGCCCAGGATCAGCGGAAAGCCCCAGAGATAGGCTAGCACCACGCCCGGCAGCACGGCATGGCTGACCGCATCGCCCATCAGCGCCCAGCCCTTGAGCACCAGGAAGCACGACAGCAGCGCCGTCGGCACCGAGACGATCACCGCGATCAGAAAGGCGTTCTGCATGAAGCCGAACTGAAAGGGCGCCAGAAGCGCGCTCATGGCGTGGCCTCCAGCGCGGCGCGGGCCTTGGCGCGGGCAGCGAGCAGCCCGTGCTTCGGCGCCCAGACGAAGGCCGCAAGGAAGATCAGCGTCTGCAGCACCACGATGATGCCGCCGGTGGCGCCGTCGAGGAAATAGGACAGATAGGCGCCGGTGAAGCTGGTGACCGTGCCGATGGCGACCGAGAGCCCGATCAGCCGCGGGAAGCGGTCGCAGATCAGATAGGCCGTCGCGCCCGGCGTCACCACCATGGCGATGACCAGGAAGGCGCCGACCGTCTGCATCGCCGCCACCACCGAGGCCGAGAGCAGCACGAAGAACACGGCCTTCAAGAGCCCCGGCCGCAGCCCGACCGAACGCGCGTGGCTTTCGTCGAAGAAGACCACCATCAGGTCCCTCCACTTCGCCAGCAGCACCGCCAGCGAGACGAAGCCGATGATCGCCAGTTGCAGCGTGTCGGCGGGGGTGATCGACAGGATATTGCCCATGGTGATGGTCTGGACCGAGATCGCCATCGGGTTGATCGAGACCATGAACAGCCCGAGCCCGAAGAAGCTGGTGAAGATCAGCCCGATCACCACATCGGCTTTCAGCCCCGAGCGGTCCGACAGGAACAGCATCGCCGCCGCCGCCAGCCCGCCCGAGAGAAAGGCCACCAGCGCGAAGGGCAGGCCCAGCATATAGGCGCCGGCGACGCCCGGAACCACGGAATGCGACAGCGCGTCGCCGATCAGCGACCAGCCCTTGAGCATCAGATAGGCGGACAGGAACGCGCAGACCCCGCCGACCAGCGCCGAGACCCACATGGCATTGGTCATGTAGAGATAGTCGAAGGGCTCCAGCAGCAGGCTCATTCCCGGCCCTCCGCCGGTTCCCCGGCCGTATGGGTGCGGTCGCCGTATTGCACCAGCGGGCGCTCGTCATCGGTCAGGATGGTGACGCGGCGCGGGTCGTCGTCGTCATGGAGCGCGCCGCCGCCCAGGGTAAAGCGGCGCAGCACGCCGCCAAAGGCGGTCTCCAGGTTCTCGCGGGTGAAGGTGGTCTCGGTCGGGCCGTAAGCCAGCACCGTGCCCTTGACCAGCACCACCCGGTCGCAGAATTCCGGCACCGAGCCCAGGTTGTGGGTCGAGACCAGCATCACCCGCCCCTCGTCGCGCAGCTCGCGCAACAGCGCGATGATCTGGTCCTCGGTCTTGACGTCGACGCCGGTAAAGGGCTCGTCCAGCAGGATGACGCGGCCGTCCTGCGCCAGGGCACGGGCCAGGAAGACGCGCTTCTTCTGACCGCCCGAAAGCTCGCCGATCTGGCGGTGGCGGTAGTCCTGCATATCCACCCGCGCCAACGCCGCATCCACGGCGTCGCGGTCGGCCTGACGCGGGATGCGCAGGAAACCCATGTGGCCATAGCGGCCCATCATCACCACATCCTCGACCAGCACGGGGAATGACCAGTCCACCTCCTCGGCCTGCGGCACATAGGCGACCAGGTTGCGCTTCAGCGCCTCGCGCACCGTCATGCCCAACAGGCGGATCTCGCCCGCGGCGGCCGGCACGAACCCCATGATCGCCTTGAAAAGCGTCGATTTTCCGGCGCCATTCACCCCCACCAGCGCGGTGACCGTGCCGCGCGGGATCTGGAAACTGGCATGGCGCAGCGCGGTCAGCCCGTTGCGATAGGTCACGGTCACGTCGCGGGCGTCGATGCCGCCGCCGGGGTCGGCCCGGTCGCTTTCCCCAAGCTGGGTCCTGATGTCGTCGCGCATCCCTGCTCCCTTGCTCAGTTGCCGGCGGCCAGGCCCCTGGCCACGGTTTCGGTGGTGGCCTTCAACAGGTCGAGGTAACTCGGCACCGGCCCGTCCGGCTCGGACAGGCTGTCGACATAGAGCACGCCGCCGTAATGCGCCCCGGTCTCGCGCGCGACCTGCTCGGCCGGGGCCGTGTTCACCGTGCTTTCGCAGAACACCACCGGGATCCGATGCTCGCGCACGCCGTCGATGACCGTGCGGACCTGGCGCGGCGTGCCCATCTGGTCCGAGTTCATCGGCCAGAGGTAAAGCTCCTTCAGCCCCAGGTCGCGCGCCAGATAGGGAAAGGCGCCCTCGCAGGTCACCAGCCAGCGCCGCTCCTCGGGGATGGCGGCGATCTCGGCCCGCAGCGGTTCCAGCGCCGCGCGCAGCTGTTCCTTGTAGGTTCCGGCATTGGCGGCATAGGTCGCGGCATTGGCGGGATCCTGCTGCGAAAAGGCCCTGGCGATATTGTCAACATAGGCTTCGGCATTGGTCAGGCCCATCCAGGCATGCGGGTTCGGCTTGCCCTCATAGCCGCCGGCGGCGATCGGGATCGGGTCGATGCCTTCGGTCAGCGTGACCGAGGGCACCTCGCCCAGGTTAGCCAGGAACTGCTGGAACCAACGTTCCAGGTTCATGCCGTTCCACAGGATCAGGTCGGCGCCCTGGGCCCGGACGATATCCTGCGGCGTCGGCTCATAGCCGTGGATCTCGGCGCCGGGCTTGGTGATCGAGACCACCTCGGCCGCGTCCCCCGCCACATGCCGGGCCATGTCGGCCAGCACGGTGAAGGTGGTGACCACCTTCATCTTCTCCGCGGCCGCAGCAGGGCCCGCCACGAGCGCCATCGCCGCCACCGCGCCAATCAGGCGCGCGCCTGTCCGAGCCATGCTCATCCCTTCCGGTTTCGCGGCGCGCAGCCTTTTGCGGCGCCGACTCAGTTGCGAGTTGGTCGCATATAGACATAGCGTCTTGCGAGCGTATCGCAAGTGCAAATCAATCGCAACTGGCTGTGAAATCGGGCCGTGCCGCGGGTGCACCGGGCATGCACGCCGCGTACACCGCGCGTACACCGGCAACGCGCGCCGCGTTAAGGCGCGGTTAACCCGTTGCGCGGAGGCTGGGGGCGGTTTGGCACGGGCGTCGGAGGTCGGGATGGTCAGCAGGGCGGAAGAGCAGCGGCGGGTGAATTACCACTACATGGCCGATGCCATGCGGATGCTGGAATGGGATCTGCACCAGCGGCTGATGGAGGAGCTGCGCATCCCCGCCGAATGGCACGAGATCGCGCGCGAGAAGGGGCAGTCGAAGAAGACCCGCGTGACGATCCGGCTGGACGAGGAGGTGGTAAAATTCTTTCGCTCGACCGGGGCGGACTGGCAGCCGCGGCTGAACCGGGTGCTGTCGGTCTGGATGCATGCCCGGCTGGCGGGGATGATCCGCGGGGCGGAGACGATGGATTACATGCAGCGGCGGGTCGAGGAAGGCTTCGACGGGGCGCGGCCGCGCTGGGGGGATTTGCAGCGGATGGAGGATGAGGCGCTTGGGGATGAGGCGACTCGGTTTGGTGAGGTGGGGGTGCCGATGGGAAAGGAACGGATGCCGAGCGCGGTGGTAAGGGTGGAGTCGGAGGGGAAGAGGGGGTGAGGGAGGCAAAGGGGAATGCCAAAATACCAACCCGGGACTACTAGAACTCAAACACACGTCGTGCTTAAAAGAGGAACTCCTTCGGCACTTAAGGATAACTGCCAATGCCTTACGATCCCCAGCAGCCAAACTTGAAAAGACTTAAAAAGAGCTATTCTGAGGCATCACGAAGAACGGTGTTTTTTGTGGGAGCAGGATCGAGCTCGGAGGTCGGCCTGCCGAGTTGGCAGTCGCTAGCAAAAGGCCTACTCTCCAGCCTAGATGCCTCCACTCCATCCTCGGCACTAAGCGGCGAGCTACTCGACCATTTTAATTCAGCGCAGCAATTTTATGAAAACGGTCAGTTTTGGGAGCTTTTTGGCTGCGTAGGAAGCAACTGGAAGCAGCTCTATGAGGATTATTTAGAAGACATATTTTCCCACGACCGGATAACACAGTGCGAAATCCCAAGCGTTTACAGACGAATCTGGCGCATGAGAAACGTCGGTCAGGCATTAACCTTAAATATCGACGGGCTCTTGAGCAGAGCTTACAACGAAGTTTTCGGCCAAAACGCGCCCCAACTCTTCGAGTTTCCTGGAACTAGCGTTGTTGACAGCAGATCATATTTTTCCCGCAACTACCCCGTAGTATTAAACTTGCACGGTATTTACAATCAAAGAACAACTTGGGTAATGAACTTGGGCGAGCGTCAGCGACTTTTTACAAGTATGCGCGGCGGGGCTTACTCGACTTTTCTCAGACATATTTTCGAGAACTACATTATCGTATTTGTAGGGGTAAATATTAGAGACGCTGCCATATCTCCAGTCATCGAAGAAATTTCAAAATCCGGCTTACTTCAAGACCACTACTGGCTAACCCCCAATATTAATTCAGATAACTACGCGTGGGCTCAACGAATGGGCGTCCGCACAATAAGCTACTCCCCAGAAATGTCCGGATCAGGCAATTACGCACACAGCACCGTTATCTGTTCGATCCTAGACGAAATAGAATCTTTCAAATCCCTTGACCAGCCGGCAATTCTTCCAAGTCGAAAAGAGTTTTCAGAGCGCGATTTCCCTAGCGCCCACGAAATCATCCACCTAGCGACCACCGATCCGCTCGGCGCCAGAGCAAAACTTGATCAGCGCATAGAGTATCTCGGCCAGCAGCATGGCTTCAACGGAAATCAAATAGCCGGGTTCGTACGCGAGTATGCCATTCCAATCGAACTGACATCTATCGTTGGGAACACCGCCCCCTATAGCAAACTAGATCGCGTATCAATCAGCACTGGCGTTAGCTCATCAAACTCATCAAACGTTTGGTTAGCATTGGAGGAAGACGGCTCTACAATGTGCGCCGTGAAAACTCTTAGCGCACAAGCCTACAAAGACCCTATTGAAAGAGAAAGCTTTCGGCGCGGAATTGAGTCTCTTTACCAGCTAAATAAGACAAATCAATCTATAGCGCCGAAGTTCCTATTCCACACCAATATTCCGCTCTCTGTGGGAATGGAGAATATTAATGGAACATCTCTATCTGAGATGGTATCCTCCTCACCCAACATCATAAGGGAATGCTGGTTAGAAACGTTCATTAAAATCTCTCGCTCGCTAATGGTATGCCACAGCTCCGAGGCCACAGTTCTTCACAGAGACCTAAAGCCCAAGAACATCTTACTTGAGGGCGCTTATGCTGGATGTGATGCTATTGATTTTCAAAACGCCGCCATCCGGTTTATCAATTTCGACATGTCATGGCATAAACTTAGCGTTGGAAACACCAAGTCCGTTTCTGCGGATGAGGTGGGATATTATGCACCAGAGCAGCGCAGTTTTCAGAATTCCGACACTCCACGCTCAACAAAAACTGACATTTACATGTTAGGAATGGTTCTTCTTTATCTTATTTCTGAGGCCCCGCCACCCGAAGGCGGTGCCAAACTACAGGGGTGGGAAGAGTATCTGAGAAGAAAAGTCGGATCGCGACTTCATGACGAACTCATCCGCTCAAGAATAGCTCGACTCCTGCTCAGAATGACGAAGGTCGACCCAGAGCACAGGCCGGACCTTAGGAGTGTAGTCACAGATCTAGAGGTGATTGTACTTGCGGAAAAAGAGCAGTGGGGCGCTGTTGATCCGGACATTCTAGTAGAAAAATCTCTAGCAATGATCGGGTATGATTACTCTTGGGACGAAAGAGATCTCAAAGGGATCGTTAAGACGCCGCGCCAAATAGAGTTGTCGTTATCCTATCAACACAGGGGACAGCAAATCTGCCTGAACTGGATGAGACAGCGAGATGATGGCATTGACAGGAAGAATTTTGGCGGAAAGCTCGGAGACCTTTCATCCAACGTTAAGCAGCAACTGCGAGACTTTGGGTGGGAAGTGGAGGAGGGTGGCGGTCACCACAGCAGGTCCATTGCCGCTCGCATAAAACATAAGCTTATCGTCGATGACGCAAATGGCTTCTTTAACCATACCAAAGATATCGTAACGCGCCTGATGGGCGACATTTAGCACTATTTAGAGGGACGAAGGGCTACTCGACGAGTAGCCCTTCAATAGATATAATTTGGGTGTCAAGCCTGCAAGGCCCGCACCCCGACCTCGCCTTCCCCCCGCGACTTGATCGCCGCCACGGCTGCGATGCTCCCCGCGGCCGTGGTGTAATACGGGATCTTGTCGTTCAGCGCGACGGCGCGGATCTCGCGCGAGTCGGCGATGGCTTGCGCGCCTTCGGTCGTGTTCAGCACCATCACGATCTCGCCGTTTTTCAGCCGGTCCACGATGTTCGGGCGGCCTTCGTAAACCTTGTTGACCAGCTCGGTCTGGACACCGGCCTCGCGCAGGAAACGCGCCGTGCCATTGGTCGCAACCAGCGCAAAACCCATCGCGGTCAGGTCGCGGGCGGCCTGGGCCAGGGCCTCGGACTTGTCGGCGTCGCGGACCGAGATGAAGACCAGGCCCTCGGAGGGCAGCGTGGTCCCTGCCCCCATCTGCGCCTTGAGGAAGGCGCGGGCGAAGTTGCGGTCCCAGCCCATGACCTCGCCGGTCGAGCGCATCTCGGGGCCCAGGAGCGTGTCGACGCCGGGGAAGCGGGCGAAGGGCAGCACCGCCTCCTTGACCGAGAACCAGGGCGTGTTCGGGTCCGCGAGCGTCAGCGGGTCGGCGAAGGGCAGGCTGTCCTCGGGGCCGACGCCCTCGGGATAGGCGGCCCGCGCCGGGAAGTTCGCCATCGGCTCGCCCGCCATCAGCCTGGCTGCGATCGAGGCGATGGCGCTGTCGGTGGCCTTGGCGACGAAGGGCACGGTGCGGCTGGCGCGCGGGTTGACCTCGAGCACGTAGATCGCGCCGTCCTTCAACGCGAATTGCACGTTCATCAGCCCGACGACGTTCAGGGCGCGGGCCATGGCGACGGTCTGGACCTTCAGCTCGGCGATGGTGGCGGGGTCGAGCGTGTGCGGCGGCAGCGAACAGGCGCTGTCGCCGGAATGGACGCCGGCTTCCTCGATATGCTCCATGATGCCGGCGACGTGGACGGTCATGCCGTCGGAAAGCGCGTCGACATCGACCTCGATGGCGCCCGAGAGGTAGCTGTCGAGCAGCACCGGGCTGTCGCCCGAGACCTTGACCGCCTCGCGGATGTAGCGGTTGAGCTGGTCCATGTCGCGCACGATCTCCATGGCGCGGCCGCCCAGCACATAGGAGGGGCGGATGACCAGCGGGAAGCCGATCCGCTCGGCGATCTCGATGGCCTCGGCGTCGGAATGGGCGATGCCGTTGATCGGCTGCTTCAGGCCCAGGTCATTGAGCAGCTTCTGGAAGCGCTCGCGGTCCTCGGCCAGGTCGATGGCGTCGGGCGTGGTGCCGAGGATCGGGATGCCCTCCTCCTCCAGCGCGTTCGCCAGCTTCAAGGGCGTCTGGCCGCCGAACTGGACGATGACGCCGTGCAGCGTGCCGTTTTCCTGCTCGATGCGCAGGATCTCCAGCACGTGCTCCAGGGTCAGCGGCTCGAAATAGAGGCGATCCGAGGTGTCGTAATCGGTCGAGACCGTCTCGGGGTTGCAGTTGACCATGATCGTTTCATAGCCGGCCTTGGTCAGCGCGAAACAGGCGTGGCAGCAGCAATAGTCGAACTCGATGCCCTGGCCGATGCGGTTCGGGCCGCCGCCCAGGATCACCACCTTCTTGCGGTCGCTGGGCCGGGCCTCGTTTTCGACATCGCCCATCGCCGGGGCTTCGTAGGTCGAATACATATAGGGCGTCTGGGCCTCGAACTCGGCGGCGCAGGTGTCGATGCGCTTGAAGACCGGGTGCAAGTCATGGGCGCGGCGCGCCTCGCGCACGACTTTCTCGCCGGCGCCGGTCAGGGCCGCCAGCCGGGCGTCGGTGAAGCCCATCATCTTCAGCCGGCGCAGGCCCTCGGCATCCTGGGGCAGCCCGCCCGCGCGCACGGCATTCTCGGCCTCGACGATCTCGCGCAGACGCGCCAGGAACCAGGGGTCGAAGGCGGTGGCGTGCTGGATCTCGTCGTCGCTCAGGCCGTGGCGCATGGCCTGGGCGATCAGGCGCAGCCGGTCGGGGGTCTGGGCGCTGATCGCCTTGACCACGGCGGCCTTGTCCGGCGCACCGGGGATCTCGATGTCGTCAAGCCCGGTCAGCCCGTTCTCCATCGAGGCCAGGGCCTTTTGCAGCGATTCGTGGAAGCTGCGGCCGATGGCCATGACCTCGCCCACGGATTTCATCGCCGTGGTCAGCTCGGGCTTGCTGCCCGGAAACTTCTCGAAGGCAAAGCGCGGGATCTTGGTCACGACATAGTCGATGGAAGGCTCGAACGAGGCCGGCGTCACCTTGGTGATGTCGTTGTCCAACTCGTCCAGCGTATAGCCCACCGCCAGCTTGGCCGCGATCTTGGCGATGGGGAAGCCGGTCGCCTTCGAGGCCAGCGCCGAGCTCCGCGACACGCGCGGGTTCATCTCGATCACCACCATGCGGCCGTCCTTGGGATTGACCGCCCATTGCACGTTCGAGCCGCCGGTCTCCACCCCGATCTCGCGCAAGACGGCAATCGAGCCGTTGCGCATGCGCTGATATTCGCGGTCGGTCAGGGTCAGCGCCGGGGCGACGGTGATGGAATCGCCGGTATGCACGCCCATCGGATCGACGTTCTCGATCGAGCAGACGATGATGGCATTGTCGGCGCGGTCGCGCACCACCTCGAACTCGTATTCCTTCCAGCCCAGCAGGCTCTCGTCCACCAGCACCTGCGCCACCGGCGAGGCCTCCAGCCCCGAGCGCACGATGCGCTCGTAATCGTCGCGGTTATAGGCGACGCCGCCGCCGGTGCCGCCCAGGGTGAAGGCCGGGCGGATGATCGCCGGCAGGCCGATCTCCTCCAGGTCGACCATGGCCTGGGCGATCCCCGCGGCGATGTCATACTTGCCGCTCGCCAGCTTCGGCGCCGCGACGATGGTGGCGCGCGGGTTTTCCAACCCGATGCGGTCCATGGCCTCGCGGAACAGCTTGCGGTCCTCGGCCATCTCGATGGCGGCGCGCTGCGCGCCGATCAGCTCGACGCCATAGCGGTTCAGCACGCCCATGTCGGCCAGCGCCAAGGCCGTGTTCAGGCCGGTCTGCCCGCCCATGGTCGGCAGCAGCGCGTCGGGCCGTTCCTTGGCGATGATCTTTTCCACCACCTCGGGCGTGATCGGCTCGATATAGGTGGCATCGGCCATCTCGGGATCGGTCATGATCGTGGCGGGGTTCGAGTTCACCAGGATGACCCGATAACCCTCTTCGCGCAGCGCCTTGCAGGCCTGGGCGCCGGAATAGTCGAATTCGCAGGCCTGGCCGATGACGATGGGCCCGGCGCCGATGATCAGGATGGACTTGATATCGGTTCTCTTCGGCATGGCGGTCCCTCGGGCTTGCGGCTGATAAATCGTCCGGGGTTATAGCCGTGGCGGGCCAAGGCGCAAGGGTCCGCACCGCCGCCCGGCCAAAAATCCGCGGCAGGCGAAAGGGGCGCCGCCCCGACGCGCCGCCCCTGGCCTTCTCTGTTGTCCAAATACCCCTGCGGCCGGGCCACCGGGCGGATGCGTCACGCCTTGGGCGCGCGCTTCTTCAGCCCCTTGCCATGGTTCGAGATCCAGTCCATCGCCGCCAGCAGCACGCCCGAGACGACGAAGACCAGGTGGATCACCACCATCCAGCGGATCTGGTCGGGGGCATATTTGCCGACATCCATGAACACCTTCAGCAGGTGGATGCCGGAGATCGCCACGATCGAGGCCACCAGCTTCAGCTTCAGCCCCGAGAAATCGACCTCGCCCTGCCATTCCGGCCGGTCCTCGTGTTCGCTCAGGTTCATGCGGCTGACGAAATTCTCGTAGCCGGAAAAGATCACGATCAGCAGCAGGTTCGCCGCCAGGCTCAGGTCGATCAGCGCCAGCACCCCCAGCACCGCGTCGTTCACGGTCATCACCGGCAGGATCTGCACGAGATGCCAGAACTCCAGGCCAAAGACCCAGAGCAGCAACAGAAGCGACAGCGACAGGCCGACATACATCGGCGCCATCAGCCAGCGGCTGGCGAAAAGACTGCGTTCGATCAGGTGTTCCATGTCATCCCTCGTCATGCGTTGCAGCCGATCTAGTCACGCCGCAGCGCGGCGAAAACCCCCTGCCTGCATCCGCGCGGCCGGAATGGCTTCTTCGCTTCGCAAATACCCTTGCGGCCGGGCCGGTGCCGCAGGTCAGTCCAGGCTGTCGTAATGGCGCAATATCCACAGCAGGTCATAGACCAGCCAGGCCAGCCCCACCGCCATGACCTGCCGCGGCCCGCGGGCCCGCAGCGCCAGGGCGGCGGCCAGCACGCCCAGCACCAGCCGCAGCGGGTATTCCCAGCCCAGGGCCGCCAGATAGTCGCGGCCCTTCAGCGCGGTATCGAAGAGATCGAAGGCGAAGGACAGCGCGAACAGCCCGTAGAAGCCGCGCCGGCGGCGCATGAAGAAGGCCTCGGTCTCGGCATGGTCGGTATTGCCGTCGGGAAAGATCAGCGTCGCCATCAGGAAGAAGAGCGAGGTATAGGCCAGCACGAAGACATAGATGCCGAAATGCCAGCTTTCGACCCGGCGCAGGGCGAATTCCCACCACCAGAAATGCACCGCCCCGGTCAGCAGCACGAAGGCCCAGACGATCTGCGCCGCCATGCCCTCGGTCCGGGCCGGCTGCTGGATGCGGCGCGACAGGCCCGAAAGCACGCGGGTGATGGCCAGCCCCAGGATCATGCTGACCAGAACCCGCAGATGGCCATAGGCTTCCATCGACCCGTCCCTTGCTGCCGCGCCTGGCCGGATGCTAACCGGCAAGGCACGGAGGGGAAAGGCCGATGCGCGTCACGCCGCGATGAACTCGCGCACGAAGGGCGTCGCCGGGCGGGCGCGGATGTCATGCGGCCGGCCGATCTGCTCGATCCGGCCCATGGACATCACCACCACCAGGTCGGCCAGCTCCATGGCCTCGTCCTGGTCATGGGTGACGAAGACCGTGGTCAGGCCGGTGGTGTCGTGGATCTCGCGCAACCCCTGGCGCAGTTCCTTGCGCACGCGGGCGTCGAGCGCGCCGAAGGGCTCGTCCAAGAGCAGCATGCGCGGCTCGATGGCCAGCGCGCGCGCCAGGGCGACGCGCTGGCGCTGGCCGCCCGACAGCTGGCTCGGGAAGCGCCTGGCGATCTGCGGCAGCTGGATCAGGTCCAGAAGCTTCGACACCCGGCGCTGGATCTCGGCCTCGGGCGGGCGCGAGGCGCGCGGGCGGGCGCGCAGCCCATAGGCGATGTTCTCGAACACCGTCATGTGCTTGAACAGCGCATAGCTCTGGAACACGAAGCCTGCGCGCCGTTCCTGCACGGTCATGCCGGTCGCGTCCTGGCCGTCGAACAGCACCCGGCCGGAACTCGGGAACTCCAGCCCGCCCAGGATGCGCAGAAGCGTGGTCTTGCCCGAGCCCGAGGGCCCCAGAAGCGCCACCAGCGCCCCCGAGGGGATGGCCAGGCTGACCGGCCTCAGCGCCGTGGTGGCGCCGAATTCCTTGGCGATCTCGTCGATCTCGATATGCATCGGAACACCTCAATATCTGCGGGTTGCGGCAAGCTGGTCGGCGTGGCGCCATTCCAGCACGGACTTCAGCGCCAGCGTCAGCAGGCCCAGCGCCGCCAGCACGGCAGCCAGCGAAAAGGCCGCCACCGAAAGATATTCGTTATACATCATCTCGATGGTGATCGGCATGGTGGCGGTGACGCCGCGGATCTTGCCCGAGACCACGGCCACGGCGCCGAACTCGCCCATGGCGCGGGCGTTGCACAAGAGCACTCCGTAAAGCAGCGCCCATTTGATGTTGGGCAGCGTCACGGTCAGGAACACCCGCCAGCCCGAGGCGCCCAGCGTCAGCGCCGCCTCCTCCTCGGCCCGGCCCTGCTCGATCATCACCGGGATCAGCTCGCGCGCGACGAAGGGGAAGGTGACGAAGACCGAGGCCAGGACGATCCCCGGCAGCGCGAAGATGATCGGAAAGCCCTGCGCGACCAGCCAGCCGCCGATCAGGCTGTTCGTGCCGAACAGCAGCACCAGCGCCAGCCCCGCCACCACCGGCGAGATGGAAAACGGCAGGTCGATCAGCGTGATCAGGAAGGCCTTGCCGCGAAAGTCGAACTTGGTGATGGTCCAGGCGGCGGCGATGCCGAAGACCGCGTTCAGCGGCACGGCGATGGCCGCGACCAGGAGCGTCAGCCGGATCGCCGATTGCGCGTCGCGGTTCCCCAGCGAGGCGAGGGCGGCGCCCGCACCCTTGGCCAGGGCCTCGGCAAAGACCACGGCCAGCGGCGCCAGCACCAGGATGCCAAGGCCGACCAGGGCCACGGCGATCAGCGCGACGCGGGCCGGGCGGCTTTCCTCGGTCACCGGGCGCCAGCGGGCGGGGGCTTGCGTGTCAGACATGGCCAATCCTCCGGCGGCTCCAGATCTGGATCAGGTTGATGGCCAGAAGCATGGTGAACGAGATCAGCAGCATGGCGATGCCGATGGCCGCCGCACCGTTGTAATCGAATTCCTCCAGCTTGATGACGATCAGCAGCGGCGCGATCTCGGTCTTCAGCGGCAGGTTGCCGGCGATGAAGATGACCGAGCCGTATTCGCCGACCGCGCGGGCCAGCGACAGCGCGAAGCCGGTCAGCGCGGCCGGCATCAGCATCGGCAGGATCACCCGATGCAGCGTGCAGAACCGGCTGGCGCCCAGGGTGGCGCTGGCCTCCTCGACCTCGCGCTCGATCTCGGCGATCACCGGCTGCACGGTGCGGGTGACGAAGGGCAGGCCGACGAAGACCAGCGCGATCAGGATACCCCATTGCGTATAGGCGACCTTGCCGCCCAGCGCCTTGGCGAGGCTGCCGAAGACGCCGTTCGGGGCGTAAAGCGCGGTCAGCGCGATGCCCGCCACCGCCGTCGGCAGGGCAAAGGGCAGGTCCACCATCGCATCGACCAGCCGCCGGCCGGGAAACTCATAGCGCGCCAGCACCCAGGCCAGCAGCGTGCCGAAGACCAGGTTGAACAGCGCGGCGAAAAACGCCAGCCGGAACGACAGGTAAAGCGCCGCCCAGACCCGCGGCGTATTCACCGTTTTCCAAATACCCTCTGCGCCATAGCTCGCGCCCTGGGCCAGCAGCGCGCCGACCGGCAGGATGACGATCAGCGACAGCATGGTCAGCGTGATCCCCATGCCCAGCGCAAAGCCGGGCATGGGGGATTTCTGGATGCGCAGCGCCTGCATCGCCTATTTCCCGGAATAGATCTGGTCGAAGGTGCCGCCGTCGCCGAAATGCTCGGGCTGGGCCTGCTTCCAGCCGCCGAAATCGGCGATGGTCACCAGGTCGAGCTTGGGGAAACGCGCCACATCCTCGGGATTGGCGGCGCTGGCATCCCAGGCGCGGTAATAGTGCTTGAAGGCCAGCGCCTGCCCCTCGGGCGAATAGAGGAAGCCCAGATAGGCATCGGCCAGCGCCTTCTGCTCGTCGCCGCCGATGTTGCCGTCCACCACCGCGACCGGCGGCTCGGCCAGGATCGAGACCGAGGGCACGACGATGTCGAACTGATCCTCGCCCAGTTCGCTCAGCGCCAGATAGGCCTCGTTCTCCCAGGCCAGCAGCACGTCGCCGATCTCGCGCTGGGTGAAGGTCGTGGTCGAGCCGCGCGCGCCGCTGTCCAGCACCGGGACGTGCTTGAACAGTTCGGTCACGAAAGCCTTGGGATCCTGGCCGTTCTTCTGCGCCCAGGCCCAGGCGGCGAGATAGTTCCAGCGCGCCCCGCCCGAGGTCTTGGGGTTCGGGGTGATCACCTCGACCCCCTCCTTGACCAGGTCGCCCCAATCCTGGATGCCCTTCGGATTGCCCTCGCGCACCAGGAAGACGATGGTCGAGGTATAGGGCGAACTGTTATGCGGCAGGCGCGACTGCCAGTCCTCGGGCAGCAGCCCCTTTTCGGCGATCTTGTCGATGTCCGAGGCCAGCGCCAGCGTCACCACCTGCGCCCTGAGCCCGTCGATGACCGAGCGCGCCTGCGCGCCCGAGCCGCCATGCGAGGTCTCGATCTGCGCCGCCGGATGGCCGTCGGCCTGCCATTTCGCGGCGAAGGCGGCGTTCACCTCGCGATACAGCTCGCGCGTCGGGTCGTAGCTGACGTTGAGCAGGCTTTCGGCCTGGACCTGGCCGGAAAGGCCCAGCGCGGTCACGGTCAGCGCCACCGACATCACGCGGCGCAAGGGCAGGCTCAGGCAACGATCCCAGAAGCCGGCCTGCAGCGGATAGCCGGTCATGCGCTTGGTGCCGTCCTCGACCGTCAGGCGGCCGTCCAGGTGGCGACGGATCACCCGGCCATGGGCCAGCTGGCTGTCGGTCACGCGAATGGTGCGGATCATGATGCCTTCCCTCCTTCGATGCCCCGCCGGGGCCTTCATGCCCCGTAATAACGACAGGGTTTGTCGTTTATTTCAAGAAAAAAGACGTGTTCACCCATCGTTTTTTATTATTATTATAAATCAAATGATTATGTTGACATGCGCCGGGATCCGCCGATATTTCTCGATCAGGACGGATCGGCGCCAAAGCGGAATCGGCGGCTTTTCCGCAGCGCCTCGCGGCCGGACAGAAACGACCAAGGCCGGACCCAGGGGCCCGGCCTCAGCTGCTTTCCGTTCTCCAGATACCCCCCGGCACCCGCGCCGCTGGCGGGCCGCCTGAACGCCGGCATCGGCTTTCTCTGTTGTTCAAATACCTCTGCGACCGCGACGCCCGCGGTCAGCCCGGAAGCTGGTCCTCGGCCTTCTGCGCCAGGGCCTCGGCGCGGGCGGCAAGCTCGGCCATGCCCTCGCGCAGGCTTTCGGGCACCACCGGCACCTCGACCCGCTGCGGATTGGCCTTCAGCCGCGCCAGCTCGCGCTCGGCCGAGGCGGCGCGATCCTCCAGCGCCGTCATGCGGTCGGCGAGCATCAGCCCGGCCAGCAGCAAGAGCCGCGGCTCGGGCATGCGGCCGGCCTGGGTCAGGATCACCTGCGCCTCGCCGTCCAGCAGCGCGGCGGCACGCTTCAGCAGCCGCTCCTCGCCCTCCTGGCAGGACAGCGTGTAACTCTTGTGCCCGATCGAGAATTCGACTTCGGCCATGGCTCAGCCCCTTTCCCCGTCCAGGTCCGCGGTCTCCGGCGCGGCGGCTTCCCCGGCCATGCGGTCCAGCGTGTCGATGATGTCGCCCATCTGCGCCATCTCGGCGGCGCGGGCGGCGCGCAGCGCCTCGACCTCGGCCTCCAGCGCCGCAAGCGCCTCGTCCCGGGGCAGGCCGGCGGCCTCGATCAGCGCGCGATTGGCCGCGGCCAGCGCCTCGTTGGCGGCCGAGAGCCGCGCCGCCTCCTGCCCGGCCGCCACCAGGCGCTGATGCGCCTCGGCCAGCCGCGCCTCGCAGGCAGAGAGCGTCGCGGCCTGGCGCTCGTGCAGCGCCGCCAGTTCCTGCGACAGGCGCTGGTTCTCGGCGCGGGTATCGGCCGAGGGCGCCTCGCCACCGGCGGCAGCGGCGCGGTCGATCAACCGGTCGATGCGGTCCAGGGCGGCGGTCAGCCGCTTCTCGCTGGCAGTCAGCTCGTCTCTCATCGGCCAGGATCCTTTCAGGCGCTTGTCCGCTTGCCCCGTTTTGGCACCCCGCCGCCGATATGACAAGAACGCCGGCCCGGGGCCGCGCGGCGACCCGCCCAAAGCCCCGGCTTTTCAGCCGCCCCCGCCCGCCCTATAAGGCGGCGAGCCTTTCATGAGGAGAGAAGATGCGCCGCGCAAAGATCACCCGCGACACGGCCGAGACCCGGATCGAGGTCGAGATCGACCTGGACGGCAGCGGCCGCTACGACAACCAGACCGGCGTCGGCTTCTTCGACCACATGCTCGACCAGCTGTCGCGGCATTCGCTGATCGACCTGACGGTGCGGGCCAAGGGCGACCTGCATATCGACGACCACCACACGGTCGAGGATACCGGCATCGCCCTGGGCCAGGCTCTGGTGCGCGCCTTGGGCGACAAGACGGGCATCCGCCGCTATGGCCGCTTCCACCTGGCGATGGACGACGCCCAGGTCGCGGCGGCGCTGGATCTGTCGGGCCGGGCCTATCTGGTCTGGAACGTCGCCTTCCCGACCGAAAAGATCGGCACCTTCGATTGCGAGCTGGTGCGCGAATTCTTCCAGGCGCTGTCTACCCATGGCGGGATCACCCTGCATGTCGACCGCATCCACGGGCTGAATTCGCATCACATCGCCGAGGCCGCCTTCAAGGCCGTGGCCCGCGCCCTGCGCGAGGCGGTCGAGCCCGATCCGCGCATGGCGGGCGTGCTGCCCTCGACCAAGGGCGCGCTGTGATGCGCGTCGCCCTGGTCGATTACGACAGCGGCAACCTGCATTCCGCCGAAAAGGCCTTCGCGCTGATGGGCCGCGAGGCCGGGGCCGAGGTGGTGGTGACCTCCGACCCGGCGGTCGTGCGCGCGGCCGACCGCATCGTGCTGCCGGGCGACGGGGCCTTCCCGGCCTGCAAGGCGGCGCTCGAGGCCGTGCCTGGCATGGTCGAGGCGCTGACCGAGGCGGTGCTGACCCGCGCCGTGCCCTTCATGGGCATCTGCGTCGGCATGCAGATGCTGGCCGAGATCGGCCACGAATATCGCGACACCCCCGGCCTGGGCTGGATCGGCGGCCAGATCGACGCCATCGACGCGCCGGGACTGAAGGTGCCGCATATGGGCTGGAACGACCTGACGGTGCTGCGCCCGCATCCGCTGCTCGACGGCATCCGCTCGGGCGATCACGCCTATTTCGTGCACAGCTGGCAGTTCCGCGTCGCGGATCCCGCGCATCTGCTGGCGACGGCGGATTACGGCGGGCCGGTGACGGCGGTGGTCGGCAAGGGCAATATCGTCGGCACCCAGTTCCACCCCGAGAAATCGCAGGACGTGGGCCTGCGCATCATCGCCAATTTCCTGCGCTGGCAGCCCTGAAGGGTCAGGCCCTGGCCCGACCCTCCTTGATCTTGGCGGCCAGGTCCTTGGCGATGGCAAAGGCGCCCTTGATGCGGTCGGCGTCGCCCGACCAGTCGCGCAGCACCACGATCCTGTTGTCGGTGACCTTGGCCTGGCCGCGCTGGTCGTGGATGAATTCGACCAGCCCGGCCGGGTTCGGGAACTTGTCGCCGTGGAACTGGATCGTCACCCCCTTGGGCCCGGCGTCCAGTTTCGAGATATTCGCCCGCTTCGCCATCGCCTTGATGCGGATGACCAGCAAAAGCGTGTTCACCTCGCGCGGCAGCGGGCCGAAACGGTCGATCAGCTCGGCGGCGAAGCCCTCGAGCTCGACCTTGGTCGTCAGTTCGGCCAGCCGACGATAAAGCCCCAGCCGCACGTCCAGATCCGGCACATAGCTTTCGGGAATCGTCACCGGCACGCCCAGGTTCAGCTGCGGCGCCCATTCGTCCTCGGGCGTGCCCTCGATCTCGCCGGATTTCAGCTTGGCGATCGTCTCCTCCAGCATCTGCTGGTAAAGCTCGAAGCCGACCTCCTTGATATGGCCGGACTGCTCCTCGCCCAGAAGGTTGCCCGCCCCGCGCAGGTCGAGGTCCTGCGAGGCCAGGTTGAAGCCGGCGCCCAGGCTGTCGATGGCGCCCAGGAACTTCAGCCGCCGCATCGCCTGCGGCGTCAGCGGCACCCGCGGCTTGGTGGTGAGGTAGCAATAGGCCCGCGTCTTGGACCGGCCCACCCTGCCCCTGATCTGATAGAGCTGCGCCAGGCCGAACATATCGGCGCGCCAGACCACCATGGTGTTCGCGGTAGGAATATCCAGGCCGGATTCGACGATGGTCGTCGCCAGCAGCACATCGGCGCCACGGTCGTAGAAGGCATTCATGCGGCTATCCAGATCGCCCGCCGCGAGCTGGCCATGGGCGACGATGGTCGAGACCTCGGGGACGTGTTCCTTCAGCCATTCCTCGACCTCGGGCAGGTCCGACAGGCGCGGCACGACGAAGAAGCTCTGCCCGCCGCGATATTTCTCGCGCAAAAGCGCCTCGCGGATGGTCACGCTGTCGAACTCGCTGACATAGGTGCGGATCGAGAGCCGGTCCACCGGCGGCGTGCCGATGATCGACAGGTCCCGCACCCCGGTCAGCGACAGTTGCAGCGTGCGCGGGATCGGCGTCGCGGTCAGGGTCAGGACATGGATGTCGCTGCGCAGTTCCTTCAGCCGCTCCTTGTGGCCGACGCCGAAATGCTGCTCTTCATCGACGATCAGCAGGCCGAGGGTCTTGAAGCGCACCTGTTTCGCCAGCACCGCATGGGTGCCGACGACGATGTCCACGGTGCCCTCGGCCAGGCCCTTGCGGGTCTCGGCCGCGTCCTTGGCCGAGACGAAGCGCGACAGCGGCCGGACGTTGATCGCCGTGCCGCGGAAGCGCTCGGCAAAGGTGCGGAAATGCTGCCGCGCCAGCAGCGTGGTCGGCGCCACCACCGCGACCTGACGGCCCTGGCTGGCGGCGATGAAGGCCGCGCGCATGGCGACCTCGGTCTTGCCGAAGCCCACGTCGCCCACCACCAGCCGGTCCATGGGGCGGCCGGCGGCCAGGTCCTCGGCCACGTCCGAGATCGCCGCCGCCTGGTCCTCGGTTTCGGTATAGGGGAAGCGGGCGGCGAAACTTTCGACCTCGTGATGCTCGGGCTCCAGCACCGGGGCGGGACGCAGCAGGCGTTCGGCCGCGACGCGCATCAGCTTGTCGGCGATCAGCTTGATGCGTTCCTTGAGCCGCGCTTTCCGCGCCTGCCAGGCCCCGCCGCCCAGCTTGTCGAGCAAGCCTTCCTCATGGCCATAGCGGCTGAGCAGCTCGATGTTTTCCACCGGCAGATACAGCCGGTCGCCGCCGGCATATTCGATGGCGACGCAGTCATGCGGCACCTTCAGCGCCATCACGGTCTCGAGGCCGGTATAGCGGCCAATGCCATGCTCGACATGCACCACCAGGTCGCCGGGGGTCAGGGTCGTGGTGTCGCGCAGGAAATTCTCGGCCTTGCGCCTGCGCCTGGCACCCCGGATCAGCCGGTCGCCCAGCACGTCCTGTTCCGAGATCACCGCCAGCGGCCCGGTCGCCGCGCCGTCCGAGACAAAGCCCTCTTCCAGCGGCCAGACCGCCAGCCCCAGCGCGCCGGGCGCAGCCGGCAGGTCGCGCAGATCGGCGATGGGCTTTGCGCCCTGCACCCCCTCGTCGGCGATCAGCCCGGCCAGGCGTTCGCGGGCACCTTCGGAGAAGCTGGCGACCACGACGCGATGCGTGGCTTGAAGTTTTCGAATATGCTCCGACAGGGACTTGAATAAGTTTCCCTTTTCGGCCTGCCGCTCGGGCGCGAAATTGCGCCCGACCCGGCCGCCCGCATCCAGCACACCCGGCCCGGGCGGCTGCGGCAGCACCGAGAGCCGCAGCAGGCGATGCGCGGCAAGCCAGCGCTTCCACTCGGCCTCGTCGGGGAACATCTCGGACGGCGGCACCGGGCGATAGACCGTATCGGTGCCCCCCTTGCGGGCCAGCGCCTCGCGCCGGGCCTCGAATTGCTCGGCAATGGTATGCGCGCGCGCGTCGCGGACCTGGTCCAGGTGGTCGTCCGCCACCACAGAGGCGCCGGGCAGATAGTCGAAGAGGCTCTCCAGCCCGGCGTGGAACCAGGGCAGCCAATGCTCCATCCCGGCCATCTTGCGCCCGGCGCTGATGCCCTCATAGAGCGGGTCGTTCGCGGCGGCGCCATATTCGGCACGGTAGTTCTGGCGGAAGCGGGTGATCGCGGCTTCGTCCAGGATCACCTCGGACATGGGCGCCAGCTCGACGTGATCGAGCTTTTCGGTGGAACGCTGTGATTCCACGTCGAAACGCCGCGCGCCCTCCAGCACGTCGCCGAACATATCCAGCCGGATCGGCCCCGAATCGCCCGGCGGATAGATGTCGATGATGCCGCCGCGCACGGCGAAATCGCCGGGCTCGGTCACGGTGGGCGATTGCGAAAAGCCCATGCGGGCCAGATAGGCGCGCAAGGCCCCCTCGTCCATGCGGTTGCCCACGGTGGCCGAGAAACTGGCCCCGCGCAGCGCCGCGCGCGGCGGCACCCGCTGCATGGCGGCCGAAAGCGTGGTCAGCAGGATAAAGGGCCCCTTCAGCGCGCCATGCGCCAGGGCCGTCAGCACCGCCATGCGCGCGGCCATCACGCCCCCGGCGGGCGAGACGCGGTCATAGGGCGTGGTGTCCCAGGCCGGGAATTCCAGCACCACGGCCTGCGGGGCGAAGAACCCCAGCGCGGCGCGCATCGCCGCCATGCGGCGGTCGTCGCGGGCGATGTGGATGACGGGCTGGCCGCGCGACAGTTCGCGCGCGACCAGGGCGGCGTCCATGCCCTCGGGCGCGCCGGAAAGGATCAGGTGTTCGGGATGCGCTGACATGGCCCGTGAGGTAAAGCCGGCGCGGGCAGAGTCAAGCCCGGCTAGAAGCCGAAGGGATGCGCGATCATCCAGACCGCGCCGTAAAACGCCGTCGCCGCCACCGACAGGACCGAGATCGCCAGCCCGACCCGGCGGTGGTGGCGCAGAAGCCGCGCCGCCTCGGCCCCGGCCTCGTTCACCGGCTGGCCGACCTCGGCCCGGGCCAGCACCGCACCCAGCCGGCGCGCCAGCCGCAGGTCCAGCGCGAACAGACCGGCAAAGGGCAGGATCAGCAGCACCAGCGCCTGCGCCATCTCCAGCCCATAGCCGAAGCCCAGCACCATGAGCGTGCTGGTCAGAAAGGCGCCGGCACCCAGCAGCACCGCCCCCTCGCGCGGGCCAAGCTGCCAGCGCGGCAGGGTCAGGGACAGCCAGTCCAGCAGCGCCAGCGCCGCCGGATCGTCCTCGGGCCCCGGTGCGGTGCGGCCGGCCGCCGCGATTACGTCCGAGGGCACGCCCAGGCTGCGGCGGCCGGCCAGGGTCCAGGCCAGCGTCAGGATCACCCAGAACCAGATCGAGCCGAAGGACCGGCTGTCCAGCAGGGCGAGGATGGCCTCGGCTCCGGGCACGCAAATCTCCCTCGTGCAAACTGCGCGAGGGGCAAACTAACCGCGCGCAACCGAAAGGGAAACCGGGATTTTCCGCACCGCCCGGCCCTGCCCGCACATGCTCACCGTTTTCCAAATACCCGAAATCCCGACCGCGCCCAGGGCCACGGGGGTTGCACAGCGGGCGCCCCGGGTGCAGTTTCCCGCCCGAGCCAAGCCATGCGAGAGGCCGCCATGTCCCCGACCCCGATCGTCGCCCCCTTCCCGATGACCCGCCTGCGCCGCCTGCGCCGCACCCCGGCGCTGCGCGCGCTGACCACCGAGGTCAACCTGACGCCGGCGAACCTGATCTGGCCGATCTTCGTGACCGAGATCGAGGGCGGCGCGGGCGAGATCCCCTCGATGCCCGGGGTCGAGCGGCTGACGCTGGACGGCGCGAAGCGCGCGGCCGAAACCGCGTTGCGGCTGAACATCCCGGCGATCTGCATCTTTCCGCATTCCGACCCGGACCAGAAGACCGAGAGTTGCGAGCGCGCCTGGGACCCGGAAAACATTGGCAACCGCGCCATCCGCGCCATCAAGGAGGTGGCACCGGACCTGGCGGTGATGACCGACATCGCGCTCGATCCCTATAACGCCAACGGCCATGACGGGATCGTGCGGGACGGCGTGATCCTGAACGACGAGACGGTCGAGGCGCTTGGCCGCATGGCGCTGGTCCAGGCCGAGGCGGGGGCGGATATCCTCGGCCCCTCGGACATGATGGACGGGCGCATCGGCGCGCTGCGCGGGCTGCTCGAGTCGCACGGCCACAAGGACGTGGCGATCCTGTCCTATGCGGCGAAATATGCCTCGGGCTTCTACGGGCCGTTCCGCGATGCCGTCGGCGCCTCGGGACGGCTGGTCGGCGACAAGAAGACCTATCAGATCAACCCGGCCAACCGCGACGAGGCCATGCGCTGCGTCGCCCGCGACCTTTCCGAGGGCGCCGACATGGTCATGGTCAAGCCCGGCATGCCCTATCTGGACATCTGCCGCATGGTGCGCGACCAGTTCGCGGCGCCGACCTTCGCCTATCAGGTCAGCGGCGAATACGCGATGCTCGAGGGCGCGATCCGCAACGGCTGGCTGTCGCGCGACGTGGTCGTCGAAAGCCTGCTCGCCTTCCGCCGCGCCGGCTGCGACGGCATCCTGACCTATTACGCGCCGCAGGTCGCCGAAAGGCTGGCATGAGGCGGCATTCGCCTTTATCATCGCGGGCTTAACGGGCGGCGCAACCGCCGTTCAGGAACGAGGGCGAAACATGACCAATCCCAACCCCATCAGCCGGCGGTTCCTTGTGCTGGGCGGCGCGCTGGCCGGTGCGGCGGCCGTGGCGGGCTGCTCGAACGCGGTCGGGCAGGACGCGCCCTCGCGGCTGGATGCGCGGGTGGACGCGACGCGCAACTACCTGTTGCAGACCTATCCCGCCACCGCGCCGATGGTGCAGAACGCCAAGGGCGTGCTCTACATGCCGCTGATGACCGAGGCTGGCTTCGGCGTCGGCGGCGCTTACGGCCAGGGCGCGCTGCGCATCAACAACGTGACGGTGGATTACTATTCCGCGGCGCAGGCCAGCGTCGGCTTCCAGATCGGCGCGCAGCAATACGCCCATGTGCTGATCTTCCAGACCGATGCCGCGCTGGCCGATTTCCGCCGCGCCCCGGGCTGGGTGGCCGAGGCCGGGGCCTATTACGCCCTGCCCGCCCGCGGCGTCTCGATGGGCACCGACACGATCACCGCGCAGCAGCCGGTGGTGGCCATGGTCTTCGGCCAGTCGGGACTGATGGCCGGGGCCTCGATCGCCGGGACGAAATACACGCGGATCATCCCCTCGACCTTCTGAGGGGCGAATGGAAAAGGCCGGGCGCCCTGCCCGGCCTTTGCGTCTTAGCTGCCGTGGATGATGCGGACGTAGTTCTTGGTCTCGCGATAGGGCGGCACGCCGCCGTATTTCGCCACCGCCGCCGGCCCGGCGTTATAGGCGGCCAGCGCCAGCCGCCAGCTGCCGAAGGTGTTGTACATCATGCGCAGGTAGCGCGCGCCGCCTTCCAGGTTCTGGATCGGATCGCCGGGATCGACACCCAGCTTCGCCGCCGTGCCGGGCATCAGCTGCGCCAGGCCTCGCGCCCCCTTGTGCGAACGCGCCGAGGGGTTCCAGCCCGATTCCTGCTGCACCAGGCGCAGGAACAGATCCTCGGGCACGCCATGCTTGCGCGCCATCGCCCGGGCATGCGGCAGATACTGGCTGCGGCGGTTGCCGCGATAGGCCGGGATCGCGGTCGGCAGGTCCAGCTCGACCACGCTTTTCGTCGAGGTGCCGCCGGGCCGCAGCCGCGCCGATTGCTGGTATTGCCCGGCCAGCCGCGAATCCATCAGCCGGGTCTGGCGCTCGAACTGGGCGATGCGCGACTTGCCGCTTTTCGTCTGAAGCCGCAGCCCCTCGGCCGCGGCGGGCGCGGCAAGCCCGGCCGAAATCGTCAGCATCATCGCCGTGCGGCCGATGTTGCGCAGCAATGCCCGATGGCTTGAAAGCATCTCTGGTCCCTCATGCACGCCGTATTCTTTTTGCCGGCACTATAGCGCAAAGCCGGGGGAACGCCGCAACAGCTTTGTTGCCGCGGCTCACCCGCGCCGGCATCGGCGGATTTCCGCGCAAGGCGGGTGCCGTGCCCGCCCCCTTGGCCGCCCTTGCATTCCGCTTGCCCCGAGGCGCCGGGACGCGCTAAACCCGCGCGAGGCACGAACAGAACGAAAGGGCCGGCAGCATGGCGGGCAGCGTCAACAAGGTCATCCTGGTCGGCAACCTGGGCCAAGACCCCGAGGTCCGCAGCTTCCCGAGCGGCGGCAAGGTCGCGAACCTGCGCATCGCCACCTCGGAGACCTGGAAGGACCGCAACACCGGCGAGCGCAAGGAGCGCACGGAATGGCACACCGTCGCCATCTATTCCGAGCCCCTGGTCCGCGTCGCCGAGCAATATCTGAAAAAGGGCAGCAAGGTCTATGTCGAGGGCCAGCTGGAAACCCGCAAATGGCAGGACCAGAGCGGCAATGACCGCTACACGACCGAGGTCGCCCTGCGCCCCTTCCGCAGCGAGCTGCACATGCTCGACGGCCGCGGCGGCCCGGGCGGCGGCGGTGGTCGCGGCGACGACAATTACGGCGGCGGCAGCTATGGCGGTGGCGGCGGCTATGGCGGCGGCAGCTCGGGCGGCGGCTATGGCGGCGGCCAGGGTGGCGGCCAGGGCGGCGGGCAGTCGTCCTCGGGCCGGCCGGATTTCGACGACGACATCCCGTTCTAGGGCCGGGCCGAAGGGCCGTCGCTTTCGGACCCCGCTTCTTGTCCCGCTCCGCCTCGGCCCCGAGGCGGAGCGTTCGTTTCCGCGCCCGCCCGCCCTGCATCCGCACCGGCCTTGCGGCGGTTTGCCCCCCTTTGCTGGAACATCTGCCTTTCCCGAGGGTTGAGGGCCGGACAGCAGAGGAGACCCGGCGATGAAGGCACTGACCTGGCACGGCAAGGGCGACATCCGGCACGAGACCGTGCCCGACCCCGGCATCGAGGACGGGCGCGACATCATCATCAAGGTCTGCGCCTGCGCCATCTGCGGCTCGGACCTGCACCTGATGGACGGCTACATGCCGACGATGGAAAGCGGCGACGTGCTGGGCCATGAGGCGATGGGCGAAGTGGTCGAGGTCGGGCGCGACCACAGCAAGTTCCAGGTCGGCGACCGCGTCGTCGTTCCCTTCAACATCGCCTGCGGCGACTGCTTCTTCTGCCGCAAGCAGCTGTATTCCCTGTGCGACCGCACCAATCGCAATGCGGAAAAGGCGGCCAAGCTGATGGGCCACGCGCCCGCCGGCCTGTTCGGCTATTCGCATCTGACCGGCGGCTATGCGGGCGGACAGGCGGAATATCTGCGCGTGCCCTATGGCGACGTCGGCCCGATCCGGGTGCCGGACGGGCTGCCGGACGAGCAGGTGCTGTTTCTCTCGGATATCTTTCCCACCGGCTACATGGCGGCCGAGAATGCCGGGATCGAGCCCGGCGATACCGTCGCGATCTGGGGCTGCGGCCCGGTCGGGCAATTCGCCATCCAATGCGCCTGGATGCTGGGCGCGGGCCGCGTGATCGCCATCGACAAGGTGCCCGAGCGGCTGGCCATGGCCGAGACCCATGGCAAGGCCGAGGTGCTGGATTTCTCGGCGGTCAAGATCTACGACGCGCTGATGGAGATGACCGCAGGCCGCGGCCCCGACCGCTGCATCGATTGCGTCGGCACCGAGGCCGACGCCACAGCCAGCCTGGATTCCCTGCTCGACAAGGCCAAGGCCAGCCTGATGCTGGGCACCGACCGGCCGCATGTGCTGCGCGAGATGATCTATTGCTGCCGCAAGGGCGGCACGATCTCGGTCCCTGGGGTCTATGTCGGCATGGTCGACAAGATCCCCTTCGGCGCGGCGATGAACAAGGGGCTGACCTTCCGCATGGGCCAGACCCATACGCACCGCTATCTGGAACCGCTGCTGGAGAAGGTCCAGAAGGGCGAGATCGACCCCTCCTTCGTCATCACCGACCGCGCGCCGCTGGCCGAGGGGCCGGAGCTTTATAAGAAGTTCCGCGACAAGAAGGACGGCTGCATCAAGGTCGTCATGACGCCGGGTTGAGCCATGGCCAGGATCGACGACGTCCCTCCGGTCCGCGCGGACGGGCTGCAACTGGTCGAGAGCCGCGCCTTCCAGGAACGCTTCTGGCGGGCGCAGCGCCTGGTCTGGATCGCCTTCGGCGCGCTGATGCTGGCGGCCCTGCTGGGCCTGACCGGCAGCGGCGGCCCGCTGCACAGCCGCGTGCTGCAATTCCCCGGCGCCAGCGTCGAGATGCCCCGCATCGCGCGCTGGGAGGGCAATGACGAGATCACCGTCACCCTGCGCGACGCCGACACGCTGGCCATCGGCAATGACTTCTTCGACGGCGTCGGCCTTCAGCGCATCCAGCCCGAGCCGGAAACCGTGCTGCATGGCGATCGGCAGGAGATGCGCTTTTCCGGGCCGGGCAAGGTCGTCCTGCAAATCCGCCCCGAGCATTTCGGGCTGGTGCGCTTCGACCTCGGGATCGGCGGGCACAGCCGGCCGGTCCGCCTTCTGGTGCTGCCATAGGAGGGCATGATGGATTCCGTCATTCGCGGCGTTGCGATCTATGCCTTCCTGCTGGCGGTCACCCGGTTTTCGGGCCGGCGCACCATGGCGCAGGCGACGCCCTTCGATTTCGTCTTGGTGCTCATCATCGCCGAGACGACGCAGCAGGCGCTTCTGGGCGACGACTTCTCGCTGATCAATGCGGTGGTGCTGATCGTCACGCTGTTCGCCGTCGATGTGGCGCTGTCCTATGCCAAGCGCGCCTCGAGCCGGCTGGCGCTGTGGCTGGACGGCGCGCCGACCGTGCTGATCAGCGACGGCCGTGTCGACTTCCACGCCCTGGCGCGCGCGCGGGTCAGCGTGAACGATCTTCTGGAGGCCGCGCGAATCCAGCACGGGCTGAAGACGCTGGCCGATATCGACGCCGCCGTGCTGGAGATCAGCGGCGGGATCAGCATCATTCCGAAGCAACAGGAATAGCCCTCGCCCGCGCGAAAACCCGCAAAAGCTGTCGGCGGCCGGCTGAATTCGGCCGAGAGTTGACCAATGCCTCGCGATGCTACGACTTTTGGTTGATATTCTTGACCGAGGGCAGGTGCAGGAGGGGGCAATGGCACGGGAACCCATTTCGGTCATGGTGGTCGAGGAGGACTATTTCCTGGCCAGCAAGCTCGCATCGGAAATCCGGCAAGGCGGGGATCACGTCATCGGCCCCTTCGACGACATCCACGACGCGATCAATTGCACCCCGCTGGCCCAGGTCGCGATCCTGAACATCGGATCGAGCGATGACTTCGCGGTGGCGGATTCCCTGCTTCACAACGAGATTCCCTTCGTGTTCCTGACCGGCCGCGGCTGCGAAGTCATGCCCCGGCAGTTTCGCGACCAGCACATCTATACCAAGCCGACCACGACGCCGCTTATCCTGGCGGACCTGCATGCGCAGCACGCGGCGGCCGAGGCGCAGCGGCTGCCCAGCATCGAAACGGTGGTCATCGAGCTGCTCGGCGAGGCGCGCGCGCTGATCCGCGATCCGGGCGCGGCCGAGCGGCTTGTCGAATCGGTGCTGAAGCAGGCCATCGCCCATCCCCGCGCCGGCCTGCCGGGCGGCAGCCGGCGGCAGCATCTGCAAGACCTGCTGCGCGAGGAATACCGGCTGCATCGGCGGCGCCATCTGTCGTAGCGCCCGCGGCGCGCCGGCGATGATTGCCGCCCGGGCCTGCTGCGCGATCCCCGGGGTGGCGATCCGCGCCGATTCGTCCGCTGATGTATCGTCCCTGCCGGTGAAAGGCCCGCGCGGCCTTCGCGCCGCGCCACGCTGCGGCGGTGTTTCCGTCGCGTCGGGGGCATCGGATCGGGCGACAAGCCGCCGGGATATCGCCCTGCGCGGGAACAAAGCAGCCTCCCGCAGGTTCGCCTTGCATGGAAAAGGAGAGCTCACCATGACACGTCCTGTCTCCATGGCGCGCTTCGACCTGGCCTGGCCATGGGCCGGAGTTCTGGCCTCGGTGCTCTCGGGGCTGGTGCTCTTCGCGCTCAGCCTGCAGCGCGGCCTGCCGGGGTGGATGCCGCTGAATGCCACCACCCAGGCCTTTTACGGCCCCGAGGTGGCCGGCATCCAGGCGCTGGACCTGGCGCATACCGGGCTTGGCGCGGCGATCCACGTCATTGCCTGCTTCTTCTGGTCCGGGGTCGCGGTGCTGCTGCTTCGCAAGGCGGCGCGCGGCGGCTACCGCCTGGCCTGGCTGGCCGGGCTGGTCACCGCCACCATCGCCGGCATCGTGGATTACGGGCTGTTGCCCGAGCGGCTCAGCCCGGGCTGGCACCTGGTCCTGCCGCCGCTTGGCGTGGCCCTGGGCTTTGCCGCCATGGGCGCGGGAATCGCCCTGGGGCTTTGCCTGGCGCATGCGCGCGGAGAGCCCGAGACAGCGGCCATGCCCGTGACCCCGCCGCGCCGGGCACCGCCGCCGCTTGCGACGGCGCCGGCCGCGCCGGACTCGGCCTTGGAGGAAATGCGCCATCCGGCGCCGCATGTGCTGGACCAGCGCCAGCAGCGCATCGATCCCGCCGATGCCGTGACCGACGATCCCAACCGCCAGGGCAATGGCATGAAGCAGCCCGGCAATCCCGAAATCGACGAAAGGCCCGACCGATGACCGATTATCCGAAGCCCCCCTTTCCGAAACAGCAGCAATCCCTGCCCGGCAGCTTTCGCAAGATGGACCCGGTGCCCGACCATGGCGAGGAAAGCTGGCGCGGCGCCGGTCGGTTGCAGGGCAAGGTCGCGCTGATCACCGGCGGCGACAGCGGCATCGGCCGCGCCGTCGCCATCGCCTATGCCCGCGAGGGCGCCGACGTGGCGCTGTCCTGGCTGGACGAGACCGAGGATGCCGCGAGCACCGCGGAACTGGTGCGCGAGGCGGGGCGCGAGTGCCTGTCGATCGCCGGCGACATCGCCGACCCCGAGCATTGCCGCCGGATCGTCGCCCAGGTGGTTGAGCGCTTCGGCCGCCTCGACATCCTGGTCAACAATGCCGCGCATCAGCGGCTGTTCGACAGCATCGAGGAGATCACCGACGAGGAGTGGCGCCACACCTTCGCCGTCAACATCGACGCGATGTTCCACCTGACCAAGGCGGCGGTGCCGCATATGCCCAAGGGCAGCGCGATCATCAACACCGCCTCGATCAATGCCGACAAGCCGAACCCCGGCCTGCTGGCCTATGCCACGACCAAGGGCGCGATCCAGAACTTCACCGCCGGCCTGGCGCAGATGCTGGCCGAACAGGGCATCCGCGTGAACGCGGTCGCGCCCGGCCCGGTCTGGACGCCGCTGATCCCGGCCAGCATGCCGCCCGAGGACGTGGCCAATTTCGGCAAGAGCTATCCGATGAAACGCCCGGCCCAGCCGGTCGAGCTGGCCTCGGCCTATGTCATGCTGGCCGAGCCGATGTCGAGCTATGTCTCCGGCGCCACCATCGCCGTCACCGGCGGCGCGCCGATGATCTGAGAAGGAGCACCAGGATGAACAACCGGCTTCTGCTGCTGTTCTGCGGCCTCGGCCTGGGTCTTGCCTGCGCGGCAGCCTGGAACGCCCCGCGCCGGCCCGCGCCCTATCCCCGCATCCGCGCGGCCGGCCGGCGCGAGATGGACGATCCGCCCCGGCACTGGGACCAGGTCGACGAACAGGGCGACGAATCCTTTCCCGCCAGCGACCCGCCCGGGAATTACTGACCGTGACGCGCGACGACCGAAAACCCCTGCCGCGCCGGGTCGCCCGGCGCGGACGGCGCTTGCCCGCCCGGCCGCATGGCGTCCCGCCGCCAGGCAGGAAAGCGGGAACATTCCGGGCCCTTGCCGGTTCAGCCCTCCCGCAGCACGAACAGCAAGGAGAAAGAGATGAGACAGCTACTGCTCAGCACCGCCGTCCTCGCGGCGGCTCTTGGCCTGGGGGCCGCGCAGGCCCAGGATGCCCCCGCCCAACCCACGCCCGCGCCCGCGACGCAGGAGAATGCACCGGCCGCCACCGCTGCCCCCACCATCGCGCCGCCCGAAGGCTATGTTAACAGCGACGCCGTCCTGACCACGGACAACCTGCAAGGCGCAACGGTCTATGATGCCGCCGGCGACGATATCGGCGAGGTGCATGGACTGGTCTTTGCCGACGGCAGCACCTCGCTGGGCGAGGCCGACGCAGCGGCACCGGCCGCGACCGACGCGACCTCCGCAACGACCCCCACCCCTGCAACGACCCCCGACCCCGCGATGACCTCCGACCCCGCGACCGGCGCCACCGGCTCGGAAAGCACCGGCATGGCAGGGGCGCAGACGTCGGACGTGGCCAAGGACAACGACTCGACCAACATGGCCAGCGGCACGGACTCCGGCGACAATGACCGGATCGAGAACGTCGGCTCGGACAGCAGCACGGTGACGCCGACCGATGCCACCACCCCTCCGGCGCAAGAAGCCGCCGGGAGCACGCCGGCCGGCGGGACCTCGGTCGAGATCAGCCATGCCATCATCGACGTGGGCGGCTTCCTGGGCATGGGCGAGCACCGCGTCGCCGTGCCGGTCGATGACCTGGTGGCCTACAGCAAGGATGACGACCTGCGCATCTACCTGCCCTGGACCCGCGAGCAGCTGGAAGCCCTGCCCGAGTTCGACGAGGACGGCCCCGCCCCCGTAAGCCAGTGATCGCGCGCATTCCCCCGCCGGCCGCCTGCGACAGGCGCCACGCCAGAAAGCGGCTGACCGGCGCGGGCCTTGGCTGGAACATTTCGCCCCTTGGCAGGTTCCATCTGCGCGAAACCGTCCGGTCCCGCGCCGGGCTTCACCAAGAAGGAAATCCCGATGGCTGAGAAGCTTCTTGACGATCTGTTCCACGACACCCTGAAAGACATCTACTATGCCGAGCGCCAGATTCTGAAGGCGCTTCCGAAGATGGCGCGCGGGGCCCAGTCCGAGCGGCTGCGCGAGGCTTTCGAGACGCACCGCGAGCAGACCCAGACCCATGTCGAGCGTTTGCAGCAGGTGTTCGAGATCCTGGGCAAATCGCCGCGCGGCAAGACCTGCCCGGCCATCGACGGCATCATCGAGGAAGGCGAGGAGGTCATGTCCGCCTTCAAGGGCGCCCCGGCGCTGGATGCCGGCCTGATCGCCGCCGCGCAGGCGGTCGAGCATTACGAGATCGCCCGCTATGGCACGCTGCGGCAATGGGCGCAGCAGCTGGGCCTGAAGGACGCGGCCGCCCTGCTGTCCCAGACGCTGGACGAGGAATCGCAGACCGACGAGCTGCTGACCGAGATCGCCGAAAGCGAGGCCAATCGCGAAGCGGCCTGACCGCCCGGCTTTCCGCAAGGAAACGGCCCCGCCTGCCAGGCGGGGCCGTTTCGCCAGCGCCTCCGTCAGCGCGTCGTCACAGCGTCGGTTCCAGCGCCTTTCGCAGGATCCCGCGCGCGCGGTTCACCCGGCTTTTGATGGTGCCGATGTCGCAGTCCAGGATGCGTGCCGCGTCGATATAGGTTTCGCCCAGGGCGCCGACCAGGATGATCGCCTCGCGGTAATGCACCGGCATCTTGTTCAGGGCGTCATGCAACTCGGTCGCCTGCATGTGCCATTCCTGGTCGGGCTTGACCTGCGGCACCAGCGAGGCGCAATCAGCGGCCCCGGTGCGCTCGCGGGCGGATTTCTTGCAATTGGTGAAAAAGCGGTTGCGCATGATGGTGAAAAGCCAGGCGCGCATGTTGGTGCCCGGCTGATACTGCCGCGCATGCTCGATGGCACGCAACAAGGTCTCTTGCACCAGATCGTCGCCGTCGAGCGATGACCTGCAGAGCGCGCGCGCATAGGCTCGCAGCGCCGGAATATAGACAAGTATGTCGTCTGACATTGCAGCCTTCGCGATCATCGGGTGATAGCCGGGACTCAATGCCTCAGACGGAGGATAGTTCCGTCGCCTCTGGCCGACAACCGGCCGGCGCGGCGGCGCTCAGCCTTCCTTGATCTCGCGACTCAGGCGCGCGTTCTTCAGCGCCTCCTCAAGACGCTTCGCCAACTCGCGCAGACGCGGGGAAATCGGCTCTTTTTCCGTCTGCACCAGCAGTTCGGAAAGCGCCTTCTCGAGTTCGGGGTCCACGCGCTGCCCGCCGTCGCCATTGGCCATCTGAGATTCCATTACTCCTCGAAACTTAGCTTATTTTAATCTGCTTGCGCGCAATGGCGAGCCTTTCGAATCGATTTTCCGCAACTGTTGCAGTTCGGGTCGGCCATTTCCCGCGACAGCCGGCAGGCAAGGCCGAAGGCGGGCGTTTTCAGGCGCTTGCCCTGCGGCCCGAAACGCCCGCCGCGGCATCGCCCGCCCCGCCCGGCAAGAACGCATTTTTGCGCGGGAACATTCGCGCCGCGCCCCGGTTCAACCGCCCCACAAGCATGGAGGCGATGACATGGCGCGTGAGACCGAGACCCCCAGCAATACCCCGGACCCGTCCGTGGACGCGACGCCCCAGGACGCCCCGTCCGAGTCGCCGGCCGGCGCACAGGATCAGCAGGCCGGCGACGACGGCTTCGCCCTGCTGCGCGAACATCACAAGACGCTTCGCGCGTTGCTTGGCGAGGCTGCCGAGGTCAGCGATGCCGCGACGGCCGAGGGCGTGCTGCCGAAACTGGCGACGGCCTGGGCCGATCATGCCCGGGCGCATGGCTGGCTCTACGACGCCGGGATCGAGGCCGGATTGCAGGAATTTCCCCTGCTGACCGATCTTGCCGTCGAGACGGACCTGGTTTCCTTCCTGCTCGGCCGGGCCGGGCAGGATCTGGACGAGGCGCTGCAACCGGCGGCGTTGCGGGTCTCCACCCGGATGATCCGCGAAATCATCGAACGCGAGGAGAAGCCGCGCAGCGGACTTCTCGCCAAGGCCAAGGCGGCCGGGGTCGAACCCGCCGCCCTGGGCAGGCGCATCGGCGCCCGCACGAAGACGCCGTCCCGCGCGGACGGCGATACCAGGCCGCAACTGCGGCACCTTACGGCAAATCAGGAGGACATCATGCCGAGGAACTCGAACATGCCGGAACGCGACGAACGCGGACGCTTTGTCAGCGACGACGATTATGGTGGCCGTGGCGGTTCCGGCGGCCGGGGCCGTGATGACGACGACCGCGATCGCGACAGCCGGGGCCGCTTCACCAGCGACCGCGACGATGACCGCTATTCCTCGCGCGGGCGCTCCTCGCGCCGGGATGACGACGACCGTGACCGTGACAGCCGGGGCCGCTTCACCAGCGACCGCGACGACGACCGCTATTCCTCGCGCGGGCGCTCCAGCCGCGACGACGACGACCGCGACCGCGACAGCCGGGGCCGCTTCACCAGCGACCGCGACGACGACCGCCGTTACGCGGCCTCGCGGCGCGATGACGACGACCGCCGCAGCTATTCGCGCGGACGCGACGACGACTATTCGCGCGACCGCGGCCAGGGCGGCTGGTTCGGCGATTCCGAAGGCCATGCCGAGGCGGCCCGCCGCGGCTGGGACCATCGCCGCGACGATGACGACGACCGCTATTCCTCGCGCGGGCGCTCCAGCCGCGACGACGACCGCGACCGCGACAGCCGGGGCCGCTTCACCAGCGACCGCGACGACGACCGCCGCAGCTATTCGCGCGGCCGCGACGACGACTATTCGCGTGATCGCGGCCAGGGCGGCTGGTTCGGCGATTCGCGCGGCCATGCCGAGGCGGCCCGCCGCGGCTGGGACCATCGCCGCGACGATGACGACGACGACCGCCGCTCTTCCTCGCGCGGGCGCCGCTGACCACGGCAAGAGAGGGGGCCGCAAGGCCCCCTTTCCATGTCCGGCCGGACGGCGCGCGCCTTATGCGCCTTGCCGTCACTCCGGCCGCCAGGCCTCCAGCGCCTCTTCCAGGCAGACGGTCTCGATCTGATGCGAAAAGCGTTGGCGATAAAGCGTCATCCCCGCGTCATGGCCCGCGTTCGTGGACGAGCAGAGCGCATCGGCGACCAGCACCACCCGATACCCCAGATCGACCGCACCCAGCACGGTCGCAAGCACGCAGACATCGGTCTCGCCGCCGCTGACCAGCAGGGCCGAGATCCCGGCACCGCGCAGGAACCGATGCAGGCTGCCATCGTGCCAGGGCGAATAGACCGCCTTGTCGACGACCCGCGCCGGAGGCGTATGCCGCGCCAGTTCCGGCAGCAGGTCTAGCCAGGACCGGTCGAGGTTTTCGCGCAGCATCCCCGGCCAGCCGGCGTAATAGCGCGCCCAGGTGCCCGGCGCGTGATCCAGCCGCACCGGCGGGATGAAACGGGTGAAGACCGTGCGCGCCGGCTGGGCCTCGACCAGGGTGGCGACGGCCGGGCGGGTCTTTTCGATCCACGGCACCGCCCAGGGCGAGCCGGGCGCGAACAGCTTCTGCATGTCGACGCAAAGATGCAGCGTCTCGGGCCCCAGCGGGCCGAACCGAAGGTCTTTCGCCATCACACCACCTGACCGGAGAGATCTCGAGGCGAAACAACGCAGCCGCCGATTGGTTCCGGCGCGTGGTCGGGACCGCCCGGCTGCGGGGCTTGCGAAGCCGTCACGGCGCGGGCCGCGCATGACCGACCGCGTGCAGATCATCGTCGCCGATGACCCCCGGCTGCCGCGCGAAGGCGCCGCTTTCCGGCGGTCGGCATCGTCATTCTGACCGTATCGGAATCCGACGCGAGCACCCGATGGCGGCGCTGAAAGCGAGCCCGGCCGCAGCGGCCGCAAGCGAGGATCCGGCCCGCGCGAGATCGCCATCTGGAATTGCTGGAAAGACCATCGAGCACTCCATGACCAACCCGGGAACCGGGTCGAGACGGCGCTGGAGACGCGCGACCCGGGGTCCGAACCCGCTCAGGCGTCCAGGTCGACCCAGACCGGGACATGGTCGCTGGGCTTGTCCTTGGCGCGTTCGTCGCGATCGATGCCCAGGTCGATCAGCAGGTCGGCGGCCTGCGGCGACAGCAGCACATGGTCGATGCGGATGCCGTCGTCCCTTTGCCAGGCGCCGGCTTGGTAGTCCCAGAAGGTAAAGGGCCCGCGCGTCGCGTCCGGGTCGCGCAGGCGCACCGCATCGGTCCAGCCGTCGAACAGGATGCGGCGCAGCGCGGCGCGGCTTTCGGGCTGGAACAGCGCGTCATTCTGCCATTTCTCGGGCCGGGCGGCATCGCGCGCCTCGGGGATGACGTTATAGTCGCCCAGCATCACCGCCGGCATCTCGCTGTCCAGCAGCCGCCGCGCCTGCGCCTGCAACCGCGCCATCCAGGCCAGCTTGTAGTCGAATTTCGGCCCCGGCTGCGGATTGCCGTTCGGCAGGTAGAGCCCGGCGACGCGCACGGCGCGGGTGCCCACCACCGTCGCCTCGATATAGCGGGACTGCGCGTCGGCATCGTCACCCGGCAAGCCGCGCGTCACATCCTCCAGCGGCAGCTTCGACAGGATGGCGACGCCGTTGAAGCCCTTTTGCCCATGCGTCTCGATATTGTAGCCGAGGTCGGCGATGGGCTCGCGCGGGAAGCCCTCGTCCTGGCACTTGATCTCTTGCAGGACCACCACGTCGGGCTGGGCCTCGGAAAGCCAGCCGATCAGGGTCTCGATCCGGGCGCGGACGCCGTTGATGTTGAATGTCGCGATCTTCATGCGCGCGAGACTAGCGGCGCGCGCCGGCCCGCGCCAGATCAGATCGAAAACGAGGTGCCGCAGCCGCAGGACGAACTGGCGTTCGGGTTGTCGATGGTGAAGCGCGCCCCGATCAGCTCATCGGCAAAGTCGATGGTGGCGCCGGCCAGGAAAGGCAGCGACACCGGATCGACCACCACGGTCTGGCCGTCCCTTTGCAAGAGCAGGTCGTCCTCGGCCGCCTCGTCCAGCCTGATGTCGTATTGAAAGCCCGAGCAGCCGCCGCCCGCCACCGCGACCCGCAAGGGCCGCGCCGGGCCGCCCTCATTGATCTCGGCCAGGCGCTGGAAGGCGCGCTCGGTCACCCTGGGGGGCAGGTTCAATTCCACGTTCATGGGGCGTTCCCGTTTCCGTCGTCAGGTCTGGAATATAGGGTTCGCCGCAAACGCCTGCAAGGAACGGACGAGATGACGGCACCCTATGCCTGCCAGCCCGAAGAAAGCCGCGGCCGCCGCTGGCCCGAGCGCATGTCCACCTTCCGCAGCCCCTGGCAGCGCGACCGCGACCGCATCATCCATTCCTCGGCCTTCCGCCGGCTGAAGCACAAGACCCAGGTCTTCGTCGAGCATGAGGGTGATTATTACCGCACCCGCCTGACCCATACGATCGAGGTGGCGCAGGTCGCCCGCACCATCGCCGGCACGCTGGGCCTGAACACCGACCTGGCCGAGACGGTGGCCCTGGCCCATGACCTGGGCCACCCGCCCTTCGGCCATACCGGCGAGGATGCGCTGGCGGCGCTGATGGCGCCCTATGGCGGCTTCGACCACAATGCCCAGGCGCTGCGCATCGTGACCAGGCTGGAACGCCATTACGCGGATTTCGACGGGCTGAACCTGACCTGGGAAAGCCTCGAGGGCATCGCCAAGCATAATGGTCCTGTCACCGGCCCCCTGCCCTATGCCCTGGCCGAGGTGAACGCCGAATGGGATCTGGAACTCCACACCAATGCCAGCGCCGAGGCACAGGTGGCGGCGGTCGCCGACGACGTGGCCTATAACCACCACGACCTGCACGACGGGCTGCGCGCCGGCCTCTTCTCCGAGGCCGACCTGGCCGAACTGCCGGTGGTGGGCGAGGCCTTCGCGCAGGTCGATGCGCTGCACCCGGGCCTCGAGCCGATGCGGCGCCGGCACGAGGCGCTGCGCCGGGTCTTCGGCGTCATGGTCGAGGACGTGATCGCCGTCGCCCAGAACCGCCTCGCCAGCCTGCAGCCGCAAAGCGTGGACGACATCCGCGCCATGGAGGGGCCGATCATCCGCTTCTCGAAGCCGCTCTACCAGAACCTCAAGGCGATCAAGCTGTTCCTGTTCCAACGCATGTATCGCGCCCCCACCGTGGTGGTCGAGCGCCGGCGCGTGACCGAGATGCTGAACGGCCTCTTCCCGCTGTTCCTGAACGACCCCGCGAAAATGCCCGAGCACTGGTTCCGGGCCGCCGAGGCGGCGGCGGACGAAACGCAGCGCGCGCGAATCGTCCTCGATTATGTCGCAGGCATGACCGACCGTTTCGCGATTCAAGAAGCCGAGCGGCTGCTCTGACCCTTGCATCGCGCGCGCTGTGCTGGCATCAAGGCCGGGTTCTCAGGGCGGGGCGGAATTCCCCACCGGCGGTAAGCAGCGATGCAAGCCCGCGAGCGCCTTGCCCCGGCTGGTCTGGCCGGATCAGGGGTCAGCAGACCAGGTGCGATTCCTGGGCCGACGGTCACAGTCCGGATGGAAGAGAGCGTGCGAGCCGGCCCCGAAGGGCCGGCCCTCATGTGATCGCCTTGGGTGACGTGTCACTTGGAAAGGAGATCACGCATGACACACACCCGCTATGCCTTCATCAAGGCGAACTGGCATTCCGACATCGTCGATCAGGCGCTGGAAGGCTTCTGCGAAATCGTGCCGCGCGACCAGGTCGATGTCTTCGACGTCCCCGGCGCCTTCGAGATGCCGCTGCTGGCCCGCGACCTGGCGCAGACCGGCCGCTATGGCGCCGTGGCCTGCGCCGCGCTGGTGGTGGACGGCGGCATCTATCGTCACGATTTCGTCGCCCAGGCCGTGGTCGACGGGCTGATGCGCGCCGGCATGGACAGCGGCGTCCCGGTGCTTTCGGTGTCTCTGACCCCGCATCACTACCAGGAAACCGAGCATCACACCGCCATCTTCCGCGAGCATTTCGTGAAGAAGGGCCGCGAGGCCGCCCAGGCCGCGACCCGGATCGTTGCGGTCCGGGCGGCGCTCAAGGCCTGACCGGGCGCGACCGCGCAGCCCCCCGCCTTCACTGTTTCGAAAATACCCACGGGGGCGTGGGGGCAGTCAGCCCCCACCGCCGACCGGGCCGGAACCGCGGCTATTCCGCCTTGTCCTGCGCCTTCAGCCATTCCTGCATCTGCGCGATCTCGGCGCTCTGGGCCTCGATGACCTCCTCGGCCAGCTTGCGCACCTGCGGATCCTTGCCGTGCTCCAGCGCCACCCTGGCCATGTCGATGGCGGCCTGGTGATGCGGGATCATGCCGCGCATGAAATCGACATCGGCATCGCCGCTGTAGTCGATCATCATGTCTTCATGCATCTTCTCCATGACCTGCTCATAGGCCGCGTCCGAAGCCGAGCCGCCGTCATGGCCGGCATGCGCCGCCGGCTCCTGTGCCAGGGCGGGCGCGGCCAGCAGGGCGGCCAGGGCGAAGGGGATGATACGCATGGGATTCTCCTTGTGTCTGCGCCGCCATGCAAGCGCGGCGCGCGCGTCCGGGCAAGTGACAAAGCCGTCAGCGCAGGAAGATCAGCGCCATACCGGCGACCGCCAGCGCCGCCCCCGCCCATGACGTGGCCGAGGGCCGCGCCCCGGTCATCGCCCAGAGCACCGGCAGGATCAGCACCGGCGACAGCGCCGACAGGGTCGAGACGATGCCGACCTTGCCGCCCTGCAGCGCGAACATCAGCAGCGTCATGCCGGTGACCATGGCGATCAGCCCCGACAGCGCCGTCAGCAGCAGCACGCGCGGCGAAGGCCGGCCCAGCGGCTTCACGGCGCGGATCGGCAGCGCCATCAGCAGCATCAGGCAGGCGACCGCGACCGCCACCCGGATCAGCGAGGCGACATAGGGGTCGAAGCCCCCGGCCATGACCGGCCGCGCGATCAGCGACCCCAGCGCCTGTCCCGCCGCCGCCAGCAGGCCGAAGCCGGCCCCGACCCAGACCGAGCCCGCGACCGCCTCGAAACGATGCCCGCCGGCGCGGCCCGGCCGGCCCAGCACCGCCATGGCGACGCCCAGCGTGGACAGCACCACGCCCAGCACGGCGGCCGGGGACAGCGCCTCGCCCAGGGCAAGCCAGCCCATCAGCGCCGCCATCGGCGCGTTCATGGCGAACAGCGCACCCGAGCGGCGCGGACCCAGCCGGATCAGCGCCACGTAAAGCAGCGTATCGCCCAAAAAGATGCCGACGATGCCCGACAGCGACAGCCGCCACAGGTCGGCCGCGTCGATGCCGTGCCAGCGCCCCATCGCCAGCACGATCGCGGCCAGCATGGCCGCCACCATGGCCTGGCGCAGCCGGTTGAAGCCAAAGGGCCCCAGCGCCTGCGCCGCCGCTTGCGACAGGATCCCGGTGATGGCCCAGCAGGCGGCCGCACCCAGCGCCGCCAGTTCGTGCAGCGGCATGCGTCTCCCCTTCCCCTGCTTGCCGGCCGGCATAGGCCGGCGGGTGAAACCGCGCAAGCCGTCGCGCGTTGTGCCCCCGACCATCGCAGCAAACCGGAGGACGGATCATGATCGTGAACTATGGCTCGGCGAAATGGCAGGGCGGGCTCAAGGACGGCAAGGGCGTGATCTCGACCCGCTCGGGCGCGCTTTCGGACCAGCCCTATGGCTTCAACACCCGGTTCGAGGGCAAGCCCGGCACCAATCCCGAAGAGCTGATCGGCGCCGCCCATGCCGCCTGCTTCAGCATGGCGCTGTCCAAGATCCTGGCCGAGGCCGGGGTGACGGATGTGACCATCCAGACCACCTCGAAGATCGGCCTCGACCAGGAAGGCGACGGCTTTGCGATCAAGACCGCGCATCTGAGCACCACCATCACCGGCCAGGGCGACAGGGCGGTGATCGAGGACGCCGCCCGCCAGGCCGAAAAGGGCTGCCCGGTCAGCAAGCTGCTGAATGCCGAGATCACCCTGGAGGTGACGGTCGCCTGATGCTGATCCGTTACGGCTATCGCATCACGCTGGAATCCGATGCGCCGCTGCCGCTCATCGCGCAGTTGACGGCGCGGCCGGAGCGCCGGCTGGACCTGCGCGCGCCCGAGGCGTTCCGCACCGATCCCGCCGTGCCGCATGCGACCCATATCGACATGTTCGGCAACCTGCGCACCCGGCTGACCGCCCCCGGCGGGCGCTTCACCCTGGAAAGCGATGCGGTGATCGCCGACAGCGGCCTGCCCGATCCGGTGTTTCCCGCGGCCGAGGAAAGCCCGGTCGAAGCCCTGCCCGACGCGGTGCTGCCCTATCTCGCCGCCAGCCGCTATTGCGAGACCGATCTCTTGGGCGAACTGGCCTGGGATCTGTTCGGCCAGGTGGCGCCGGGCTGGGCGCGGGTGCAGGCGATCTGCGACTTCGCCCATGCGCATCTGGCCTTCAGCTATGGCGATGCGGACCAGTTCCGCACCGCCCACAGCGCCTATGCCGAGCGCAAGGGCGTGTGCCGCGACTTCGCGCATCTGGCCATCGCGCTGTGCCGCTGCCTGAACATCCCGGCGCGCTATGCCTTCGGCCACCTGGGCGACATCGGCGTGCCGAAAAGCCCCGATCCGATGGATTTTGCCGCCTGGATGCATGTCTGGCTGTCGGGTCGCTGGTGGACCTTCGACCCGCGCAACAACGCGCCGCGCATCGGCCGCATCACCATCGGCCACGGCAGGGATGCCGCGGATGCCGCCCTGATCTCAAGCTTCGGCACGCATGAACTGCGCGAGTTCACGGTCTGGACGGATGAGGTGACGGGTTAACGCCCCGCGCTGGCGGGTTGCGGCACCTGTATAGGGTCGGTAGCTAGGGAAAAGGGTCAGGATGCGAAGTGGGAGCTTGACGTTCTGCAGTGCAGTGAAAAACGGGGCTTTGCGAAACACAGCAATCTCTAAAAGATTTTGCCCATCCAGCACGCAGATCAGAACTCTACACCGATAGACGGATAAACGATCCGCCGGGGCATGATCCCCCCGAATCGGAAACCCTTGTTTACAATTACCCAAGGCATCATTGCGCGTGGCTGACTTTTTCTAAATCCAGGCAAACTCTCAAAGCCCTGTTTATTTTCCAGCCAATTATAAACGCAAAACTTCACGATATCCTCAATCTCTAGATAGTATCCCTTGTTTGACTGAACGCGTTCAAAGGATATGCGCCCGCAGGACACAGAAGTATCACCCCGGCGCTGAATTATGTCGAAGTGATTATGGTTTTTTGTGAGGCGCTTATTAAAGTTTAGAGCTTTGCCGATGTAAGCAAGGCGGACGCTCTCGCTTTGGCGCCAATGCGATCTGATAAAAGCGTAGATTCCTCCATGCCCTCTCCAGCCCGGAGGAACGTCGAACTCGTTTTCGTCAGGCTCCCACTTTTTAGGGCGTGACCAGCTGATCGTTGCTCTCCGATAATATTTTCGACCACTATTCCCTGATATATCATCAGGATCATCCCATAGCTCACTGATCAACAAGGCATCACTCCAGAATAACCGATATCGCAAAGAACATAACGTAAGATTCACGAAGGAAACATCGTGCTATCTGAGACCGCTCAGCAAGAGCTTAAGCACCCCAGTCCTTAAACCATCATCTCCTTCGTCGCCGTCAGCTTCAGCTCGGGATGGTCGCGCGCCACCCGGTCGATGTCCCATTGCAGCCGGGTCAGATAGACCAGGTCGCCGTCATGGTCCTGCGCCATATGGCCCTTGTTCGCCTGGGCGAAGGCCTCGACCTTGTCCTTGGGCCCGGCCACCCAGCGCGCGCTGGTGAATTGCGACGATTCAAAACGCACCGGCAGGCCGTATTCGATCTCGATCCGGCTCGCTAGCACCTCGAATTGCAGCGCGCCGACCACGCCAACGATGAAGCCCGAGCCGATCATCGGCTTGAAGACCTTGGCCGCGCCTTCCTCGGCGAATTGCATCAGCGCCTTTTCCAGGTGCTTGGCCTTCATCGGGTCGCCCGCGCGCACGGTCTGCAAAAGCTCGGGCGCGAAGCTCGGGATGCCGGTGAAGCGCAGCGCCTCGCCCTCGGTCAGCGCGTCGCCGATGCGCAGCTGCCCGTGGTTCGGGATGCCGATGATGTCGCCGGCCCAGGCCTCCTCGGCCAGTTCGCGGTCGGCGGCCAGGAACAGCACCGGGTTCGACACCGCCATCGGCTTCTTCGAGCGCACATGCAGCAGCTTCATGCCGCGCTCGAAATGTCCCGAGGCCAGCCGCACGAAGGCCACCCGGTCGCGGTGCTTGGGATCCATGTTCGCCTGCACCTTGAAGACGAAGCCGGTCACGGCCTGCTCTTCGGGCGAGATCTGGCGCTCGGCGGCGTTCTGCGGCTGCGGCGCCGGGCCGAATTCGCCGATGCCGGTCATCAGTTCCTTGACGCCGAAGCTGTTGATCGCCGAGCCGAACCAGATCGGCGTCATATGCCCCTCCAGGAAGGACTGGCGGTCGAAGGCCGGCAGCAGCTCGCGCGCCATCTCCAGCTCCTCGCGCAGCTTCGCCAACTGCTCGGCCGGCACATGCTCGGCCAGCTTGGGGTCGTCGAGCCCGGTGATCTGCACCGTCTCCGCGACCTTGTTGCGGTCGGCGCGGTCCATGATCTCCAGCCGGTCGTGCAGCAGATCATAGGCGCCGATGAAGTCGCGGCCCATGCCGATGGGCCAGCTGACCGGCGCCACGTCGATGGCCAGGTTCTCCTGGATCTCGTCGATGATCTCGAACGTGTCGCGGCTTTCGCGGTCCATCTTGTTGCAGAAGGTCAGGATCGGCAGGTCGCGCAGCCGGCAAACCTCGAACAGCTTGCGGGTCTGGCTCTCGACCCCCTTGGCGCCGTCGATGACCATGATCGCCGCGTCCACGGCGGTCAGCGTGCGATAGGTATCTTCCGAGAAATCGCTGTGGCCGGGCGTGTCCACCAGGTTGAAGCGATAGTCGCCGAACTCGAAGCTCATGGCCGAGGCCGAGACCGAGATGCCGCGATCCTGCTCCATCTTCATGAAGTCCGAGCGGGTGCGCCGCGCCTCGCCCTTGGCACGGACCTGGCCGGCCATCTGGATCGCGCCGCCGAACAGCAGGAACTTCTCGGTCAGCGTGGTCTTGCCGGCGTCCGGGTGCGAGATGATCGCGAAGGTCCGGCGGCGGGCGATTTCGGGGGGCAGGATCGGGGCGTTGCTCATGCCCGGCCCTTTACCCTGCCCCGGTCACGGCCTCAAACGAATTGTTCGCGCATCAGCCGTTCCTCCAGCCCGTGGCCGGGGTCGAACAGCAGCCGGTGGCTGACCGAGGTTTCCGAGCGCACCTCGACCCACAGCACCGAATCGACGCCGCGCGAATCGGCATCGGCCATGACCGGGCGCTTGTCGGGTTCCAGCACGTCGAAGCGCAGCGTCGCGGCGCTGGGCAGGATGGCGCCGCGCCAGCGCCGGGGCCGGAAGGCGGCGATGGCGGTCAGCGCCAGCACGTCGCTGCCCAGGGGCAGGATCGGCCCGTTCGCCGAGTAATTATAGGCGGTCGAGCCCGCCGGGGTCGACAGCAGCGCCCCGTCGCAGACCAGCTCCGGCATGCGCACCGTGCCGTTCACGCTGATCTGCAGCCGCGCCGCCTGCGGCCCGGCGCGCAGCATGCTGACCTCGTTGATCGCCAGCGCGCAATGCTCGTGCCCGTCGGTGGTGCCGGCGGTCATCGCCAGCGGGTGGATCACCGTCTCCTCGGCCTCGGCGATGCGCGCCGGCAGGTCATGGACCGAATAGTTGTTCATCAGGAAGCCGATGGTGCCGCGGTTCATGCCATAGACCGGCAGCCCGCGATTCTGGTGCATGACCGACAGCATCAGCCCGTCGCCGCCCAGCGCGACGATCACCTCGGCCTCGCGCAGCGGCACATGGCCATAGCGCTCGGACAGCGTCTCGGCGGCGGTGACGGCGGTTTCGGTGCTCGAGGCGATGAAATGCAGCTTCATGGCCGCCATCATGGCGCCGGGCGGCGCGGGCGCAAGACCCTTTGGCATATGGGATAATCTACCGCAGCCGCGTCGCATCCGTCCTAGCGGGACGCGGCAAAAGCCGCTAGAACCCGGCCGAGCCGTCTTTTTTGCATGAGGGACAGATGACCGACACCGGATTTTTCACCGAAACACTCGACAGCCGCGACCCTGCGGTCTTCGGGGCGATCCGTCAGGAGCTTGGCCGCCAGCGCGACGAGATCGAGCTGATCGCGTCCGAGAACATCGTCTCGAAGGCGGTGCTCGAGGCGCAGGGCTCGGTCCTGACCAACAAATATGCCGAGGGCTATCCGGGCAAGCGCTATTACGGCGGCTGCCAATATGTCGACATCGTCGAGGAGCTGGCGATCGAGCGCGCCAAGCAGCTCTTCGGCTGCGGCTTCGCCAATGTCCAGCCGAACTCGGGGTCGCAGATGAACCAGGCCGTGTTCCTGGCGCTGCTCAGCCCGGGCGACACCTTCATGGGCCTCGACCTGAATTCGGGCGGCCACCTGACGCATGGCTCGCCGGTCAATATGTCCGGCAAATGGTTCAACGTCGTCAGCTACGGCGTGCGCCAGCAGGACCAGCTTCTGGACATGGAGGACGTGCGCAAGAAGGCGCATGAGCACAAGCCCAAGCTGATCGTCGCCGGCGGCACCGCCTATTCCCGCATCTGGGACTGGGCCGAGTTCCGCAAGATCGCCGACGAGGTCGGGGCCTATCTGATGGTCGACATGGCCCATATCGCCGGTCTCGTCGCGGGCGGCCAGCATCCCTCGCCCTTGCCGCATGCCCATGTCGTGACCACGACGACGCATAAATCCCTGCGCGGCCCGCGCGGCGGCATGGTGCTGACCAACGATGCCGAGATCGCCAAGAAGATCAACTCGGCGGTGTTCCCCGGCCTGCAGGGCGGCCCGCTGATGCATGTCATCGCCGCCAAGGCGGTGGCCTTCGGCGAGGCGCTGCGCCCGGGCTTCAAGGATTACGCGGCCCAGGTGGTGAAGAACGCCCAGGCCATGGCCGACGAGCTGATGAAGGGCGGCATCGACATCGTCTCGGGCGGCACCGACAACCACCTGTGCCTGGCGGACCTGCGCCCCAAGGGCGTGACCGGCAAGGCGACCGAGGCGGCGCTGGGTCGGGCGCATATCACCTGCAACAAGAACGGCGTGCCCTTCGACCCCGAAAAGCCCTTCGTGACCTCGGGCGTGCGCCTGGGCGCGCCGGCCGGCACCACGCGCGGCTTCGGCGAGGCGGAGTTCCGCCAGATCGCGCGCTGGATCGTCGAGGTGGTGGACGGGCTGGCCTCGAACGGCGAGGCCGGCAATGCCGAGGTCGAGGCCCGCGTCAAGGCCGAGGTCGAGGCGCTTTGCGCGAAATTCCCGCTCTACAAGGGCATGTGAGGACATCGCGCGGGGACCGTCCCCCGCGCGGGCCAGCACCGGCGCGGCGGCAGGGCAAACGGCCCGGCCGCCGCGTTTGCGTTTCGGGGTTTTCCCTGCCAGGCGGCCGCGACCGCCTTGCGAAAAGCCGCGCCCGCCCGGCACGGACGGATCGCAACCCGCCTTCCGCCGCGCGCCTTACCGGCAGAGCGTCGCGACCCAGTCCGGCACGACCCGCGTCGCGGGGCCGGTCAGCCGCTCGCCGAAATCGCCGGCGACGGCCGAGGCGGCCAGGTTCAGCTCGACCGTGCGCGCGCCGGCGCGGCGCGCGTGCTGCGCCAACCCCGCCGCCGGATAGACCTGGCCCGAGGTGCCGATGGCGGCAAAGATCTCGGCCGCCTCGACCGCCTCCCAGATCCGTTCCATGTGATAGGGAATCTCGCCGAACCAGACGATGTCGGGCCGGGTCTGCGGCGCGCCGCAACCCGGGCAGGCATCCGACATGCGCATGACCAGCGCGGCCGGCCAGCGATGGCCGCAAGCCGCGCAAAGCGCGCCGAGCAGGCTGCCGTGCATGTGGATGACCTCGGGCGAGCCGCCGCGTTCGTGCAGGTCGTCGACGTTCTGGGTGATCAGCGTGACCTGGTGATGCCGGGCCAGTTCCGCCAGCGCCCGATGCGCCGCATTGGGCTGGGCGCGGGCGGCATCGGCCCGGCGGGTGTTGTAGAAGCGATGCACCAGCCCCGGGTCGCGGCGAAAGCCCTCGGGCGTCGCCACGTCCTCGATGCGGTGCTCTTCCCACAGCCCGTCGGTGGCGCGGAACGTCCTGATCCCGCTTTCGGCCGAGATCCCGGCCCCGGTCAGCACCGCGATGCGCATCGGATCATCCTCAGCGCGCGCAATAGGCCTCGGCCGCCGACGCGAAATTCTTGTAGCGCGCCCAGAAGGCGTTGTCGGAATCGCTTTTCGACATGCGCACCTTCTGCGCCTCGTCCGCGTCGCGGAAGAAGCGCGCGGCGCGGCGCTGGTCGGCGCGCGACAACGTCTGGTCGGCGACCTGCTGGATGCAGCCGCAGGTCCGGCGGTTGCTGGCGCCGCGATCCGAACGCATGCAGGCGGAATCGATGGGACCGGCGACGGCAAGCGGCGCGGTCAGGACCACCGCGGCGGCGGCGATCATCAGGCGGTTCATCATCTCTGTCTCCTCGGCTCCTGCCACGGCGATGGGGTTCATGCCCCTTTGAGGCCGCAGATCTTATCCGCAGGACTCTAGCAGAAGCCCGCTCTCGGCTCAATCGCGCGGCCGTGACCACGGATCGCGGCAGCGCGAGGCGAGAGACGCAAGATATGCACCAGGCCCACCGCCCGCCCTGGCCGCCCGCTCAAGCCGGCTGCGGCGTATAGCCGGCGTCGCGAATCACCTGCGCGGCGCGCCCGGCTTCCAGCCCCTCGACGCTGACGCTGCGGGCAGCGAGGTCGGTCACCGCCCTGCCGCCGGCCTCGGCCACGGCCTTTTCGATGGCGGCGGTGCAATGGCCGCAGCTCATGTCCTCGACGCGGAATTTCATTCGCCCATCCTTTCGCCCATCCTTTCGCTTGCCCGCCGATCTGCCTATGATCGCGGCAAGGCGCCACCGGCGCAATTCCCCCCTAGCACGAAGGCTGCGGCTGATGGTCACCGAAAATTTCCGCGGCGCGATCCTGATGGTCGTCTCGATGGTGCTGTTCGCCTTCGAGGATATGTTCATCAAGCTGCTCTCGGCCCAGCTGCCCTTTGCGCAGGTGCTGGGCCTGATCGGGCTTCTGGGCTTCCTGGTCTTCGCCGCCATGCTGAAGCTCAAGGGCGGGCGGCTGTTCACCCGCGACCTGATCCGCCCCATCGTGCTGTTCCGCGGGTTGATGGAGGCGGTGGGCTCGATCGGCATCGTGGTGGCGCTGGCGCTGACGGAACTTTCCTCGACCTCGGCGATCATGCAGGCGCTGCCCCTGGCCATCGTGCTGGGCGCGGCGCTGTTTCTGGGCGAGCCGGTCGGCTGGCGGCGCTGGAGCGCGATCATCGCGGGCTTTCTCGGCGTGCTCTTGGTGATCCGGCCGGGGCTGGCGGGGTTCCAGCCGGTGTCGCTGATGGCGCTGCTGGCGGTGCTGGGGCTGGCGGCGCGCGACATCGCCACCCGCCGCGTGCCGGCACATATCCATTCCGACCAGCTGGCCGCCTCGGCCTTCTTCGCCATCCTGATCGCCTCGGTGCTGATGGGGCTGGCGCTGGGGCAGGACTTCGTCATGCCCGGCCCGCGGCAAGGGCTGCTGTTCCTGGCCTGCATGACCGTCGGCGTCGGCGGCTATGCGCTGCTGGTCGCCGCCACCCGGCTGGGCGAGGCCTCGGCGCTCGCGCCCTATCGCTATGCCCGGCTGGTCTTCGCCCTGATCCTCGCCTTGCTGGTCTTTGGCGAGCGTCCCGATGCGCTGACCCTGACCGGCGCCGCGATCATCGTCGCCTCGGGCTGCTACATGATGTGGCGCGAGGCGGCGCTGCGCCGGCGACAGCTGCGCGAGACCGGCTTCGCGACGCTCTGAAACCCCCTTTCCGCAACGCCAAAGCCCCTGTATAGCCCGGCCATGACCGACCTTGACCTCATCCGCAATTTCTCGATCGTGGCCCATATCGACCACGGCAAATCCACCCTGGCCGACCGCCTGATCCAGTTGACGGGGACGGTGGCCGAACGCGACATGAAGGCCCAGCTGCTCGACAGCATGGACATCGAGCGCGAGCGGGGCATCACCATCAAGGCCAACACCGTGCGCATCGAATATCCCGCGCGCGACGGGCGCACCTATGTGCTGAACCTGATCGACACCCCCGGCCATGTCGATTTCGCCTATGAGGTCAGCCGCTCGATGCGCGCGGTCGAGGGCTCGCTCCTGGTCGTCGATGCCAGCCAGGGCGTCGAGGCGCAGACGCTCGCCAATGTCTACCAGGCCATCGACGCCGGGCACGAGATCGTGCCGGTGCTGAACAAGATCGACCTGCCCGCCGCGGAACCCGAGCGGGTCAAGGAAAACATCGAGGAAGTCATCGGCATCGACGCCTCGGACGCGATCCCGATCTCGGCCAAGACCGGCCTCGGCATCCCCGACGTGCTGGAGGCCATCGTCACCCGCCTGCCCGCCCCCAAGGGCGACCGCAACGCGCCCTTGAAGGCGATGCTGGTCGATTCGTGGTATGACGCCTATCTGGGCGTGGTGGTGATGATCCGCGTCATGGACGGGGTCATCAAGAAGGGCGACCGCATCCGCATGATGCAGACCAATGCGGTCTACGGCATCGACAAGCTCGCCGTGCTGCGCCCGCAGATGCAGGACATCGCCGAGCTGGGCCCGGGCGAGATCGGCGTCCTGACCGCCTCGATCAAGCAGGTGCGCGACACCCGCGTCGGCGACACCATCACCCACGAAAGGAAGGGCACCGACACCCCGCTGCCGGGCTTCAAGCCGGCGCAGCCGGTGGTGTTCTGCGGCCTCTTCCCGGTCGATGCCAACGACTTCGAGGCCCTGCGCGACGCCATCGAGAAGCTGGCGCTGAACGACGCGAGCTTCAGCTACGAGATGGAGACCTCGGCCGCCTTGGGCTTCGGCTTCCGCTGCGGCTTCCTGGGCCTTCTGCACCTCGAGGTGATCCGCGACCGGCTGGAGCGCGAATACGACCTCGACCTCATCACCACCGCGCCCTCGGTGGTGTTCAAGCTGCACATGAAGGACGGCGAGGTGCGCGACCTGCACAACCCCGCCGACATGCCCGACCTGACCTATGTCGACCATATCGAGGAGCCGCGCATCAAGGCCACGATCATGGTGCCCGACGAATACCTGGGCGACGTGCTGAAGCTGTGCCAGGACCGCCGCGGCATCCAGATGGACCTGACCTATGCCGGCAACCGCGCCATGGTGGTCTATGACCTGCCGCTGGCCGAGGTGGTGTTCGACTTCTACGACCGGCTGAAATCGGTGACCAAGGGCTATGCCAGCTTCGACTACCAGCTTTCGGAATACCGCGAGGATTTCCTGGTCAAGATGTCGATCCTGGTCAATGACGAGCCGGTGGATGCGCTGTCGATCATGGTGCACCGCGACCGGGCGGAATCGCGCGGCCGGGTCATGGTGGAAAAGCTCAAGGAGCTGATCCCGCGCCATATGTTCAAGATCCCGATCCAGGCGGCCATCGGCTCGCGCGTGATCGCCCGCGAGACGCTGTCGGCCATGCGCAAGGACGTGACCGCGAAATGCTATGGCGGGGATGCCACGCGCAAGAAGAAGCTCTTGGAGAAGCAGAAGGCCGGCAAGAAGAAGATGCGCCAGTTCGGCAAGGTCGAGATCCCGCAGACGGCGTTCATCCAGGCGCTGAAGATGGACGGCTGACTGGTTCGACTCACGTTTCCGTGATATGAACTGGCTGCGGGGCCATGGCATCTGGCCGGCCCACCGGGGGACCAGCGATCCCGTGCTGTGCGGGCCGGTCGTTGGAACCGCTGCCGAGCCTTCAACGGGAAGGGTCGGCGATATGTCCCGGCGTGTGGTCTTGCAAGCGCAACGCAGGGAAGTCGCGGTTCATCTCAAGGCTGATCTCGGCCCGGTGAACTCCTGGTCGACCGAGATGCGAACGCATGGGGCGCCACCTCCGGCTTCTTTACGAACACGACCGGTTCGGTTCACGCCAAGGGCTGCGGGCTGGGCGATTGCCGGGTTCTGGACGGTCTCGACATCGACCGTGTCGAGGTCGGATCCAGCGGCAGCGGCACGAACAATGACGCCGGCGGCGATTTTCCGGTCGGCGCCTTGGCCTGGCGCGTCACCGGCCGGCTTTGACCGGATCCGGCGGCCCGGCCGGATGGCGCAGAAGGGACAGGCCGGCTGGCCGCTGCTTCGTCGGCCGCTTCCCGCTGGCCGTCGCGGGAACCCTGCCGCGCCCTGTTTCGTTTCTCCTCGGAAAACCAATCAGGGAGGGCAGGAACATGGTTCCCATGCTGCGACTGTTTCTGGTTCACATCTGGGTCGGCTGTGTGGCTGGCGCCGTTGTCATCGCCGGCCTGTCCATGGGTTACGACAATTGGGCGACTTTCATCTGGGCGGCTGTCATCGGCCTTGCGCTGGGTGTCCCGGCCGGATTGCTGAACTGGGCCTATCTGAGACCGAACCGCTCGCGCCAGATCGGCTGGACCTGGCGCATCGCCGACTGGGTGCGCAGCTTCTCTTGGCCGCGCCAGACCCGGCATTGACGCGCCGCCATTGCGCCCCGCATAGGCGCGGGGCGCTTTACCGCCATTTCGGCTGTCTGTGGCCTTGTCGCAGCAGGTGGCCAAACGGTGGCTGTTCGGCTTGACGCCCCCTGTCCGGCAACGGCCGTCGATCGCTTGTTCCAATGCTTTGACGGCGAAACCCGCATGCGCCGAAGCGCCAGCTGACGATCCCTTGGGCAGAGCACATTGGCAAGCCCCGCCCAAGTGGCGACATAAGCGAATGCGCTGAAACCCAACGTCACTCCGGCTGAACTCCGCCATCGCAAAATGCGCGCCGGCCTGGCGAATGATTTTGTTGGCTTGGCGCAACGCGCGGTTCTCGCGTTCAGGCACCTTCAACGTCTCGGCCAGATCGCTCGGAATGCCGCCGCCCTGCTGATCCGGTGCCAACGGCTCCGCGGCAACAGACATGATCACCTGCCAGCGTGACCCGGACTGCCCTTCGCTGCCCAAGACCAGCCACACCGCGCGTTCGTCGGGGAAAAACCTGTTCGGACGCTCCCGAACGACCAAGGGCCTCTTTCGGAGTCCCTTTGCGCCCGCCGCACCAGGATGGCCGCAGGACCGGCCAAGGGCCGGAACTGGACTGACGACGGTCGAGCCCTTCCGACGGTCCCGCCATGGCACAGGCCGGTCCGCGCTCCCGAAGCATTCCCTTTCAGGGCAATCCGTCGATCAAACGGTTGCGCTCGTTCGCATGCCGACCGGCACGGGACCAGGTTGCATGCCAAGATCGTCGCCCGCGCAGAGATGCATCTTGCGCCACAGGCAAAAGAGAAACCCCTTTTGCCCGTGCGACCTAGCGTTTTCCCCGCCCGCCGGGAAACCACAGCGCCATGCAGCTCTCGATCCACAGCCTCTGCCATTCCAGCATCATCTGGCGCTGGCTCTTCTGCATCTCGGCCATGATCTGGCCGCGCGCCGGGGCCATCAGGCCGTTGGCTGCAGACAGCCAGGCGCTCATCCAGGGGTTCTTCATCGGGTCTCCATCCTCTTGCGGCAGGGCTCACGCAATCAATCCCCGCCGCCGGCCGGAGTTCCCGGCTCAATACGGCGTCGGCGTCACCGCTGGTCCCGGCGGCGCATAGCTGCCGACCTGGGTCTGGCTTTCCGCCGCCTGCTGCGTCAGCAGCGCGCCGGCGGTCTGCATGTCGCGCCCGGCGCCCTGCATGGTCTCGCAGCCGGCAACCGCGGTGACGGCCACGAACGCGGCCAGTGGGAAAATCCTGCTCATCTCGCCCCTCGGGTCTTTGTTGCTTATGACCGCGCAGCCTAATGCAACAGCCGCCGCGCGACAGCACACGGAAACGCGAGGCCGCCCAAAGCCCCCCGCATCGGCAACTTGTCGCCAAGGGAACGGTGCACGAACGGTGCACGCGCGGTGCATGGCCCGTGCATCGCCGGTGACACGAAAAAGGCGGCCCGAAAGGCCGCCTCCGGGGTCGTCCGAGCCGCGACCTACAGCCCCTGCGACTGGACCTCGTGGCTTTCGCGCGACACCGCCTGTCCGGCGGCCTGCATGTCGCGGCCAGCGCCCTGCACGGTCTCGCAGGCGGCCAGCGCCAGCAGGGCAAGGATCGGGGTCAGCTTCATCATCCGGCGCATCTGTCACTCCTGAGAAAAGATGGTGTGTTCAAAGCCATAACGCCCCCTGTCCCACATTGTTCCCGGCCCGTTAACCTCTTGTTAAGGCTTGGCGTGCAATCTGGCGTGCATGCGTATCCTGATGATTCTGCCGCTTTTCCTGCTCGCCGCCTGCGCCTCGCCGGCCCCGCAATTCATCGGCGCGCAGCGCCATGACATCACTCTGGAGGGCATCCGCTTCGCCGTCTTCCAGAAAGCGACCGAGGCCGAGGTGATCCGCCTGGGCTACCTGACCCGCAGCCAGCGCGCCCCGGTGCCCGAGCTGATGGTCGCGGCGGTCGAGCGCACCACGGGCTGCCGGGTGATCCCGAACAGCCTGCGCAGCCGCATTCCCGGCGACACCGGCGAGGCGCGGGTCGCGCTGCGCTGCGACGGCGGCTGAGGCGCTCAGGCCAGGAAAGCCTCGACCGCGGCGGCGACCTCCGCCGGCCGGTCGGCGTGCAGCCAATGCCCGGCGCCTTCGACGACCCGGATCTCGGCCTGTGGAAAATGGCGCCGGATCGCCTCGGCCTGCGGCGCGCGGCAATAATCCGATTCGGCGCCGGCCAGGAACAGCGCCGGACCATCGAAGCCGCCAGGCGCGACCTCGGGCCAGCCGACCAGCAGGGGCATCTGCTCGCGCAGGGCGTCCAGATTGAACTTCCAGCGCGGCGGATCGGTCTTCAGGTCCAGCGATTGCAGCAGAAAGGCGCGCACGCCCGGGTCCGAAACATGCGCGGCCAGCCGGGCGTCGGCGTCCGAGCGCAGCCGCAATCCGCTCAGGTCCACTGCCTGCATGGCATCGACAAGGCCGGTCTGGCTGTGACCATAGGCATAGGGGGCGATGTCCATCACCACCAGCCGCCGCACCCGTTCGGGCCGGGTCAGAGCCAGCATCATCGCGGCCTTGCCGCCCATGGAATGGCCCAGAACGTCGGCCTTGCCGCCATGCGCCTCGATCACCCGGGCCAGATCCTTGGCCAGCGCCGGATAGCTGTGGTCGGCATCGTGGAAACTGTCGCCATGATTGCGCATGTCGACCGAGATCACCCGCCGCGTCTCGGCCAAGCGACGGGCGAGCCCGCCGAGATTGCGCCCGGATCCGAACAGCCCATGCGCCAGAAGCACCGGCGGCAGGCTCGAATCCACCCCTGTCTCGATCATGTTCAGCATCATGGCGGCACCCTAACGCCACTGGCGAAGCGGCGCCAGAGGCGCTAGCCTTGCATCAAAGAGGGACGTGCGATGGGGATCGAGGATATCCGGCCGATGGCGGACGAGGTGGCGAGCCTGCTGGCGGCCCGCTTCGGCGGCCTGCGGCGCGGCCAGCAGGCGGAACTGGGCGACATGCTGCGCAAGCGCGGCGGCGCGCTGCCGCGCCGGCTGCGGCGCGAGGCGCGCTTCCTGCATCAGGCCGACCGCATGGCGGGCCAGCCGAAGCTGGCGCGGCAGGTGGATTTCGCCCGGCTGGACCATGCGCACCGGGCACTGACCGGCTATCTGCGGCCGCTGGGCCAGGGCCGGCGGCTGCAGGGCGGCGCGGTCAGCGCGGCGGCGAGCGTGCTGCTGGGCCTGCTGGTGCTGGGCGGCGTGGCGGTGTGGATCCTGCTGCAGCGCGGGTTGATCTGAAGGGTTTCCGACACCCTGCCCGGCTCCGATGGCATCGCGGCCTCCGCCTGAGGCGCCGTGGCTGAATGCGACCGCAGCCATCGCATCCGGGCGATGTGACATGCCGCGACGACCGGCCAGTCCAAGGCGCGCAATGCATTGCGGCACTGCGGGCAGTCGCGTGGTGGCAGGCTCCCCTTCGCGCCTGAAATGCCCGAGGGCATGAAACCGGGGGAGCAATAGCTACGCCGAGTTGCTCCGGCTATGTCGCCCCAGCGAGGATAAAGTCTTGCTGCCACAAGGCAGGCTCGGCAAGTGCCATGGCTGGCATAGAGCCAGTGGGGTCAGCGCTTCCGGGAGCGCGTCTGCACGCGGCGCTGCCCCCGGGCGTCTCGCGCAAATCACAGCCCCAGCCGCCGCCAGACGTGCTGGCCGTCAGGCCCTTGGCGTTACGCGCCGACAGACCCGCGAGCCGCCCGCTCGCAGGCCCAGCACGCGGCTGATCGGGAACCCTTGCACATGCCGGACCGCGAGCCCACGACGTCCGCCGACGAACAGCAGGGCGCACCCGCAACCTCCAGGCCGTCGCCATGCAGCCGACGGCTTGACCCGCCCGCGCCGATCGGCCACCCCTTGCAGACCGCAGCCTCGAAGGTCCGCATGACCCGCACCATCCTTGCCAATGCCCGCCTGATCCTGCCCGACGCCGTGATGCCAGGCGCCGTGACCCTGCAGGGCGGCACCATTGCCGCGATCACCCCGGGCCAGGGCGTCCCGCCCGGTGCCATCGACCTGGCCGGCGATTTCCTGGCCCCCGGCATGGTCGAGCTGCATACCGACAACCTCGAGCGCCACATGCGGCCCCGCCCGGGCGTCGACTGGCCGCATGCCGGCGCCATCCTGGCCCATGACGCCGAGCTGGCGGCCTGCGGCATCACCACGGTCTTCGACGCCATGCGCGTCGGCTCGATCCCGAACGAGGCGCCGGATGCCGATTACGACAAATACGCCCGCGCGCTGGCGCATGAACTGGCCGAGATCCGCACGCGCGGCGTCCTGCGCATCAGTCACCTCCTGCACCTGCGCGCCGAAATCTGTTCCGAGACCCTGCTGGCCGAGCTTGACGAATTCGGCCCCGGCGACCGGGTCGGCATCATCAGCCTGATGGACCATACCCCCGGCCAGCGCCAGTTCCGCGACATCTCGAAACTGGCGCAATACGTGCAGGGCAAATACAAGCTCGGCGATGCGGAATTCGCTGCGCATGTCGCCCGGCTCAAGGCGTTGCGCGCCCGCCATGGCGACGCCCATGAAGCCGCGGCAGTCCAGATCGCGCATCGGCTGGGCGCGGTGCTGGCCAGCCATGACGACACCACAGCCGAGCATGTCGCGACCTCGGCCAGCCGTGGCGTGCGGCTGGCGGAATTCCCCACCACGCCCGAGGCCGCGGCCGCCTGCCACGCCCATGGCCTCATGGTGATGATGGGCGCGCCGAACCTGATCCGGGGCGGCAGCCATTCCGGCAATGTCTCGGCGGCCGAACTGGCGCGCAGCGGGCATCTGGATATTCTCAGCTCGGATTACGTGCCCTCGGCCCTGCTTGCCGGGGCGCTGATCCTGGCGCGGATCTGGGACGACCTGCCGCGCGCCATGGCGACGGTGACGGCCAATCCGGCCGCCGCCTCGGGACTGTCCGACCGCGGGCGGCTGGAGGCGGGGCTGCGCGCCGACCTGATCCGGTTTTCCATGATGGATGACATTCCGGTCATGCGCGAAACCTGGGTGCGCGGCCGCAGGGTTTGACTGCATATCTTCGTTAATTCGCAGATTTCTTGACCTGAATCATGCCGCAGGCCTTGCCGCCGGCCTAGCCTGCCGTGGCAACAAAGGAGAGCAAGCATGGTCTACCAGGCCAAAATCGACGATATGCGCGCCGAATTGCGGGTGATGAACAAGGCGATTCCCGATGCCATGAAGGGCTTCGGCGCCCTGTCGAAAGCCGTCCACGACAGCGGCGCGCTGGAGGTCAAGGTCAAGGAGATGATCGCGGTCGGCATGGCCGTGGTGCAGCGCTGCGAACCCTGCATCCTGTTCCATGTCGAGGCGCTGATGAAGGCCGGCGCCACGCGCGAGGAGTTTTCCGACGTGATCGCCATGGCCGTGCAGATGAGCGGCGGGCCGGGCGTCATGTATGCCGCCCATGCCCTGGCCTGCTGGGACGAGCTGGCGGCGGGGTGATGCGGCCCGCCGCCGCCGGTCTCAGGTGATGACGTCGGGCTCGGCCCGGCCGGTGCGGGCGCGGATGCCTGCAATCTCGTCGGCCAGCCGGATGATCGCCGCCAGCGCCTGCTGCGGGTCGTCCTGCATCCGGGCCGGGTCGGTCTCGACCCGCTCCAGATAGACGCGCAGGGTCGCGCCCTCGGTGCCGGTGCCGGACAGGCGCAGCACGATGCGGCCACCGCCCTCGGTCATGATGCGCAGGCCCTGGCGCTCGGTGCGCGAGCCATCGACCGGGTCGTCATAGGCGAATTCGTCCGCCGCCTCGATGCGCAGGCCCGCGACGGTCCGGCCGGGCAGATCGGCCAGGCGCGCGCGCAAGGCATCGACCAGCCCGTTCGCGGCCGCCGCATCCACTGCCTCGTAATCGTGGCGGGAATAGTAGTTGCGGCCGAATTTCGCCCAATGGTCGGCCATGATCTCGGCCACCGGCTGCTTGCGCTCGGCCAGCAGGTTCAGCCAGAACAGCACCGCCCAGAGCCCGTCCTTTTCCCGCACATGGTCCGAGCCGGTGCCGGCGCTTTCCTCGCCGCAGAGCGTCGCCTTGCCGGCATCCAGCAGGTTGCCGAAGAACTTCCAGCCGGTCGGCGTCTCGTAGCAGGCGATGCCCAGGGATTCGGCCACCCGGTCCAGCGCGCGCGAGGTCGGCATCGACCGCGCCACGCCCTTCAGCCCGCCGGCATAGGCCGGGACCAGCGTCGCATTCGCCGCCAGCACCGCCAGGCTGTCCGAGGGCGTGACATAGCAGTTCCGGCCAACGATCATGTTGCGGTCGCCATCGCCGTCCGAGGCAGCGCCGAAATCGGGCGCGCCCGGCCCGAACATCTCGTCCATCAGCGGCTTGGCCCAGATCGGGTTCGGGTCGGGATGGCCGCCGCCGAAATCGGGCTGCGGCACCGCATTCACCACCGAGCCCGGCGCCGCGCCCAGTTCCCCCTCCAGGATCGCCTTGGCATAGGGGCCGGTCACGGCATGCATGGCGTCGAACCGCAGCCGGAAGCCGCCGGCGAACAGCGCCCGGATCTTGGCGAAGTCGAAGATCTCGCGCATCAGCGCGGCGTAATCGGCGACCGGGTCGACCACCTCGATCTCCATCCCGCCCAGCGCGGTCGTGCCGGGTTGCGACAGGTCCACGTCCTGCGCCTCGAAGATCTTGTATTCGCTCAGCGTCTTCGTCGCCTCGAAGATCTTCTCGGTCACGCCCTCGGGCGCGGGGCCGCCGTTCGCCATGTTGTATTTGACGCCGAAATCCTCGTCCGGGCCGCCGGGGTTGTGGCTGGCCGACATGATGATGCCGCCGTCCGCTCCACGCTGGCGGATCAGGTTCGAGGCGGCCGGGGTCGAAAGCAGCGCGCCCTGCCCGACGATCACCTTTTTCGCCCCCGAGGCCGCCGCCATGCGCAGGATCACCTGCGCGGCGCGGTCGTTGAAATAGCGGCCGTCGCCGCCCAGCACATAGGTCTTGCCCTCGGCACCGCCGGTGCCGTTCCAGATCGCCTGGACGAAATTCTCCAGGTAATGCGGCTGCATGAAGACCGGGGTCTTCTTGCGCAGGCCCGAGGTGCCCGGCTTCTGGCCCTCGATGGGCTTGGTCGGCACTGTCTGAACGCTCATGATCCCTCCTGACGTCCGTTGTCGCGCATGATGCTGGCAGTTCGGGCGACGGCCGGCAAGGCGGCGAAATCCGCCGCCGCCACCGGCAGGCGCAATTGCCAGTTCGGATATTCCGTCGTGGTGCCGGGCAGGTTCGGCTGCGCGGTCAGGTCCAGCAGCACCTCGGCCTGCACCGCCACCAGCCGCGATGGCGTGCGGGCCAGGAAGCCGTGCAGCGCATCCATGTCCGGCGCGGGCAGCAGCGCGTCGAAGCCCGCCACCTCTTCGGCACGCTCGGCCAGTTGCGGCGCCGGGTCGGCGTCCGAAAGCCGGGCGCGGGCGGCGATGTCGCAGCCCTGGCGCCAACCGCGCCAGGTCGGCAGGTCATGGGTCGAGAAGCTGGCGATGGCGTCGCGGTCATAGGCTTCGGCCGGGCGGAAGCGGGGCGGCTGCCAACCCTCGCGCTCGAACATCGCCACGCGGCAGCCAAGCACGCCCGAGCCGGCCAGCGCGGCGCGCAGCCCCTCGGGGATATTGCCCAGGTCCTCGCCGACGATGACGGCCCCGGCGCGGGCGGCCTCGATGCGCACCACCGCCAGCATGGCGTCGCGCGGCATGGCGACATAGGCGCCGGGCGCGGCCTCGGGCACCCAATAGGCGCGCTCGAAGCCCAGGATATGGTCGATGCGCAGGGCGCCGGCGAATTGCAACTGGCGCCGCAGCGTCTGGGCCAGCGGCGCATAGGCCTGCGCGCGCAGCCCCAGCGGGCTGAAGGGCGCCAGCCCCCAGTTCTGGCCATCGGCCGAAAACGCATCCGGCGGCGCGCCGAGCGAGGCGCCGAAGGCGAAGCTGGCGCGATCCTCCCAGGTCTCGGCGCCGAAGGGATGCGTGCCGACGGCGAGGTCCAGATAAAGCCCATGCGCCATGCCCGCGTCCCGCGCCGCCCGGCCCGCCGCCGCGAGGGCGGTCTCGGCGCGCCATTGCAGCCAGGCGTGAAAGCGCATCTCGCCGGCCAGTTCCGCCCGCGCCGCCAGCGAGGCCGGCGTGTCGGGCGAGACATGCGCCGCCGGCCAGTCACTCCAGAAGGCGCCGAAGCGCTCGGACAGCGCCTGGTGCAGGGCAAAGCGGTGCAGGCTTTCGCCCTCGGCCGCCTGCCAGGCGTCGAAGCCGGGATCGCCCGGGAAGGCCGCGAACTCGGCCCGCAGCGCCGCCATGCGGGCGGGAATGTCGCGGGCGTAATCGACCAACGGACCGGGCGTGCCCTGCCCCGCCGCGATATGGATCACGTTCAGCCGCCGGCGATGCGAGGGCGTATAGGGGCTGAATAGCCAGGGCACGGTCGGGAAACCGGCATGGACCGGGTTGATGCCCAGGAAAGCCGCGCCCTGCCCCGCCATGCCGGCCGCCAGCCGGCCGAGGTCGTCATAGCTGCCGATGCCGCTGGCCGAGAGCCCGTAAAGCGGCGCGACCAGCCCCCAGCGCCGCGCCGGTTCCGGCAGGCGCGGCGGCGCCGCCAGCAGGGTGAAGGCGCGGCCCTCCGCCTGGAGGCGGTGGATGCCCAGCGGCAGCGCGGGCAAGGCGCCGCCGCCTTCAAGCTGGGCGCCGTCCTCGAAGGTCAGCTGCCATGCGGCGGGGGCGAGGTCGGGCGCCGCCCCGGCCTCGCAGATCACGTCCTGCGGCAGCAGGTCGGCATGGGCCTCCAGCGCCGCCTGCGCCTCGGGCGCGCTGGGGACCGACAGGCCCATGGCGGCCAGCAGCGCGACGGCGCTTTCGACCGAGGTCTCGCGCCATTGGCCGGTCAGGTCGTGAAAGCCCGGCAGCACGCCCATGCGGGCCGCGAGTTGCAGCCGCGCGTCAGTCATCGTCGCGCTCGAGGTCGAAGGCCAGCACGCAATGCCCGTCGATGCGCATCGGCCCGCGCCCGGCCACCTGCGGCACCAGGCCGGGGCGGCTGCTGTCCAGATGCAGCCGCCAGCGCCAGCCCGTCGGGGGATCGGGCGGCACCAGGTCCAGCGCCTCGCCATTGTTGAAGACCAGGAAGATCGCCTCTTCGCGTTGCGCATATTCCGGGGTGCCGGCGGCGATGCGCAGCTCGGCGCAAAGCACGCGCAGCTCGGGGTTGCCCCAGTCGGCGGGGGTCATCTCCTCGCCATCGGGGCGCAGCCAGAACAGGTCGGGCAGGCCGTCGACCAGCCGGGTGCGCGAATGCAGGAAGCGCTTCTGCCGCAGGATCGGATGGGCGCGGCGAAAGGCGATCAGCCGGGCGGTGAAGTCCAGGAAACCCTGGTCCGCCGCGTCCCAGTCGACCCAGCCGATTGCATTGTCCTGGCAATAGGCGTTGTTGTTGCCCTGCTGGCTGTTGCCGAGCTCGTCGCCGGCCAGCAGCATCGGCGTGCCCTGCGACAAGAGCAGCGTCGCCAGCATGGCGCGCCGCCGCCGGGCGCGGGCCTCCAGGATGGCGGGATCGTCGCTCGCGCCCTCGACGCCCATATTGTCCGAGAAATTCTCGGAATGGCCGTCGCGGTTCTCCTCGCCATTGGCCTCGTTGTGCTTGGCGGCGTAGCTGACCACATCCATCAGCGTGAAGCCGTCATGCGCGGTCAGGAAGTTCACCGAACTGGTCGCCGGCCGCCCGGAATGGTCGAACTGCACCGCCGAGCCCGCCATGCGGTCGGCCAGCTCGGGCACCTGCCGCGCATCGCCGCGCCAGAAGCGGCGGATGCCGTCGCGATACTTGTCATTCCACTCCAGGAAGGGCGGCGGGAAGCCGCCCAGCTGATAGCCGCCCGGCCCGATGTCCCAGGGCTCGGCGATCAGCTTTACCCGCGTCAGCACCGGATCCTGCCGGATCGCGTCGAAGAACGAGGCGCTGCGGTCGAAGCCGCCCCGCGCCCGCCGGCCCAGCGTCGCGCAAAGGTCGAAGCGGAAGCCGTCCACATGCATGACCTCGACCCAATAGCGCAAGGAATCCATGACCATGCGCAAGACCATCGGGTGGTTGACGTTCAGCGTGTTGCCGGTGCCGGTGTCGTCGATGTAATAGCGCGGATCTTCTTGCAGCCGGTAATAGCTGCGGTTGTCGAGGCCGCGGAAGCTCAGCGTCGGGCCCATCTCGTTGCCCTCGCCGGTGTGGTTATAGACCACATCCATGATGACCTCGATGCCGGCGGCATGCATCCGGGCGACCATGTGCTGGAACTCGGCGATCTGGCCCTTGGCCAGATAGCGCGGATCGGGGGCGAAGAAGCCCAGCGTCTGGTAGCCCCAATAGTTCACCAGCCCCTTTTCCACCAGGAAGCGGTCGTTCAGGAAGGCCTGCGCCGGCAGAAGCTCCAGCGCGGTGATGCCCAGGCGTTGCAGATGCTCGATCACCGGGTCCGAGGCGAGGCCCAGGAAGCTGCCGCGATGGGGCACGTCGGGATGCGCCTGGGTCAAGCCCTTGACATGCGCCTCGTAGATCACGGTGTCGGCGATGTCGTGGCGCGGCGGCTGGTCGGTGCCCCAGGAAAACGCCGGATCCTCGACCACGCAGCGCGGCATGTGGCGGGCGCTATCGCGCTTGTCGAAGCTGAGGTCGCTTTCCGCCGCGCCGACCGTGTAGCCCATCAGCGCGTCGTGCCAAACCGGGTGCCGGGTCAGCCGCTTGGCATAGGGGTCGATCAGCAGCTTGTGATAGTTGAAGCGGTGCCCCTCGGCCGGCGCATAGGGGCCGTCGGCGCGCAGCCCGTAAAGCTGGCCGGGGCGCAGGCCCGGGACATAGCCGTGCCAGACGTCGCCGTCGCGTTCCGGCAGGTCCAGCCGATGCGCCTCGGTCCGGCCGTCGGCGCCGAACAGGCACAGCGTCACCCGCGTGGCATGTTGCGAAAAGACGGCGAAGTTCACGCCCTCGCCGTCGAAGGTCGCGCCCAAGGGGTCGGCGCGTCCGGCCAGGATCCGCAGGTTCGGCATCAGCGGATCATGGTCCTGAAGAGTTCGGCATAGGCGGCGGCCGAGGCGTCCCAGCCCACCGGCTGCGCCATGGCGGCATTCGCCATGCGGCTCCAGACCCGGGGCTGGCGCCACAATTCGCACAGCCGGCGCAGCGCGCGGGACAGGGCGGCGGCTTCGACGGGATGGAATTGCAGCCCGGTCGCCACCCCCGCCGCCAGCCCGGCGGCCGAGGCGTTGATGACCGTATCGGCCAGCCCGCCGGTCAGCGACACCACCGGCAGCGTGCCGAAGCGCAGGCCGTAAAGCTGGGTCAGCCCGCAGGGCTCGAACCGCGAGGGCACCAGGATCGCGTCGCCGCCGGCGATCATGCGATGGGCCAGCGCCTCGTCATAGCCCAGCCGCAGGCCGACGCCGGGATAGCGCTCGGCCGCGGCGCGAAAGGCCGATTCCAGCGCCGAGTCGCCCGAGCCCAGCACCGCGAGCTGCCCGCCGCAGTCCAGCAGCGTCGGCAGCGCCTCCAGCAGCAGGTCCAGCCCCTTCTGCCCGGTCAGGCGCGAGATCACCACGCAAAGCGGCCCGTCCGCCTCGGGCAGGCCGAATTCCTTGCGCAGCGCCCGGCGCAGCGGCGCCTTGGCCGAAGGATCGTCATAGGGCGGCTTCCAGGCCTCCAGGTCGATGCCGTTCAGGATGCCGGTGAAATCGCCGGCCCGATCCGCCAGCACGCCCTCCAGCCCCATGCCGAAGGAGGGCGTCAGCAGTTCCTCGGCATAGGTCGGGCTGACGGTCGAGACCTTGTCGGCAAAGACGATCCCCGCCTTCAGCGCCGAGATCTTGCCCCAGTATTCGAAGCCCTGCGGGTTGAACAGATGCGCCGGCAGTTGCAGCGCGCCCAAGAGATGCGCCGGCGCGATGCCCTGGAAGGCGATGTTGTGGATGGTCAGCAGCGTCTTCACCTCGGCCGCGCCCAGCTGGCGCAGATAGACCGGGGTCAGCCCGGCCTGCCAGTCGTGCAGGTGCAGGATCTGCGGGCGCCAGCCCTCGACCCCCTCGGCGGCGATCAGCGCGGCGGCGCGGTCCAGCGCCGCAAAGCGCTGCGGGTTGTCGGACCAGTCCTTGCCGTCGGGGCCAAGGTAGATCGTGCCGTCGCGGGCATAGAGATGCGGCGCATCCAGCAGGTAAAGCACCGTCTTGCCCAAGGTGCCGCGCAGGATGCGCGCCGGGCCGCCGAACAGGTCCGGGATCTGGCGCAGAGGCTCGGCTGCGGCTTGCGCCGCCAGCACGGCCGGATAGCCGGGCAGGATCGTCCGCATCTCGACGCCCTGCCCGGCCAGAGCGGCCGGCAGCGCGCCGGCAACATCGGCCAGCCCGCCGGTCTTGACCAGCGGCACGCATTCCGAGGCGACGGACAGAACCCTCATGAAGACGCTTCCCTTCGATCCAGCATATCCTGCGTGATCAGCGTGACGCCGCCTTCGGACACGCGGAACCATTTCGCGTCTTCCTCGGGGTCTTCGCCGACGATCAGGCCTTCGGGGATTCTGACGCCGCGGTCAATGACCACATTGGTCAGCCGCGCATGCCGCGCGACATTGGCATAGGGCAGCACCACCGCGCCTTCCAGGCTGGCATAGGAATTGGTGTGGACCTGCGTGAACAGCAGCGACTGCCGGATCTCGGTTCCCGAGATGATGCAGCCGCCCGAGACCAGCGAGCTGACGGCGCTGCCGCGGCGGTCGGGCTCGTCATGGATGAACTTCGCCGGCGGCACCACCTCGGAATAGGTCCAGATCGGCCAGTCGCGGTCCCACAGGTTCAGTTCCGGGTTGAAGTCGGTCAGGTCGATATTGGCGCGCCAGAAGGCATCGACCGTGCCCACGTCGCGCCAATAGACCGGCTCGCCCGGCGACCGCACGCAGCTGTCCGAAAAGCGATGCGCCTGCGCCTTGCCGCCCTTGACGATGGCCGGGATCAGGTCGTTGCCGAAATCGTGGCTGGAGTTTTCATCCTGCATGTCGCGGATCAGGAGGTCGCGCAGGAAGTCCCAGCGGAAGACATAGATCCCCATCGAGGCCAGCGTCACATTCGGATCGTCGGGCGTGCCCGGAGGATCGGCGGGCTTTTCCAGGAAGCTGGTGACGACGTCGTTTTCGTCGATCGCCATGACGCCAAAGGCCGAGGCTTCGGCCCGCGGCACGGTCAGGCAGCCGATGGTGACATCCGCCCGCGCCTGGACGTGGTGGCGGATCATCAGCTCGTAATCCATCTTGTAGATATGGTCGCCGGCCAGGATCAGCACGTAATCGACGCCGTAGCTGTCGATGATGTCGATGTTCTGCGCCACCGCATCGGCCGTGCCGCGATACCACATCGATTCGTCATAGCGCTGCGAGGCGGGCAGGATGTCGAGGAATTCGTTGCGCTCGGCGCGAAAGAAGTTCCAGCCGCGCTGGACATGGCGGATCAGGCTGTGGGCCTTGTATTGCGTGGCCAGCGCCATCTTGCGGATGCCCGAGTTCAGCGCGTTCGACAGCGCGAAGTCGATGATGCGCGACTTGCCGCCGAAATAGACGGCGGGCTTGACGCGGCGGTCGGTCAATTCCCGCAGGCGCGAGCCGCGCCCTCCGGCCAGCACGAAGGCCATGGTCCTTCTGGAAAGCCTTTCCTCACGCGGTGCCATATCAATCCCTCCCTGATGCCCGGCCAGGACCGGGCGTGAAATCGTCAATCGCTCGTCTGGTCGTCCTTGATGAAGATCACGGTGGAAAGCGGCGGCAGCACCACCGCGGCATGGGCCGGCTGGCCATGGCTGTCGCCGGGTCGCGCGATGATGCGGCCCAGGTTGCCGCGACCGCCGCCGCCATAGCTTTCGCCGTCGCTGTTCAGCGCCTCGCGCCAGGCCCCGGGCTGCGGAAAGCCCAAGACATAGGCCGGGCGCTCGATCGGGGTGAAGTTGCAGGCGACCACCACCTCGGGATCGCCCGGGTTGCCGCGCCGGATCCAGGCATAGACGGAATGGTCGGCGTCATTCGCCTCGATCCACTGGAAGCCGGCGCCGTCGCAATCCCGGGCATAAAGCGCCGGCGTCGCGGCATAAAGCCGGTTCAGGTCGCGGACGAAGCCCTGCATGCCGTAATGCAGCGGATTGCCCAGGCAGGCCCAGTCGATTTCGGCATCGTGGTTCCATTCCGCGCCCTGGGCGAATTCCTGGCCCATGAACAAGAGCTTCTTGCCCGGATGGCCCCACATGAAGCCGTAATAGGCGCGCAGGTTGGCGAATTTCTCCCATGCGCTGCCGGGCATCTTGGCCAGCATCGAGCCCTTGCCATGCACCACCTCGTCATGGCTGATCGGCAGGATGAAATTCTCGGAAAAGGCGTAATGCAGGCCGAAGGTCATCTGGTGGTGATGGTGCCGGCGATGGACCGGATCGCGGCCCATGTAGTCCAGCGTGTCGTTCATCCAGCCCATGTTCCACTTGAAGCCGAAGCCCAGGCCGCCGTCATGCACCGGCGCCGAGACCTTGGGATAGGAGGTCGATTCCTCGGCCACCGTCATGATGCCCGGCGCCTCGCCATAGGTCAGGCGGTTCATCTCTTGCAGCATGGCGATGGCTTCGTAATTCTCGCGCCCGCCGTGCTTGTTCGGAACCCACTCGCCCTCGGCGCGGGAATAGTCGCGATAGAGCATCGAGGCGACCGCATCGACCCGCAGCCCGTCGACGTGATATTCCTGCAGCCAATACAAGGCATTGGCGGTCAGGTAATTCATCACCTCGGCGCGGCCGTAATTGTAGATCAGCGTGTTCCAGTCCTGGTGAAAGCCCTCGCGCGGGTCGGCGTGCTCGTAAAGCGCGGTGCCGTCGAACCGCGCCAGCCCGTGCGGATCGGTCGGGAAATGCCCGGGCACCCAGTCGAGGATCACGCCCAGCCCCGCCTTGTGCGCCGCGTTCACCAGGTCGCGGAACTCGTGCGGCGGGCCGAAGCGGATCGTCGGCGCGAACAGCCCCACCGGCTGATAGCCCCAGGAACCGTCAAAGGGATATTCGCTGATCGGCAGCAACTCGATATGGGTGAAGCCCATGTCGCGGGCGTATTCGACCAGTTCGACCGCCGCCTCGCGATACGAGATCGGCCGGCCGCCGTCCTTGCGCCGCCAACTGCCCAGATGCACCTCATAGATGCTGATCGGCCGGTCGCGGCGCTGCGCCTCGGCCCGCGTGCCCATCCAGCCGCCATCCGACCAGCCATAGCCCGAGATGTCGCGCACGACCGAGGCCGTGGCCGGCGGGTGCTGCGCGCCGAAGCCGACCGGATCGGCCTTTTGCGCCAACCCGCCATAGGCGCCCATGATCTCGTATTTATAGGCGGTGCCCTCGCCCAGGTGCGGCATGAAAATTTCCCAGACGCCGGTGGCGCCGCGCCGACGCATGACATGGCGCCGGCCGTCCCAGGCGTTGAAGTCCCCGATCAGCGAGACGCGGCGCGCATTCGGCGCCCAGACCGCGAAATGCGTGCCGGCCACGCCCTCATGCGTGATCACATGCGCGCCAAGCACGGTCCAGAGCCGGTGATGCGTGCCCTCGCCCAGCAGATATTCGTCCATCTCGCCCAGCACCGGGCCGAAGCGATAGGCATCCTCGACCAGCCATTCCTGGCCCGGGCTGCGGCCGCGCAGCAGATAGGGCTTGGCGCCGGGCACCTTGCCGGAAAACAGCCCCGGCCAGCCTTCAAGCGGCGGCAGCGGATGCGCCTTGCCCTCGACCATGGCGGCCATCTCGGTGGCGCCGGGGTCGAAGGCGGTGACATGCCGGACGCGGCCGCGCTGGTGCGGGCCGAGCACGGCGAAGGGGTCGTCAAAGCGGCCCTGCACGATCCGGTCCAGGACCGCCCTGTCCGCCACAATCTCCGGGTCGCTCGCTGCCATGGTATCCCCCTTCGCGTGGCGCCGCCGATGTCAGTCCTGGCCGAGCAGGCTTCGCGCGCCCCAGATGTCCTGCATGTAGCCCCGGATCGTGCGGTCGGACGAGAACCAGCCCGAGCGCGTCATGTTCCAGGCCGCCATCCGCGCCCAGCCCTCGCGGTCGGCATAGGCGAAATCGACCTCGCGCTGCGCCCGCCAGTAATCGGCGAAATCCGAGGCGACGAGGAAATAGTCCGATTGCGTCAGGTTCTGCACGATCCCGGCATAGCGGTCGGGCTCGCCCGGGCTGAAGGTGCCGCTGCGGATCGCCTCGATGGCGCGCGACAGGCGCGGATCGCCCGCCACCGCCTTGGCGGCATGGTCGGGGACGGTGCGGCGCGCCTCGGCCTCTTCGGCGGTCAGGCCGAACAGGAAGAAATTCCGCGCCCCGACCCGCTCGCGGATCTCGACATTGGCGCCGTCCAGCGTGCCGATGGTCACCGCGCCGTTCAGCGCCAGCTTCATGTTGCCGGTGCCCGAGGCCTCTTTCCCGGCGGTCGAGATCTGTTCCGACAGGTCCGCCGTCGGGATCAGCCGCTCGGCCAGGGTGACGTTGTAGTTCGGCAGATAGATCACCTGCAACTTGCCGTTCGTCGCCGCATCGGCGTTGATGACGGCGGCCACGTCGTTGATCAGCCGGATGATGTCCTTGGCGAAGAAATAGCCCGGCGCCGCCTTGCCGCCAAAGATCTTGACCCGCGGCGTCCAGTCCGAGGACGGGTTCTCGCGCATTTCCTGCCACAGCGCGATGGCTTCCAGGATGTTCAGGTGCTGGCGCTTGTATTCATGGATGCGCTTGATCTGGATGTCGAAGATCGCCTCGGGGTTCAGCATCAGCCCGTGCTCGCGCGCCACCCAGTCGCAAAGATCGGCCTTGTTGTCGGCCTTGACCCGGGCGAAGCGCGCCAGCCAGTCGGCATCCTCGACCAGCGGCTCCAGCCGCGACAGCTGCTCGAGATCGGCGATCCAGCCCTCGCCGATGCTTTGGGTGATCAGCCGCGACAGGCGCGGGTTGCAGCTGTGCAGCCAGCGGCGCGGGGTGACGCCGTTCGTCTCGTTCACGATGCGGTCGGGCCAGATCCGGTTCTGGTCGGCAAAGACCGTGGTCTTCATCAGCCCGGTATGCAGCGCGGAAACCCCGTTCACCCGGTTCGACATGATGAAGGACAGCTCGCCCATCCGCACCTTGCCGTCGCTGCGCGCGGCATTCCTGCGGTCGGGATGGGCCTTGGCGTCCGCCTCGTCGATGCGGTCGATGATCTGCAGGTGGCGCGGCAGCAGGCTGGCGAACAGCGCCTCGCCCCAGCTTTCCAGCGCCTCGGGCAGCAGGGTGTGGTTGGTATAGTTGACGCAGCCGCGGGTGATCGCGACCGCCTCGTCGAAGGGCAGGCCGCGTTCGTCATGCAGGATGCGCACCAGTTCCGGCGCGGCGACCGCCGGATGGGTGTCGTTCATCTGGATCGCCACGCGCTGCGGCAGCAGGCGCAGGTCGGTATGGTCCTGTTCGAACCGGCGCAGGATGTCGCGGATCGAGGCGGCCGAGAAGAAATATTCCTGCGTCAGCCGCAGCCGCTTGCCCTTTTCGGTCGAATCCTCGGGGTAGAGCACGCGCGAGATGGTGCGGGCCAGCGCCTCGGCCTCGGCCGCAGCCGCGAAATCGCCGGCGTTGAAGCGCGCCAGGTCGAAGGGATCGACCGCCCGCCCGGCCCAGAGCCGCAGCGTATTGGCCCAGTCGCCCTTCCAGCCGACGACCGGCGTGTCGAAGGCCTCGGCCTGGACGAAATCCTCGGGCTGCCACAGCGCCTTGCCGTCGCGGGTCACGACCTCGCCGCCGAAGCCCAGGGTAAAGCGGGATTCGGGACGCTCGAACTCCCAGACGTTCGGCTGGCGCAGCCAGTCCTCGGGCGCCTCGTGCTGGCGGCCGTCGACGAAGCTTTGCCGGAACAGCCCGTTCTCGTAGCGGATGCCATAGCCATAGGCCGGGCAGCCCAGCGTCGCGAGCGATTCCATGAAGCAGGCGGCCAGCCGGCCCAACCCGCCGTTCCCCAGCGCCGCGTCGGGCTCGTCGCGCAGGACCTCGTCCCAGTTCAGCCCGAAGCCCTCGATCGCGGCCCGGGCCTGGTCGGCCAGTTGCAGGTTGGCGATATTGTCCTCGAGCAGCCGGCCGATCAGGAATTCCATCGACAGGTAATAGACCCGCTTCGGATCGGCGCGATAGGTGCGGCGGGTCGATGCCATCCAGCGGTCGACGATGCGGTCGCGCACCGCATGGCTCAGCGCCAGCCGCCAGTCGAAGACCTGCGCATGCTCGGGATCCTTGCCCAGCGTATAGGTCAGATGCCGCAGGATCGCATCGCGGAATTCGGTGGTGGGCATATCCTTGGCCATTCGCTACCTGTCAAAAATCACGACGCCGGCACGCGCCGGCGCCCCAAGCCAAGTCTGCTTAAAGCACCGGCGAGCGCAACCCGCGCAAGGAAAAATGTTAGCGTTAACCGGATTTCTGGCCGGCGTGACATGGCTGCGTCAGCGGATTTTCCGCCGCCGGATTGGCCGCCGCAGCGAAATCACCCGAGGTTTGTCCGGTAAACAAAAGGCAATGCAGGAAATTCCCGGCGCGCCGGATTTCCGGTCAGAAATCCAGCCCCAGGTCCAGCGTGCGGGCAGAATGCGTCAGCGCCCCGACCGAGATGTAATCCACCCCGGTCGCCGCCACCTCGGCCACCCGGCCGAGTCGCATATTGCCCGAGGCCTCCAGCACCAGCCGGCCCGCATTCATCGCCACCGCCTCGGCCAGCGTCGGCGTGTCCATGTTGTCCAAGAGCACGACATCGGCGCCGCCCTCGGCCAGCACCTCGGCCAGCTGGTCGAGGCGGTCGACCTCGATCTCGACCCGCATCATATGCGAGGCGCGAGCCTTGACCGCCGCCAGCACCGGCCGGATGCCGCCCGCCGCCGCGATGTGGTTGTCCTTGATGAGGATGGCGTCCGACAGGCTGAAACGGTGGTTGAAGCCGCCGCCATGCAGCACCGCCTGCTTTTCCACCAGCCGCAGGCCCGGCGTGGTCTTGCGGGTGCAGGTGATGCGGGCTTTCGTGCCCCTGGTCGCGGCCACGAACTCGGCCGTCATCGTGGCGATGCCGGTCAGCCGACCGGCAAAGTTCAGCGCCACCCGCTCGCCCGACAGGATCGAGGCCGCCTCGCCCGCGATCTCGGCCAGCACGGCGCCCTTGTCGAAACGCGCGCCATCCGCGACCAGGGCGCGGAATTGCAGGGACGGATCGACCAGCCGGAAGGCGATGGCCGCCAGCTGCATCCCCGAGGCGACGCCCGGCTCGCGCGCGACGATGCGGGCGGTGTAGTTGGTGCCGGCGGGGATCACGGTGCGGGTGGTGATGTCGCCATAGGTGCCCAGATCCTCGGCCAAGGCGGCGCGGATCAGCGGTTCCAGGACCAGGTCGGGCAGCGGGGGCATCGCGGTCATGTCGTCTCCGGTTCAAGGCGGGCGCGGATCGCCAGCGCCTCGGAAAGCGTCAGGCGCGAGCGGCGGGGCGTGGCGTCGGTCTGCGGAAAGTCGCTGCGGCAATGCGCGCCCCGGCTTTCGCGCCGCATCAGCGCGGCAGCGGCGATCAGGGTCGCCGTCGCCGTCATGTTGAGCAGAGCCGGGCAATCGGGCTGGGCGGCCTCGATGGCGGCGATCTCGCGCAGGCAGCGGCTCAGGCCCTCGGCATCGCGAACGACGCCGGCGCCCGCCGTCATGGCCTGGCGCAGCCGGGCGACCAGCACCGGGTCGGGCACCGGCGCGGGGGCGAGGTCGGGCAGCACCACCAGCGCGGCATCCTGGGCCTCGGGCAGCACCGCCTCGATCGCCAGCGCGCAGCGGCGGGCATAGACCAGCGCCTCCAGCAGCCCGTTCGAGGCCAGCCGGTTCGCGCCATGCAGCCCGGTCGAGGAGGCCTCGCCGCAGACCCACAGGCCCGGCAGGCTGGCCCGGCCATCCGCGTCCACCGCCACCCCGCCCATGTGGTAATGCGCGGCGGCCGCCACCGGGATCTGGGACCGGGTGGGGTCGATCCCCGCCCGGGCGCAGGCCCCCGCCACGGCCGGAAACTCGGTCAGGATGCGGTCCCCCAGACAGGTGCGCGTGTCCAGCGCCGGCCGCAGCCCGGCTTGCGTCTGGGCATAGATGGCGCGCGCCACCACGTCGCGCGGCGCCAGTTCCGCATCGGGATGCAGCGCCAGCATGAAGCGTTCGCCCAAGCGGTTGACCAGATGCGCACCTTCGCCCCGCAAGGCTTCGGTCGCCAGCGGCGCCGGATCCTCGCCGCAGTCGATGGCGGTCGGGTGGAACTGCACGAATTCCGCATCGGCGATCACCGCGCCCGCCCGCGCCGCCATGCCGATCACCTGGCCGCGGATGCGCGGCGGGTTGGTGGTCAGCGCGTAAAGCCCGCCCGAGCCGCCGCCGGCCAGCAGCACCGCCGGCGCCCGGATCAGCACCGGCGCCGAGCCCTGCGGCCCGGCCTGCGTCACCTCGACCCCCGCCACGCGGCCCGCCTCGACCCGCAACCCGGTGGCCATCACCCCCTCCAGCACCTGCACCGAGGGCGTCTCGCGCACCTGGGCGACCAGCGCCCGCATGATCTCGGCCCCGGCCTGGTCGCCGCGCACCCGGACCACGCGGGCAAAGCTGTGCGCCGCCTCGCGCGACATGACATAGCCGCCATCCGGCTTGCGGTCGAAGGGCGTGCCGAGCCGGGTCAGGTCCAGGATATGCGCGCGCGCCTCTTCGGTGACGAGCCGCGCGACATGCGCATCCACGGTGCCCGCACCGGCGCGCAAGGTGTCGCGGGCATGGGCCTCGGCCGAGTCGGCCGGGTCCATCGCCGCCGCCACACCGCCCTGCGCCCAGGCCGAGCTTGCGCCCTGCCCCAGCACCTCGGGCGAGATCATCAGCACCGGCCGCGGCGCCAGCTTCAGCGCCGCGTAAAGCGCGCCGAGCCCCGCGCCGACGATGACCACGCGCCCCGTGGCAAGCGTGGGGATGCTCACGCGGCCAGCCTGCGCGACAGGTCGATCATGCGCTGCACGGCGCGGCGGGCCGGTTCGGCGACGGCCGGGTCAACCTCGACCACGCCACTCATGGAATGCAGCGACCACAGCACCTTTTCCAGGGTGATCTTCTGCATATAGGGACACATATTGCACGGCCCCAGGAACTCGACCCCCGGATTCGCGTCCGAGATGTTCGAGGCCATCGAGCATTCCGTCACCAGCATGACCTGCTTCGGCTGCTCGGCCGTCACCCAGTCCTGGATATTCGCGGTCGAGCCGGCGTAATCCGCCTCGGCCACCACCTCGGGCGGGCATTCGGGATGGGCGATGATCTTCAGCCCCGGGTTCCAGTCGCGGAAATCGCGCAGGTCCTGCGCCGTGAACTGCTCATGCACGATGCAGGCGCCGTCCCACCAGACCACGCGCTTGTTCTTGACCTTGTTCGCCACGTTCTGCGCCAGCCACTTGTCGGGCGTCATGATGACCGTATCGCCCTCCAGCGCCGAAACGATCTGCACCGCATTCGCGCTGGTGCAGCAGATGTCGGAGGCGGCCTTCACCTCGGCGGTGGTGTTGACGTAGCTCACCACCGGCGCGCCCGGATAGCGCGCGCGCATCTCGGCGATGCCCGCGGCGGTGATGCTTTCGGCCAGCGAGCAGCCCGCCTCCATGTCCGGCATCAGCACGGTCTTTTCCGGGTTCAGGATCTTCGAGGTCTCGGCCATGAAATGCACGCCGCATTGCACGATGATGTCGGCCTCGACCTCGGTCGCCTTGATCGCCAGGTGCAGGCTGTCGCCCACCACGTCGGAAATCCCGTGATAGATCTGCGGCGTCATGTAGTTATGCGCCAGAACCACGGCATTGCGCTGCTTCTTCAGCGCATTGATGGCGCGGACATAGGGGGCGTGGATCGCCCAGTCCGGCCAGGGCATAACCCGGCCCATGCGGGCATGGATGTCGGCCATCGACTGCGCGAGCTCCAGCGAGGGCTCGAGGTCGTAACAGGCGGCAAGCTCGCCCCGAATGGTCGTCAGATCGAGCATGATGGTCCCCCCGGCTCTGCCCGCGTCGCAACGCTCCCCCGATATAGTGCTGCCGGACCCTGATGCCAGAGCCCCGGGGGCCGTGATTCGGGGTTCCTAAAGGAAGCATGACGCTGGGGCAACGGCATTGCCGGCCGCCCCGGCCCGGCCGGCACGATTTTCCCGGACGCATTGCCCGGAAAACCGACAGGCGGTCAGCCGGCCCAGGTGGCCGGCTTCAGCCCGCGCAGCGCATTGCCGACCCACAGCCGCACACGCGGCAGGTCGTCGCCCGCCAGCAGCTCCTCGCGGCAGGCGCCTTGCCCCAGCATCTCGGCCCGCAGCACGCCGTCGAGCAGGCCCGAGGCCAGCGGCGGCGTGCAGAGCCCCTCGCCCCGATCGAAGAAGACCGTGGTGATGGTGCCGTCGCAGACCTCGCCGCGCTGGTTCAGGAAGATCGCCTCATGGATGCCCGGCGGCAGCGCCGCGCGGGCGGCGTCGTAATGCGCCCGCCGCGTGGTCTTGAGCCGTAGCCAGGGATCCTCCGCGTCCAGCCGTGCCCCCGCCAGCGCCAGGCGCCACAGCGGCGGCGAAGGCGGCAGCGCGGCCTGCGTCACCGCGACGCGGCCCGCGCGGTCCAGCGTCAGCCGCAGCCGGGCGGGCTGGCCCTCCGGGCCGGTCAGCGCCGCGCGGGCGGCCTCGGCATCGCAGGGCCAACCCAGCGCCCGTGCACCCCGCGCCAGCCGTGCCAGGTGCCCGGCCAGCCGGGGACAGCCGGCGCCGTCCCACAGCGCGGTCTCGATCAGCCTCAGCTCCGGGTCGTCAGATCCTGCGCGTAACGGGCTTTCCACAGCGCCTCCTCCCATTCGCCATCGGCGGTCGAATCCTGCACCACGCCGCCGCCCACGTTCAGCGTCACCGCGCCGTCGGGCCAAACCGACAGCGTGCGGATCGCGACCGAGAAGCCGGCCGCGCCATCGGGCGCCATCCAGCCGATCGCGCCGCAATAGACGCCGCGCGGGAAAGGCTCGACCTCGCGGATGATCTGCATGGCACGGATCTTGGGCGCGCCGGTGATCGAGCCGCAGGGAAACAGCGCCCGCATCATCGCGCCCAGATCGGCCGGCTGCGCAAGCTGGCCCACCACGCGCGAACTCATCTGATGCACGGTGGCGAAGCTGTCCACGGCGAAAAGCTCGGGCACCCGGACCGAGCCCACGCGCGAGATCCGGGCGATGTCGTTGCGCAGCAGGTCCACGATCATCAGGTTCTCGGCCCGGTTCTTTTCCGAACCCGCGAGCCCCGCCGCCAGCGCCGCATCGCGCGCCGGGTCGGGGTCGCGCGGCGCCGTGCCCTTCATCGGCCGCGCCTCGATCCGGCCCTGCGCGTCGAGGGCGAAGAACAGCTCGGGCGAGCGCGAGACCACGACCGGCCCGCTGCCCATGTCCAGATAGGCGCCATAGCCGACCGGCTGGCGCGCCGCCAGCGCCGCGTGCAGCTGCCAGGCCGAGCCATGCCGCAGCTGCGCCTGCAAGGGAAAGGTCAGGTTGATCTGATAGCAGTCGCCGGCCGCGATATAGTCCAGCGTGCGCGCAAAGGCCTTGCGGTAATCCTGCCGGGAAATCATCGGGCTTATCGACGAAAGCTCGACGCCGTCGAATTCGGGCGCGGCCGGCGCCGGCTCGGGCCCGTCATAGGCGGCAAAGGCCATCAGCGGCGTGCGCCGCGCGGGCGGCATGGCCTCGGCCAGCACCGGCTCCAGCGCATAGCCCAGCTCATAGGACAGATAGCCCGCGATCCAGGCGCCCTGCCGGCGCAGCGCCTCGAGCCGGGCGAGCGCCGGCGCCACCGCCTCGGGCCGCTCGACCAGCACCAGTTCGCGCGGCTGCCGGAACAGCGCCGGCTGACCGCCGGGTCCGAATTCGCAAAGGATCACACCCGCCTCCGTTCTCGCGGCGCGGATTAGCACGGCGGCCGGCCCGCGAACAATGGGCATCAGCCGGAGGCGAGCGGCATCGAGAAGGTGAAGCGCGTCTCGGCCTCGGACGACTGCACGCTCAGCGACCCGCCATGCGCCTGCGCGATCTGCGCGGCGATATAGAGCCCCAGCCCCAGCCCGCCATGCGCCGCGCCGGCCTGGCGGAAATAGGGCTGGAACAGCCGCTCCTGCGCCTCGGCCGGGATCGGCTGGCCGCCATTCGCGACCGAAAGCTCGAACCGGCCGGCCCGGCTGGCGGCGCTGACCCGGATCGGCGCGTCGGGGCAGCCATGCGTCACCGCATTGCCGAGCAGGTTGGAAAACATCTGCGCAAAGCGCAGGGGGTCGACCGCGGGCTCGGCCGCAATGTGCAGGTCGGTCTCGATCCGGCGCTCGGGATGGGCGCGGGCGATCTCGTCCAGCACCGCGCCCAGCGTCCGGGTCAGCGGCACGTCGCTGGCCGGATCGATGCGGATGCCGTCGGCCAGCCGGCCGCGCGCCAGGTCCAGCAGATTCTCGACCAGTTGGGCCATGCGCTCGGTGGTCTGGCGCATGGCATCGACCAGCTCGCGCTGCTCGTCCTCCAGCTCGCCACGGCCCAGGATATTGGTGCCGGCCCGCAACGCCGCCAGCGGATTGCGCAGGTCGTGGCCCAGCACGGCCAGGAATTGCTCGCGCAGCCGGGCGGTCTCGCGCGTTTCGGCCAGCTCCTGCCGGCTGGCCCGCAGCGCGCGGCGATCCTCGATATGGCGAGCGATGAGCTGGGCGAAGAGCCCGAACAGGCCGGGCACGGCGCTGTCGCGCAGCCGGTTGGGCCGGGCGTCGAAGCCGCAGAGCGTGCCGAAGACGACGCCGTCCGGCAGGGTGATCGGCACCGAGATATAGCTGACGATGCCGTATTGCCCCGGCAGCGGGTGCGTGGAATAGACCGGGTCGTTCGGCGCATCGTCGAAGATCACCGCATCGCCGGTCGCGCAGACGCCCTGGCAAAAGGTCTGCGCCAGCGGCAGCTCGGTGCCGGACGCCAGGCCGAAGCCGATCCGGTCGCGGGCATTGCAGGCCATCCAGCGTTCGCGGGTCACATGCGCCACCGCGACGACGCCCAGCCCGGTGATCTGGCAGATGACCTCGAGAATCTCGTCGATGGCGGCGATGTCCGCGACCTCGGCCGCCCAATCCTCAACACGCACCGGCACGTCATCTCTCCTGACCCAACAGGCGGAGGCTAGAGCGCCGGCAAGGCGCCGTCACGCGAAATCGGCAGGATCGGCGCCGGGGCAGCCCCGGCGCCGAGACTCAGCCCTTGAGCAGCGCGCGCAGGCTAGCCATGGCGCGCTCGGGATCCTCGCGATAGCCGATCAGCCCGGCATATTCGCCCTGATCATCGAAGAGCAGCATGGTCGAGGAATGGTCCATGCTGTAGCCGCCGCCCTCTTGTGGCACCTTGCGGGCATAGATGCGGAAGGCCTTGACCGCCTTGGCGACCTCCTCCGGGCTGCCCGAGACGCCGATCACCCCCGGCGCCCAGGAGACATAGTCGCGCAGCGTCTCGACCGAGTCGCGCTCGGGGTCGACGGTGACGAAGAACACCCGCAGCTTGTCGGCGTCCGCACCCAGCTCCTCGCGCCAGCCGGTGACATCGCCCAGGGTGGTCGGGCAGACATCCGGGCAATGGGTGAAGCCGAAGAACACCGCCGAAGCTTTGCCCTTCAGCGCCGCCTGGCTGAATTCGCTGCCGTCGGTCGCCTGCAGGCGATAGTCACCGCGCCCCAGGGCGGCGGTGCCGGTGTCCGAGAGCTGCGTCAGCCGGGGCGAGACGACCTGCGTCCAGCCCACGATCCCCAGCGCCACCACCACCAGCGCCCAGAGCGCATAGCGCAGCTTGCGCAGCGATCCGCCGCGATCAGTGTCCGCCATGTCCGCCTCCTTTCGCATCATGCTTGCCCGAGCCCATTGGACCCACCGTCATCGGCAGTTCGACCGGACCGGCCTTTTCGAATTCCAGCGTGACCGCCAGGGTCGCGCCCTCGGCCAGCGGCTTCTTCAGATCCATGAACATGATGTGATAGCCGCCGGGTTTCAACTCGACCGTGCCGCCGGCGGGGATGGTCAGCCCGTCGGGCAGCGCGCGCATCTGCATCACCTCGCCCTGCATCGCCATTTCGTGGATCTGGGCATCGTCGCTGATCTCGGGGGCGCGGACGGCGACCAGCCGGTCCTCGGCACCGCTGTTGGCGATGGTCAGGAATGCGCCGCCGACGGGCGCGCCGGGCGGCGTCGCGCGGGCATAGGCGCCGCTGATCTCCAGCGTGCCCAGCACCACGGGCGCGGGGGCCGGGGCATGACCGTGGCCGCCGGCCTTGGCCTTGGTCACCGTGACCGCGGGCGCGGGGTTGGGCAGTTCCTCGTTGCCCGAGACATCGGTCCAGTCCGCCTTGGCCGAGGCGCATTCCTGCACGGTCGGGAAATACAGCACCGTGCCCGGTGCCACGTCCTTGCCGACGGTGCCGCGGATGACGAATTCGTCATACCAGTCGTCCTGCAGGTCGCCGCCCGACCAGACCACCTGGCGCGTGCCCTCGGCCATCGGCGTGCCGTGGTTGTCGAAGGGCTGGGCATAGGCGCCCTTGACGGTTTCCAGCGTCCAGCCGGCCTTGGGCATCGGCTTGGCGTTGTAGAAGCCTTCGGGCAGGTCCACCCGCAGCGTCTGGGTGGCTTGGCCGTCGCAGCCATGGCCGATGCGGATGACCGCGCGATAGGCGGCGCCGGCCGGAGTCTCGGCGGCTTCCAGCGTGGCATGGGCCAGGGCCGGCGCGGCGGCAAGGCCCAGGGTCGCGGCACAAAGGGCGCCAAGGATATGGTTTTGCATGATGATTCTCGTCTGACAGGGTTGGCCGCGCCGCATGGGCGGCGGCAGGTCGGTCTGCGGTGTCGGTCAGACGAGGCGAGGCGGCGCCCGGGCCGGGGCGGCGCGCACCGCCGCGTGATGCAGATGCCCGGGCCGTTCCGCCGCCCGCGCCATGCGATGCGGCGGCGGCATTGGCGGCAGGGCGCCTGTCGGCGCGGCCTGCAACAGCGGCTGGTTGTGCGGCGCCCAGTGGCAGGGATGCTGGTCGCTGTCCGGGGATTGCGCCGGCTTGACGCTGCCATCGGCGGCCATGACCATCTCGACCATGTCGCCGCCCGCGCAGAGCACGACGGTCACGCCGCCGGCGGCATCGCGGGCAAGCATGTTGCCCGGCACGATCAGCGAGGCCAGCAGGAACGGCAGCACGGCCAGCCAGACCGTCAGTCGGCGGGTGATGCTGCCTTGGCGATGCCGGGCCCTGGGGATCATGGTTCCTGTGCGAAAGCGGTCCTGTCCCCTGGGGATGGCAGAAAACCCCGCGCCGGGAAAGGGACAATATGCCACAGCCCCCCGCCCGGCTTGAGCCTGCCGCGCCTTGCGCTAATCTGGCCGCATCCAAGCGAAAGGCACGCGCCATGGCCGAGATCACCCTGCTTGTCGGCAAGGCCGCCCCCCTGCCCGGCTCCGACCAGAGCAGCGGCATCGACAAGCATCCCGTCGACCGGCCGCTGCGGCTTGGTCCGCAGGGATTCGAAGGCGACGAGCAGGCCGACCGCCGCGTGCATGGCGGCCCCGAGAAGGCGGTGCATCACTACCCTTTCGATCACTATGCGGGCTGGGCGCAGGAGCTGGCAGCCTTGGCGCTGGGGGATTTACACCCCCGGACCCGCGAGATACCGGGGGTTTCACACCCCCGGACCCCCGTGGGATATTTCTCCAAGAAAGAATTGCTCGGGGCGCCCGGGGCCTTCGGCGAGAATATCTCGACGCGGGGGCTGACCGAGGCGGATGTGGCGGTGGGCGACGTCTTCCGGCTGGGCTCGGCCCTGGTCCAGGTCAGCCAGGGGCGGCAGCCGTGCTGGAAGCTGTCGCGGCGCTTCGGCGTGGCGGACATGGCGCGCCGGGTGCAGGACAGCGGCCGCACCGGCTGGTATTACCGGGTGCTGGAGCCGGGGGTCGTCGCGCCCGGCGACCGCATCGAACGGATCGACCGCATGGCGCCCGAGTGGTCCTTGGCCCGGCTGTGGCGCGCGCTTTACGTCGACCGGATGAACCTGGCCGAACTGCAGGGCATCGCCGCGCTCGACGTGCTGGCCGAGGGCTGGCGCCGCTATGCTGTCCGCCGGCTGGAGAGCGGCCGGGTCGAGGACTGGTCGCGCCGGCTCGAGGGCGGCGCATGAGCCTGGTGATCTCGATCCAGAGCCAGGTGGTCATGGGCCATGTCGGCAATTCCGCCGCCGTATTCCCGATGCTGGCGGCGGGGCTCGAGGTCGCGCCGGTGCCGACGGTGATCTTTTCCAACACGCCGGATTATCCGACTTTGCGCGGCCGGCCGCTGCCGGCGGATTTCTTCGCGGAGCTGCTGCAGGGCCTGTGGGACCGCGCCCTGCCGCAGCGCGCCGATTTCCTGCTTTCGGGTTATATCGGCTCGGTCGAGGTGGCGGGGCTGCTGGCCGATTTCGTCGCCCGCGCCAAGGCGGCGAACCCGCGCCTGCGCTATTATTGCGATCCGGTCATGGGGGACGAGCTGCCGGGCCTGTATGTCCCGCGCGCCATCGCCGATACCTTTCGGGACCGGCTGCTGCCCCTGGCCGACATCGCTTCTCCGAACCCGTTCGAGGTCGCGCATCTGACCGGGCAGCCCGTCGCCGAACTGGCCGATATTCCCCGCCTGGCCGAAGCCTTGCGCATGGCGCCCGGCGCAGAGCTGATCGTGACCGGCTGCCGGCTGCGCGAAACGGTCGAAGGCATGCTGGAAAGCGTCATCCACGGCCGCTCGGGCCTCAGCCGCCACCCGACGGCGCATCTGCCGCTGGCAATGGCCGGGACGGGCGACCTGTTCGCCGGCCTCGTCACCGCCGCCCTGGGCCGCGGCCGGTCCCTGCCCCAGGCGGTGGACTTTGCCCAGGTCCAGACCACCCGCGCCCTCAAGCGCGCCGCCGAACTCGGCACCAAAGAGGTCGTCCTGACCGACCCCGATTTCCGCGCCGCGCTTCTGACGCTCTAGCCCTTCTCCGTTTTCCAAATACCCCGGGGGAGGCGCGCGGAACGCGCGACGGGGGCAGAGCCCCCTAGCTCTTCTTCAGCGCATTCATCAGCGCCGCTCCCAGCGCGCCCGGCGCGCCGCCGGCGGGGCCGGCCGATTTCGGGCCTCGCCCGGGCTGCGCCTTGGGCGCGCGCTCGGCCTGCGCATCGCGCGCGCTGGCGCCGCCGTCCTTGCGCATGGTCAGGCCGATGCGTTTGCGGGCCACGTCCACCTCGGTCACGCGCACCTTGACCACGTCGCCGACCTTCACCACCTCGTTGGGATCCTTGATGAAACGGTCGGCAAGCTGGCTGATGTGCACAAGCCCGTCCTGGTGCACGCCGATATCGACGAAGGCGCCGAAGGCCGCGACATTGGTCACCGTCCCCTCCAGGCTCATGCCGGGTTTCAGGTGCTTGATGTCCTCGACCCCCTCGGCAAAGCTCGCGGTGACGAAGCTCGGGCGCGGGTCGCGGCCGGGCTTTTCCAGCTCGGCCAGAATGTCGCGCACCGTCGGCAGGCCGAAGCTGTCATCGACGAAGGCTTCGGCGTGCAGGCCCGCCAGCGCCTGCGGCTGGCCCATGATCTGGCGGATGTCGCGGCCGCAGGCGGCGACGATCCGACGCGCGAGGCCGTAAGCCTCGGGGTGGACCGAGGAGGCGTCGAGCGGCTCTTTCCCGTCGCGGATGCGCAGGAAGCCGGCCGATTGCTCAAAGGCGCGCGGCCCGAGCCCCGTCACCTTCTTCAGCGCCGCGCGTGAGGGGAAGGCGCCGTTCTGGTCGCGCCAGGCGACGATGTTCTGCGCCAGCGACGGGCCCAGCCCCGCGACATGCGCCAGCAGCGGCGCCGAGGCGGTGTTCAGGTCGACGCCCACCGCGTTCACCGCATCCTCGACCACCGCCTCCAGCGTGCGGGCCAGCTGGCGCTGGTCGACGTCGTGCTGGTACTGGCCGACGCCGATCGATTCCGGCGGCACCTTGACCAGCTCGGCCAGCGGATCCTGCAGCCGCCGCGCGATGGAAACCGCGCCGCGCAAGGACACGTCCAGGTCGGGGAATTCGCGCGCCGCCAGTTCGGAGGCCGAATAGACCGAGGCGCCGGCCTCGCTGACGATGACCTTGACCGGCGCCTTGACGCCCTGGGGCAGACGCTTCAGCACGTCGGCGACCATGCGCTCGGTCTCGCGGCTGGCGGTGCCGTTGCCGATGGCGATCAGCTCGATCTTGTGGCGCAGGATGGCGGCGGCCAGCGCGGCCTCGGCGCCGCGCAGGTCGGATTTCGGCGGAAAGGGATACAGCGTCGCCGTCTCGACCAGTTTGCCGGTCGCATCGACGGCGGCCAGCTTGACGCCGGTGCGGATGCCGGGGTCAAGGCCGATGGTCGGGCGCGGCCCCGCGGGCGAGGCCAGCAGCAGATCCTTGAGATTGCGGGCGAAAACCCGGATCGCCTCGGCATGGGCGCGGCTGCGCAGCTCGGTCAGCAGGTCGATGTACATGGTGTTCGACAGCCGCACCCGCCAGCACCAGCCGGCCATCTTGCGCAGCCAGGCATCGCCCGGCAGGTCGCCCAGCCGCCCCAGCGCCTGGGCGACGATGCCCTCGGCCCGCGCCACGCCGGTCTCGGGCTCGGGGGCGATCTCGACCGTCAGCACCTCTTCCTTGACGCCGCGCAGGATCGCCAGGGCGCGATGCGCGGGAATGGCGGACCATTTCTCGGCATGGGCGAAATAGTCGCTGAACTTGGCGCCGGCCTGCTCCTTGCCCGGCACCACACGCGCCGAGACGATGGCCTCGGCCTGCATGAATTCGCGCAGCCGGCCCAGCAGGACGGCGTTTTCGGACAGTTCCTCGACCAGGATGTCGCGGGCGCCGTCCAACGCCGATTTCACGTCTGGCACCGCCTCGGTCAGATAGGCGGCGGCCAGCGCCTCGGGCGCCGACGCACGGTCGGCCTGGATGGCGCGCAGCAGCGGCTCCAGCCCGTTTTCGCGCGCGATCATCGCCTTGGTGCGGCGCTTGGGCTTGAAGGGCAGATAGATGTCCTCGAGCGCGGCCTTGGTCTCGGCCCCGGCGATGGCGCGGGCCAGATCCTCGGTCAGCTTGCCCTGGGAGCGGATCTGGTCGCGGATCGCCAGGCGCCGCGCCTCGAGTTCGCGCAGATAGGCCAGCCGTTCCGACAGGTTGCGCAGCTGGGTATCGTCAAGACCGCCCGTCACCTCCTTGCGGTAGCGGGCGACGAAGGGCACCGTGGCGCCACCGTCCAGCAGCCCGGTCGCGGCGACGACCTGCGCGGGGCTGGCGTTGATTTCCTGGGCGATGATGCGGGCGATGCGGTCGGCTGCGTCCAATTCCGGCGTCCTTTCCTGCTGGACCGCCAGTCTTACCCAAAGCCGCCGCGCCCGCCAAGCGCCGCGGCTCAGCTCAGCCGCAAGGCCGAGCGCAGCTGGGCTTCGAAACCGGCGTCCAGACGCGGCAGGCGCATGTCGCCCTGCGTCGTCTCCATCGCGCGCCACAGGTTGGCGAGCGCTTGCCAGTTCAGGTCCGGCTCGACCTCGGTTTCGACCAGATGCAGCTGGCCGGCCAGCCAGCGGAAGGCCACGCCCGCCAGCAGCGCGTTGGCATGGGCCAGCGCCTGATCGGCCAGATCGTCGTCCAGCTGGGCCTCGGCGATCGACAGGAAGCCGCCGAGATCCTGTTCAAGGAAAAGATTCTGCGCCTCGATCAGATAGCTTTCGCAGATCGAGAAGCCCAGTTCGCACCATTCCGGCACCGAGCCCGTGAAGCCCAGCCCGGCGATTTCGATGCCCGAACCATGCAGATGGTCGAAAACCCATTCGCCAGCCGCTTGCGCCGCGCCTGCAACATGCAGGGACTTACCATTCACCACCATCACCCACCAACCGAAAATTGAGACCATTCAATGAAATACAATTAAAGCGATCTCGGGCCCCAGAGGCCAGTTAACCTTTGGGACAGGTGTGGTCGGCGTCCTGACGGTGAGTCAGGCCACTGAAAAGGCGAAATTTTCCCGCGCCTCGCCCGATCAGGCACTGGGCTTCCCGGTTGTGCGAACCAAGGGAAAATCCAACCCCAACCTGCAAGGGCACGATTCGACGCGCGGCCGGACGTCCCGGCCGCGCACCCGCGTCAGTTGAAGTCGAAGACGTTCGACAGCAGGATCGTGTCGCCGGTGTTGAAGGTCAGCAGCGTGCCCCGCGCCACCTCCGAGACCGAATAGCTCATCCCGCGGTCGAATTGCAGGATGTCCAGGCCCTCGTCGAAGGCCAGCACGGTATCGTGGCCGAAGCCGGCGTGGAAGACCAGCGTGTCGACGTCGCCGTCGCCCGGGGCCTGCCAGCTGGTGAAGTCGCCATTGGCCGAGATCAGGTCGTTGCCGCGCCCGCCCTCGATGGTGTCGCGATCCTCGCCGCCCTCCAGCGTGTCGCGGCCATTGGTACCGATCAGCAGGTCATTGTCCCAGCGGGTGTTGAACTGGATGCCGGTCGCGTTGACGCCGACGCTGGCATTGGCGCCGGTCACCGTGTCGCGGCCCTGATGGGTCCAGCCCTGCTCCATGCTCTGGAAGTGCAGCACGTTGTGGACATTGCCCATGTCGGTATAGGCGCGACCCTTGGAGCTGGTGATATATTCGACATAAGCGCCGGTGTGATCCGGCTCGACCGCCCAGATGTTGATCAGGTCGTGGCCACCGCCGCCGTAGATCGTGTCGTTGCCCGGCGCCACGTCGTCGCCCAGGCCCCAACGGATGTTTTCATCGCCGATGCCGCCATAGATCAGGTCGTGGCCGGTCGAGGACTGGATGAAGTCGTTGCCTGCCCCGCCCCAGATCGAGTCGTTGCCCGCGCCGCCGTCCAGCACGTCGTCGGTCGCGGTGCCGGTGATGATGTCATGGCCGGCGCCGGCATAGATGGTGACGCCATGCACCGGCGTGCCGGAATGCGCCTCGTTCAGGCTCGAGCCGGCGGCGCGGATCGTGTCATTGCCGCTGGTGCCGTAGAAACGCTCGATTCCCTCGAATTTCAGGCTGTGGCCGCCGACCTTGATCAGCCCGTCTTCGGTGGTGGCGAAGCGGACGTTGGCCCCGGCGCTGCCCTGGATGTGCAGCTGATCGCCGCCCGAGCGGTCCAGATAAGGGTTCGCATCGTAGCGTTCGCCCTGGTCGCCGCCAATGAACGTATCCTGGCCGCTGGGGGTCCAGTAGAAGGTATCCGCGCCGGTCAGACCCTGGATGCGGTCGTTCACAGACGTGCTGTAGATGAGATCGTCGTTGTTTGTTGGCATGTGGTGTCCTTTCTCGGGGCTTGGCTAAGCACGCGAGGCTTCCGCCGGTAAAGCTGGCCGATTCGGCTGCGGCGCCATCGCGCCGAAAGCCCGTGACCCGCTTGGCAAGAAGCTGCTGGCCTGTCCGCCTCCATGCTTGCGCAGGCTAAATTGGACATATTAAGGACGGATGAACTGCGGGAGAATTCGCTCTGGGCGTGCAAAAATCGTGCGATACCCACAGGATGGGTCATGCCTGCAGGATGGCCCGATGCACGGAAAACCCGCGCAAGACGCGAATCGGCCGTGGCTGATCGCCCTGCGGATGTATCCGATGCTGTTTCGATGGTGCGGGTAGAGGGACTTGAACCCCCACGCCTTGCGGCGCCAGGACCTAAACCTGGTGCGTCTGCCAATTCCGCCATACCCGCGGCGCGATCCGGGCGGCCGGGGCCAGCGGATCGCGGACGTCATAGCAAAGCCCCTCGGCGCGTGCGAGCGGAAAAGTCAGCCCGCCAGTCGGCGCAGCACCGCCGGAAGGCGCTCGGGCAGATCCTCGGCGATCAGGCCGGGACCGAAATCGCGCGCCGCCTCGGCATGCAGCCAGGCTCCGGTCCCGGCGGCGGGCAGCGGCGCGAAGCCGCGCGCCAGCAGGCCGGCGACGATCCCGGTCAGCACGTCGCCCGCCCCCGCCGTCGCCAGCCAGGGCGCCGCGTCGGGGCCCAGGGCGGCCGCGATGCAGGCGCTGCCGTCCGGCGCCGCGACCACCGTGTCGGGCCCCTTCAGCAGCACCGCGCAGCCGGCCCGCGCCGCCGCCAGCCGCGCCGCGTCCAGCCGCGAGAAGGCCGGTCCCGCCTCGGCCGGCGCCGCGAGCCGGGCGGCAAGATCGGGAAACAGCCGGGCGAACTCGCCGCCATGCGGCGTCAGCAGGGCGCGGGGATGCAGGGCCGCAAACAGGGCCTCGGGCCGGTCGGCAAAGGCGGTCAGCGCATCGGCGTCGAGCACCGCGGCGCGGCCCGAAGCCAGCGCCTCGGGCACCAGCGCCCGGGCGCGCTCGAGCCCCAGCCCCGGTCCCAGCGCCAGGGCGCCGAGCCGGGTATCGCGCAGCAGGGCGCGCAGCCCGGCGGCATCGGCCAGCGGCGCCAGCATCACCGCATCCAGCCGCGCGGCATTTTCCGCCAGCGCCTCGGGCGGGCAGGCCAGCGTCACCAGCCCGGCGCCGACCCGCAGCGCCGCCCGGGCCGAAAGCCGCGCCGCGCCGCCATGGCCGGGGCCGCCGCCCAGCACCAGCGCATGGCCGTGGTCGTATTTGTGCCCGGCCCGCTTCAGCAGGCCCGGCAGCGGCCCGGCCAGGCGGACGCAGGGGCCGGCGCGGTCCTGCCATGCGTCCAGGCCGATGTCGGCGACAACCAGCGCACCGCAGAACTCTGGCCCTTCCTCCATCAGGTGGCCGAGCTTGGGCCTGTGAAACGTGACCGTCAGATCGGATCTCGGGATCGGCAGATCATCGTCGGCAAGCATCCGGCCGCTATCGGCACAAAGCCCGCTGGGAACATCCACCGCCACGATTCGGTCGAGAGACGGGCTGCGCGGGCCGCCGAACACGTTATGCAGGGCTTCGCAAATACTGTCGAAGAGGTCGCAGAGAGCGGAGTCGAGCCGCCGCGATAGGCCGATGCCGAATAGCGCGTCCACCAGGATTTCCGCCTGCCATACCGGCTCGCGATCGACGGGTGCCGGCGAAACGGAGCCGATCTCGCGCCAGCGGTCATAGTTGCGACGGGCATCGGGCGGCAGATGATCGGGATCGCCCAGAAGCGACACCCTGACCTGCCAGCCCCGCTCGGCCAGCAGCCGCGCCACGACGAACCCGTCGCCGCCGTTGTTGCCTGGACCGCACAGAACGATGGCGCGATGGCGCGCTCGGGCGGGATGCTCGCGATATTCGGGCCAACGGTTCAAGATCGCCTCGACCACGGCGGCTCCGGCCCGCTCCATCAACGCATCACCGCTGACCCGGCCCGAGCCGATGGCCGCATCCTCGACCGCGCGCATCTGTCGAGTCGTCAGGATCTCGGGCCAGCCGGCCAAATCGTCGCTCATAATTTAGGCATTCCGCACAATATTAAGGCAGCCATTCGGGATTTGCCGGTTTCATGCCGCATTCCCCGCCAAGCCGCATGGACTGGCCCCATCAAACCCGCCAATCAGGGCGCAGGCAAGTCGCGAGAGAAGGATCAGGCGATGAAGAAAGTCGAAGCCATCATCAAGCCCTTCAAGCTGGACGATGTGAAAGAGGCCCTTCAGGAAGTCGGCGTGCAGGGGCTTTCGGTCACCGAGGTCAAGGGCTTCGGCCGGCAAAAGGGCCATACCGAGCTTTATCGCGGCGCGGAATATGTCGTGGATTTCCTGCCCAAGGTGAAGATCGAGATGGTGCTGCCCGACGACCTGGTCGAGGCCGCCGTGGATGCCATCATCTCGGCCGCGCGCACCGAAAAGATCGGCGACGGCAAGATCTTCATCCTGCCCGTCGAACAGGCGATCCGCATCCGCACCGGCGAGACCGGCGACGACGCCGTCTGATCCACCCGCACAGTTTTTCGAAGACACTCGCCCGGCGGCGGCGCCGGGCTGACTGATGGAGGAAGGAACCCCAATGCAAGTCAAGGATGTTCTGGATCTGATGAAGACGGAAGAGGTCGAATATGTCGACGTCCGCTTCACCGATCCCAAGGGCAAGCTGCAGCACGTCACGCTGGTCGCCGACCTGGTCGACGAGGACTTCTTCGAGGAAGGCTTCATGTTCGACGGCTCGTCGATCGCCGGCTGGAAGTCCATCGACCAGTCCGACATGAAGCTGATGCTCGACCCGTCCTCGGTCTATATCGACCCGTTCTATGCCGAAAAGACGCTCTGCGTGCATTGCAACGTGGTCGAGCCCGACACCGGCGAGGCCTATCCCCGCGACCCGCGCGGCACTGCGGTCAAGGCCGAGGCCTATTTGAAATCCAGCGGCATCGGCGACACCGCCTATTTCGGGCCCGAGGCCGAATTCTTCCTGTTCGACGACGTGAAATACCAGATCTCGCCGCAGAAGGTCTCGTTCGAGATCGACTCGGTCGATGCCGCCTGGAACACCGACACCGCCTATGAGGACGGCAACCTCGGCCACCGCGCGCCCCACAAGGGCGGCTATTTCCCGGTGAACCCGATCGACGCGGCGCAGGACATCCGCGGCGAGATGCTGTCCACGATGAAGCGCATGGGCATCAAGGTCGACAAGCACCACCACGAGGTCGCCTCGGGCCAGCACGAGCTGGGCATGATCTTCGGCGGGCTGGTCCAGCAGGCCGACAACATCCAGAAATACAAATACGTCATCCACAACGTGGCGGCGGCCTATGGCAAGTCGGCGACCTTCATGCCGAAGCCGATGAAGGGCGACAACGGCTCGGGCATGCATGTCAATATGTCGATCTGGAAGGACGGCAAGCCGCTGTTCGCCGGCGACAAATATGCCGACCTGAGCCAGGAGGCGCTGTGGTTCATCGGCGGCATCCTGAAGCACGCCAAGGCGCTGAACGCGCTGACCAACCCGGCGACCAACAGCTACAAGCGGCTGATCCCCGGCTTCGAGGCCCCGGTGCTGCGCGCCTATTCGGCCCGCAACCGTTCGGGCTGCGTGCGCATTCCGTGGACCGAATCGCCGAAGGCCAAGCGCGTCGAGGCCCGCTTCCCCGATCCGGCCGCGAACCCCTACCTGGCCTTCGCGGCGCTGCTGATGGCCGGCCTCGACGGCATCAAGAACAAGATCGACCCGGGCCCGGCCTCGGACAAGGACCTCTACGACCTGCCGCCGGAAGAGCTGGCCGAGATCCCGACCGTCTGCGGCTCGCTGCGCGAGGCGCTGGAGGAGCTCGAGAAGGACATGGACTTCCTGCTGGCGGGCGATGTCTTCACCCGCGACCAGCTGGAAGCCTATATCAAGCTGAAATGGGAAGAGGTCTATGCCTATGAGCATACCCCCCACCCCATCGAATACGCGATGTATTACAGCTGCTGAGCCAGTTTCAGAACGATCCGGAAAGCCGCCCTTCGGGGCGGCTTTTTCGTGCGCATTTCAGGCAGACAAAAGCAGACAATTGAAATAGATGAAAAATTTTGCGCGGAAAACCGCTTAGGGCTTGCTATCTTGGTCGGTTTCGCCTTCTGATTGAGCGGCATCCTTCGGCTTCTCTGCCGGCGGTTGCTGCCTTCCAGCCTTCGGCAAGGGTCCTCCCTGCCTGTCACAGGAGCTAAGAATGCCATATTACACACAGATTCCCGACGCGACCATCGATCTGAACGCCGAAACCCCGGTGCTCGGCCTCGGCAACAACCTGCTGCTCAACGAACTCTATACTTCGAACGAATTCTCGCAATATGACGTCGAGGCTACCGAAGCCACGACGCTCGACCGAGGCGACGCGATGTCGCTGGTCGATGCCAATGGCGATTCGCTGGCTGAAGGCACCTTTGCCGGCACGGGCACGCTGTCGACGGCGGCGGTGGGGTTGGACCTTGGCCTCGCCTCGCTTTCGATCCAGCTCAATCCGATCAGCGGCTCCTTCATGACGGCCAGCGATGGCACCGTCAGTTTCGTCAGCGACGAGCCGCTGGATGCGGACCACCTCGGGTTGACAATCACCGGCACCATCGGCTTGCCGCCCTTGGGAACGTCCATCAACCTGGCCGACATCAATATCTCGGAACTCGCGGACAATGAGCTGCTGGCACCCTTCGCGGGTGCGATCCAGGACCTGCTCGACACTGTCGTGGTCAATGTCGCCTATGACGCGGAAGGCACGCTGGACCTCGACGACGCCGAGGTCTTCCCCTGCTTCACCGCCGGCACGCTGATCGACACGCCGCGGGGCGCCGTCGCGGTCGAGACGCTGACGGTCGGCGACCTGGTGCTGACCGCCGACCATGGCGCCCAGCCGATCCGCTGGATCGGCCGCCGGCGCTTCGATGCCGGCAAGCTTGCCGCCAATCCGGCGCTGGTGCCGGTGCGGATCAAGGCCGGCGCGCTGGGGCCGAACCAGCCGGCCGCCGATCTGCTGGTCTCGCCGCAGCACCGCATCCTGCTGCGCTCGCGCATCGCCCGGCGCATGTTCGGCACGGACGAGATCCTGGTCGCGGCCAAGCAGCTGCTGCTGATCGAGGGCGTCGACCTGGCGCATGACCTCGAGGCGGTGGAATATGTCCACCTGCTGTTCGACCGCCACGAGGTCGTGCAGGCCAACGGCGCCGCGACCGAGTCGCTCTATCTGGGTCCGCAGGCCTTGGAATCGCTGCCCGCCAAGGCGGTGGCCGAGATCACGGCGATCTTCCCGGAACTGGCCGAGCGGCTGCACGAGCCCCTGGGCGCCCGGCTGCTGGCCTCGGGCCGGCAGGCGCGCAAGCTCGCGCATCGCCACGCGCAGAACGGCCAGCCGCTGATCGCCTGAAAACCCAAGGCCGCGCCCGTCCGGCGCGGCCTTTTCGTCAGGGCGCGAAGCTTTCCACCCAGTCGATCAGCCGCGGCAGGCTGTGCCGCTTGAGGTCATAGCCGTCCAGGATCGCCTGCCGCGCCGCCGCCTTCAGCCGCGCCGCCTCGGGGTCGCCGGCCAGGCCCTTGACCAAGGCCGCCTCCAGCGCCGGCTGGTCGAAGAACGGCACCAGCCGGCCATTCTCGCCGTCCCGGACCAGCTCGCGCACCGGCTCGGTGTCCGAGGCGACGATATGGCAGCCCGCCGCCATCGCCTCGGTCAGCGACCAGCTCAGCACGAAGGGATAGGTCAGGTAGCAATGCACCTTCGCGACCTGCAGCAGCGCCAGGTATTGCGGATAGGGCACCCGGCCCATGAAATGGATGCGCGTGAGGTCGAGCTGGCCGTCAAGCTCGGCCAGCATCTTCTCTTTCCAGCCGGCGGCGTCCCGCGGCGGGCTGCCGTAGCTGACGCCGTCGCCGCCGACCAGCACCACCTGCGCATCCGGCCGCGCCCGCAGCACCGCGGGCAGCGCGCGCATGAAGCGGTGAAAGCCGCGATAGGGCTCCAGCGAGCGCGAGACATAGGTCAGCACCTCGTCGCCCGGCCGCAGCACCCGCCCATCCGGCAGGGTGAATTCCGCCGCCGGATTCGGGCAGACCTTGTCGGTGTCGATGCCGTCATGGATCACCGTCAGCTTCTGGCGCAACTCGGGCGGAAAGCTTTCGGCCTGATAGCGCGTCGGCGCCAGGCCGGCGTCGGCCTGCACCAGCCCCTGGATCAGATGCGCCGAGCGGGCAACGGTGGCGACCCGCCCCTCGTCGCTGTCCGGGTTGATTTCGGGGTCGAAGCCGACGTCATGGCCGCGGGTGCGATACAGAAGCTCGGCATAGACCAGCAGCTTCGCCTGGGGCCAGATCTCGTGCAGGAACAGCGTCTCGCCCCAGCCGGAATGGCCGAAGATCACGTCGGGCGTATAATTGTGGCGGTCGCGCAGCGCCCGGCAGCCGCGCGCGGTCAGCCAGCCGCGCTCGGCATGTTCGCTGTAGGTGCGGCCCAGGATGCCGGGCAGCTTCATGTCCTCGGGCGCCTTGTAGCGCACCACCCGCACCGGGCTGGGGCGCGGGTTCTTTTCGTCCGTCAGCCCCATGACGTGATGGCCGCGCGCCGCCAGCGCCGGGGCCAGGTGCAGGAACTGGGCGGGAAAATTCTGGTGGACGAACAGGATCTTCATGCGATGGCCGTCAGAAAGGCCGCCTCGATCAGGCGGCGGGTGTAATCGCTTTGCGGATGCTCGAACACCGCCTCGGTCGTGCCCTGCTCGACCACCTCGCCGGCGCGCATGACCATGATCTGATGCGACATGGCGCGCACCACGCGCAGGTCGTGGCTGATGAACAGGAAGGCCAGCCCGTGCTTCTTCTGCAAGCGCCGCAGCAGTTCCACGATCTGGACCTGCACGGTCATGTCCAGCGCGCTGGTCGGCTCGTCCAGCACCACCAGCTTGGGGTTCAGGATCATCGCCCGGGCGATGGCGATGCGCTGGCGCTGGCCGCCCGAGAACTCATGCGGATAGCGGTGCATGGTCGCGGGGTCGAGGCCGACCTCGCGCATGATCTCATCGACCATCTGCCGGCGGTCGCGGCCGGGTTCGACGCCGTGGACGCCCAGGCCCTCGGCTATGATCTGCTCGACCGTCATGCGCGGGGACAGGCTGCCGTAAGGGTCCTGGAACACGATCTGCATGTCGCGCCGCAAGCCGCGCAGCGCCCGCCCGCCCAGGCCGGCGATGTCGCGGCCCATATAGACCACCGGCCCGTCGCTTTCGATCAGCCGCATGATCGCCAGCGCCAGCGTGGTCTTTCCGCTGCCGGATTCGCCGACGATGCCCAGCGTCTCGCCCGCCCGCACCGACAGCGTGGCGCCGTTCACCGCCTTGACGTGACCGACGGTGCGGCGCAGGAAACCGCGCTGGATCGGGAACCAGACCTTGAGGTCGCGGGTCGAGACCACCTCGGGCGGATCGCCCACCAGCGGCTCGGCCCGGCCCTTGGGCTCGGCGGCCAGCAGCATGCGGGTATATTCGTGCTGCGGATCGGCGAAGATGCGTTCGACCGGGCCCTGCTCGACGACCTCGCCGCCCTTCATCACGCAGACCCGGTCGGCGATGCGGCGCACCAACCCGAGGTCGTGGCTGATGAACAGCATCGACAGGCCCTCGGCGGCCTTGAGCTCGGCCAGCAGCTGCATGATCTGGGCCTGGATGGTCACGTCCAGCGCCGTCGTCGGCTCGTCGGCAATCAGCAGCTCGGGGCCGTTCGCCAGCGCCATGGCGATCATGATGCGCTGGCGCTGCCCGCCGGAAAACTGGTGCGGGTAATCGGCCAGCCGGCTCTCCGGGTCGCGGATGCCGACGCGGGTCAAAAGCTCGATGATCCGCGCCCGCGCCGCCTGCCCGCGCAGGCCCTGGTGCAGCGCCAGGCTTTCGCCCAGTTGGCGTTCCAGCGTGTGCAGCGGGTTCAGCGAGGTCATCGGCTCTTGGAAGATGAAGCTGATGTCGTTGCCGCGCACCTTGCGCAATTCCGCCTCGGAGGCGCCGACCAGCTCGCGCCCGGCGTATCTGACCGAGCCGGACAGCTCGGCACTGTCGCCCAGCAGACCGACGGTCGACAGCGCCGTGACCGACTTGCCGGAACCGGATTCGCCGACCAGCGCCACCGTCTCGCCCTTGCCGACGCCAAAGCTGACGCCTTTCACGGCGGGCACCACCTGCCCGTCCTGACGAAAACCGATGCGCAGGTCGCGCACATCCAGAACCGGCGTCATCGGAAGGTCTTTCTTGGGTCGAAGGCATCGCGCACGCCCTCGAAGATGAACACCAGCAGCGACAGCATGATGGCGAAGGTGAAGAAGGCGGTGAAGCCCAGCCAGGGCGCCTGCAGGTTCTGCTTGGCCTGCAAGGCCAGTTCGCCCAGCGAGGGCGCCGAGGTCGGCAGGCCGTAGCCCAGATAATCCAGCGCCGCCAAGGACGAGATCACCCCGGTCACGACAAAGGGCAGCATGGTCAGCGTCGCGACCATGGCATTGGGCAGGATGTGGCGGAACATGATGGTGCGGTCGCTGACCCCCAGCGCCCGCGCGGCGCGGACATATTCGAAGTTTCGCGCCCGCAGGAACTCGGCCCGGACCACGCCGACCAGCGCCGGCCAACCGAACAGGATCGAGACGAAGACCAGCAGCCAGAAGCTGCGCCCCAAGATCGCGAACAGGATGATGATGACGTAAAGCGAGGGCGTCGAGCCCCAGATTTCCAGCATCCGTTGCAGGAACAGGTCGGTGCGGCCGCCGAAATAGCCCTGCACGGCGCCGGCGGCGATGCCGATGACCGAACTGATGGCGGTCACGATCAGCGTGAACAGGACCGACAGCCGAAAGCCATAGATCACTCGCGCCAGCACGTCGCGCGAGGTGTCGTCGGTGCCGAGCCAATGCGCGCGGTCTGGCGCGCTTGGCGCGGTGCCGACATTGTTGATGGTGCGGTAATGATAGGGGATCGCCGGCCAGATCATCCAGCCCTTCTCGACCGCCTCGCCGCCGACTTCGCCGGTGTCGCGGGCCAGTTTCTCGGTGCCCTCGGGATCGTCCCAGCATTCCTGCCGGCCGCCGGTGACGATCAGGCATTGCACGCCGGGGTCGGTATAGATCGCCTCGGTGCCGAAATCGCCGCCGAAGGCGGTCTCGGGGTAGAACTTGTAGACCGGGAAATACAGCCCGCCCCGGTAGCTGACCACGATCGGCTTGTCGTTGGCGATAAGCTCCGCGAACAGCGAGGCCACGAACAGCAGCGTGAACAGGATCAGCGACCAGAAGGCGCGCGTGTTGCGGCGGAAATTGCGCAGCCGGCGGCGGTTCAGTTCCGACATCGCCATCAGCCGGCCCTCCGCTCGAAGTCGATGCGGGGGTCGACCAGCACATACATCAGGTCCGATAGGATCCCGACCAGCAGGCCCAGCAGGCCGAAGACATAGAGCGTGCCGAAGATCACCGGATAGTCGCGCTGCACCGCCGCCTCGAAGCCCAGCCGGCCAAGGCCGTCGAGCGAGAAGATGGTCTCGATCAGGATCGAGGAGCCGAAGAACACGCCCAGGAACATGGCCGGAAAGCCCGCGATCACGATCAGCATGGCATTGCGGAAGACGTGGCCGTAAAGCACGCGGCGCTCGGTCAGGCCCTTGGCGCGGGCGGTCATGACATATTGCTTGTTGATCTCGTCCAGGAAGCTGTTCTTGGTCAGCAGCGTCAGCGTGGCGAAGCTGGAGATCGTCGTCGCCAGCACCGGCAGGGTGATGTGCCAGAGATAGTCCTTGACCTTGCCCCACAGGCTGAGGTCGGCGAAATTGTCCGAGGTCAGCCCGCGCAGCGGAAAGATCTGCCAATAGCTGCCGCCGGCGAAGAGCACCATCAAGAGCACCGCGAACAGGAAGGCCGGGATGGCATAGCCGACGATGATGATGCCGCTGGTCCAGGTGTCGAAGGCGGTCCCGGCGCGCACCGCCTTGCGGATGCCCAGCGGGATCGAGATCAGATAGGCGATCAGCGTCGACCACAGCCCCAGCGTGATCGAGACCGGCATCTTTTCCAGCACCAGGTCGATGACCGAGATCGAGCGGAAGAAGCTGGTGCCGAAATCGAAGCGCAGGTAATTGCCCAGCATGATCAGGAAGCGCTGCGCGGCGCCGATCTTTTCCTTGTGGCAATCGGGCGATCTCAGGTCGGGCTCGCCCTGATGTGCGGGCGTGCAGGCGATCCTGGCAAAGCCCATCTGCACTTCCAGCTGGTCCAGCAGCTCGGGCGGGATGCCGCGGGCGCCGGCATATTCGGTCGATTGCGCCGCCTGCGCATCGCCGCCGCCGGTGATGTTGCGCAGGGCGTCGCCCTCGCCCTGGACGCGGGCGATGATCTGCTCGATCGGGCCGCCGGGGACGAATTGCGTCAGCGTGAAATTGACCAGCATGATGCCGATCAGCGTGGGTATGATCAGCAGCAAACGCCGCAGGATATAGGCTGCCATCCGCCCCTTTGCTCCGCCTTGCTCCGCGCCCGGGCCCGGGGGGCCTAGCGCAGCGCGCCGGATTGTTTCAGCTTTTCGGCCTTATCGGCGTCATACCACCAGAAATCAAGTTCACCCAGCAGATAGGGCGGCAGCTTCTCGGGGTGGGCATAGATATCGTAATAGGCCAGGGTGTAATCGGCCTTGTACCATTGCGGCACCCAGAAGCGCAGCGCGCGCAGGCTGCGGTCCAGCGCATGGACGATGGCGTCCATCTCGACCTGGGTCTTGGCCTCGATCCCCTTCTCGATCAGCGCGTCGATGGCCGGGTTCGCCAGCCCCATGGGGTTGAACACGTCGCCCACGTTTTCCGAACCGAAGACCTGTTCGGTGCCGCCGCCGACATAGAAGCCAAGCTGGGCGAAATTGTCGGTAATCATGTCGAAATCATGGCCGCGGGTGCGGTTGGTCATCTCGGCATCGTCGACCCGCGCGTTCACCGCATCGACGCCAAGCGCGCGCAGGTTCTGCACGAAGGGGTTGATGATGCGGTCGAAGCTCTGGTTGTCGTTCAGGATTTCCAGCTTCAGCCGCTGGCCCTTCTGGTTCACGCGCATCCCGTCCGGCCCCGGCTTCCAGCCCGCCTGATCCAAGAGCGCCGAGGCCGCGCGCAGGTTCTTGCGGTCGAGCTGGGTCTTGCCCGAGACCGGCTGCATCACCGCATCCTCGGTCAGGATGCCCTCGGGCAGGTCTTTCGCCAAGGGTTCCAGCAGCGCCAGTTCCTCGGGCGAGGGCTTGCCGGTCGCGGCCAGTTCGCTGTTGTCCCAGAAGCTGTTGACGCGGGTGTTGAGCCCATAGAACAGCGTCTCGTTCGACCATTCGAAGTTGAACATCAGCCCGATGGCCTGGCGCACGCGGATGTCCTGCCAGGTCTCGCGCCGCAGGTTGAAGATCCAGCTTTGCCCGGTGGCGAGGTCGCCGTTCGGCAGCACCTCCTGCTTGACCGCGCCGGATTTCAGCGCCGGGAAGTCATAGCGCGTCGCCCAGTGGATCGAGGAGGATTCGTTGCGGAAGGTATAGACCCCGGCCTTGAACGCCTCGAAGGCGGCGTCGTAATCCGAGAAATACTCCATGCGGATCTTGTCGAAATTGTGCCGGCCCTTGTTGATCGGCAGGTCCTTGCCCCAGTAATCCGGGTTGCGCCTGACGCTGAGCGAACGCCCCATCTCGGCGCTGTCGAAGACATAGGGGCCCGAGCCCAGGAAGGGGATATTGCTCGACTGTTCGATGTCGCGCTTGTTCTTGCGGAAATCCTCGCGCGAGAACACGATCTGGCTGCCGACCTGCTGGATCACGTCGCGGCGCGGATAGCCGGGCTGGAAGATGAACTTGATCGTATGCTCGTCGATCACTTCGGCCTTGGCGACCATCTTGGCGATGCCGGTGCGATAGGACGACAGGCCCTTGTCGCGCAGAAGCTCGAAGGAAAACAGCACGTCATGCGCGGTCAGCGGCGTGCCGTCCGAGAATTTCGCCTCGGGCCGCAGATGGAAGATCACCCAATCGCGGCTTTCGGGATATTCGATGGTCTCGCAGAGCAGGCAATAGGATGAGCCGCGCTCATCCGCCGGATCCTCCATCAGCCGCTCCAGCATGATGACGGACAGCGCGGTGGCGCGGCCGCGATGGGTAAAGGGGTTGTAGCTGTCGAAGCCGCCGATTCCCCATTCCGAGATCTCGCCGCCCTTGGGCGCATCCGGGTTCACGTAACGCAGATGCGGGTAATCCGCCGGCAGTTCGGGCGTGCCGAAGACCGCGATGCCATGCGACACGATGGTCCCGGGCTTGGGCTCTTGCGCGGGGGCGGTGACGGGCAGCAGCGCCAGCAGCAGGGCCATCGGGGCATGTCGCAAAAAGGGCATCGTCATCGGGTGTTGCTCGTCCTTGCATGTCGGGGCCTGATCCGGCCCGCTTGTTGCCCGCAGGCTAGCAGCCGGGCCGGGCGGTTCAACATGCAATTGCGTGATGGGACGACCCCGCCCTGCCCTCGCGCCATGAAAAAGGGCGCCCGCAAGGGACGCCCCGTCATGATCTGCCGCGCGGAAGACTTATTTCAGCGTTTCCAGATAGGCGATCAGGTTCGCGCGATCCTCGACCTTGGGCAGGCCGGCAAAGGCCATCTTGGTGCCTTTGACCACGGTCTTGGGGTTGGTCAGGAAATGCTCCAGCGCCTCGGGGGTCCAGTCCGGAGCCTCGGCGGCATGGGCCTTCATGGCGTCGGAATAGTTGAAGCCGGCGGCAGAGGCGACCGCGCGGCCGACCACGCCGTTCAGATGCGGGCCGGTGCTGTCCGAACCGTCGATCTTGTGGCAGGCCTTGCACTTGCCGAAGACCTTCTCGCCCGCCGCGGCATCGGCCGAGGCCATGACGGTGGCGAAATCGGGGCCTTCCTCGGCCGCTTCCTCGCCGCCGCCGGCGCCGGCGTCCTCGACGGGAATCGTATAGGCCTGGGCGTGCTCTTCCTCGCCGCCATGGCCTGCGGGGCCGACGTGATAAATGCCCGAAGCGGCCCAGCCCATCAGCAGAAGGAACAGAAGCGAGCCGATGATAGCCCCGGCTGCCTTGGTGATGGTCATGGTATCGAACATGTCTGCGGGCCCCTTGGGTCTATCCGTGGATCTGGGCGGTATCTATCCGCTTTTGTTTCGCTGGTTCAAGGTATAGTTGTCGCTCGCGCGCGACAAAACCCGCCGGCGTCACCGCCTCGCCACGGGGCTTGTCGCCGCAAGACCGGGGTCGGACCCCGCGACGACAGGCCTGCAAGGACAAGGGGGCAAGGGATGAGCCAGACCGAAAGCCAGGGCGTGATCGCCTTCCAGGGCGAGCCGGGCGCCTATAGCCACCAGGCATGCCGCAACTACCGGCCGCGTATGGAGGCCCTGCCCTGCCGCACCTTCGAGGACACCATCGAGGCGGTGCGCGGCGGCCGCGCCGAACTGGCCATGCTGCCGGTCGAGAACTCCACCTATGGCCGCGTCGCCGACATCCACCACCTGTTGCCGGAAAGCGGGCTGCACATCATCGACGAGGGCTTCGTGCGGGTGCGCATCAGCCTGCTGGCCGTGCCCGGCGCCACGCTGGCCGAGGTGACCGAGGCGATGAGCCACCCGGTCCTGCTGGGCCAGTGCCGCGGCTTCCTGCGCCGCCACGACATCCGCAGCCTGGTCGGCGCCGATACCGCCGGCTCGGCCATGGAGGTGGCGCGGCGCGGCGAGCGGTCGCTGGCCGCCCTGGCCGCGCCGCTGGCCGGCGAGATCTACGGGCTCGACGAGCTCGCCTCGGGCATCGAGGACCGGCAGAACAACACCACCCGCTTCCTGGTCATGGCGCGCCAGCCCGATTTCAGCCGCCGCAAGAATGCCCAGGGCGACGGCACGATGATGACCACCTTCGTCTTCCGCGTCCGCAACATCCCGGCCGCGCTCTACAAGGCGCTTGGCGGCTTCGCGACCAACGGCGTCAACATGACCAAGCTGGAAAGCTACATGGTCGACGGCGTCTTCACCGCGACGCAATTCTATGCCGACATCGAGGGCCACCCCGAGGATCCCAATGTCGCCCGCGCGCTGGAAGAACTGGATTACTTCACCTCCAGCCTGAACATCCTCGGCGTCTATCCGGCCGATCCGCTGCGCGCCGCGCAATTGCGCGACCAGGCCCAGGGCTGAGACGCCGCCGGGCGTGCCGCTCAGGCGGCGGCCTCGGCCGAAATCTGGGTCACGAAATCGGCGATCCGCTGGGCGAACTTGCGGTCAAGCTGCGCCTTGCCCAGCTTCGCGGTCTGCAGCAGCAGCCGCGCCTTCATGCCGCGCGGCTGTACGTCGGCCTCGAAGATCAGCCGCGACCGGCTGGGGGTCAGCGCCACCACCGTCATGCGGATCTGCAATTCGAACTGGTCCGAGGTGCCATCCAGCGCGATCAGCTCATTGGGTTCGTAGCGGGCAACGCGCAGGTCCAGCCCGCGCCGGCGGCCGCGCCAGTCGAAACCGATCTCCCAGCCCATGCCGACCCCGGGCCGCACCATGTCGTCCAGCCGCCGCACCGAGGCGCCGCGCCGCACCAGCATCCGCTCGAGGCTGGGAAAATTGCCGACGGCGCGGAAAAGGGCATCGGCGGGAATGTCGGTGTCCTGGCGAGTCGAGAATTTCATCGAAGGTCCACTGCTGAAAACGCCCAAAGCATCATGCGCGGTTTTTCCCATGTTGCAGCGCAGCATGCAAGCGCACCCCACCGTATCGGCGACGCAGCGTCAATATGCAATCCAAGGTTGCATAATGCTTATAATGTCCGCATGCATGGACAATGGATCACGATCCCGCCCTGCCCCGTCACGCTGCCACCGCGGCTTCCGGCCCTGCCGAGGATTGCCTCGACCTGCGGGTGATGGCGACGACGGATCTGCACATGCATGTGCTGGGCTATGATTACCTGGCCGACCGGCCGTCCGAGCGGCTGGGCCTGTCGCGGGCGGCGGCGCTGATCGCGCGCGCGCGCCAGCAGGTGCCGAACTGCCTGCTTTTCGACAATGGCGACGCGCTGCAAGGCAGCCCGATGGGCGACTACCTGGCCGAATCCGGCGGCATCGGCCCGCGCCGTCGCCACCCGGCCATCGCTGCGATGAACGCGCTCGGCTATGACGCGGCCACGGTCGGCAACCACGATTTCAGCTTCGGCCTGGGCTTTCTGCGCGCCAGCCTGGAAGGGGCGGCGTTCCCGATCGTCGCCAGCAACCTGCAGCCGCGCCGGCCGCTGCCGGTCAGCCCGCATCTGCTGCTGGAGCGGCGCTTCCTGGACCGCCGGGGCCGCCCGCGCCGGCTGCGCATCGGCGTCCTGGGCTTCCTGCCGCCGCAGACCGTCGACTGGGAACCGGCCCTGCGCCCCGAGATCGCGGTCGCCGATATCCTCGACTCGGCCCGCGCCGGCATTGCCGCCCTGCGCCAGCGCGGCGCCGACCTGGTGCTGGCGCTGTCGCACAGCGGCATCGGCGCGCTGGAGCCGCAACCGATGATGGAGAATGCGGCCACCGCGCTGGCCGCCCTGCCGGGACTCGACCTGGTGATCGCCGGCCATACGCATCGGGTCTTTCCCTCGGCCAGCCATCCCGGTGGCCCCGGCATCGACGCCGAGCGCGGAACGCTGGCCGGGAAGCCCGCGGTGATGCCGGGCTTCTGGGGCTCGCATCTGGGGCTGATCGACCTGCGGCTGCAGCATGACGGCAGCGCCTGGCGCATCGCCGATTTCACCTGCCGGGCCGAGCCGGTCGCGGCCGAGGCCGACCACCCCGCCGTCACCGGCCCGGCCATGCCGGCGCATCGCCAGACCCTGCGGCATTTCCGCCGCCGCATCGGCCGCACCGAGCGCGCGCTCAGCAGCTATTTCTCGCTCATCGGCCAGGATCCGGGGCTGCGGCTGGTGACCATGGCGCAGCGCTGGCATGTGCGGCGGGCGCTGCGCGGCACGCGCTGGCAGGATCTGCCGATCCTCTCGGCGGCCGCACCCTTTCGGGCCGGCGGGCGCGGCGGGCCGCAGCATTACACCGACGTGCCGGCCGGGCGGCTGACGCTGCGCAGCATCGCCGATCTCTACCTGTTCCCGAACCGGCTCTGCGCCATCCGGCTGACCGGGGCCGAGGTGCGCGAATGGTTGGAACGCTCGGCCAGCCTGTTCCTGCGGGTCGAGCCGGGCCTTTCCGACCAGCCGCTGATCGACCCCGAGTTCCCGAGCTACAATTTCGACGTGATCGACGGGCTCGACTGGCAGATCGACCTCAGCCGACCGCCGCGCTATGCGCCGGACGGGCGGCTGGCGCATGCCGATTCCCACCGCATCGCCGACCTGCGCCACCGCGGCCGGCCGGTCGCCCCGGGCCAGCCGTTCATCCTGGTCACGAACAGCTACCGGCTGTCGGATTGCGGGCTTTTCGCGGCAGTGGCCACCGGCCGGCCGGTGCTTCTGGACAGCACCGCCCGCACGCGCGAGGTGCTGCGCCGCTATGTCGCGCAGCGCCGGGTGCTGGCGCCCGATTCCCGCATCGGCTGGAGTTTCTCGCCCCTGCCCGGCACCTCGGTCCTGTTCGAGACCTCGCCCGCCGCCGCCGGCCATCTCGACCGCCTCGACACCCCGGTCGAACAGGCGGGGCTTGGCCCGGACGGATTCCTGCGGCTGCGGCTGCACCTGTGACGCCAAGGCGCTTGCATCCGCCGCCGCCCGCGCCTATCTAGGCGCCGAGAGGTTGGCGCGGGCGAGCGCCTCGCCAACCCGGTCAGGTCCGGAAGGAAGCAGCCGTAACGAGTCCCGCTTGGGTCGTTGTCCAGCCTCTCACCGATTTTCCCCTTAACATTTTGAAATCTGAAAATCCCTTGCCTTGCTGGGCTTGGTTCCGTTTCTGGCGCCAGAATGGGGATTGCAGATGGCTGGTCAGGTCCGACATTTGGTGGGCGCTTCTACGCCCGCGTGGTCGCGCTGCAATCCATCCTCGGCAAGAAGGAGCTGACCGCCCCTCTGCTCCCGCCCGGCGCGAGGCGACAACAGCGCTTCCCTCTGCCGTCGCGGCGCTACAGGCGCAGATCGGCCACGCCAAGGACATCGCCAAGCTACGCGAGCCCCTGCCCCATCGTTCCCGGTCACGACGCAGGATTACGACCTTGCGGTCTGGCAGCGCTGCATGGCGATGCTGCCCTGCGCGGCCGCGTCGGTTCCACCGGTTTCAGACGATGGCCGAGGATCTGGCGGCGCTGGTGCGCCTGGCCTTCGAAGCGGGCGAGACGGGATCGAGCTCGGCCTTGACCGCGCAGCAGATCCTCGACAGCGCCGCCTAAGCGCCCCTCTAAGGGCCTCCCCTCCACACACCTGCCGGCATCCTCTCCCAGCCCGCCAGCGACTCGCTTCGGACCTCGGGAGGGGTTTTGCCCGGTGAACGCCAAGGAAATCCCCAGAAGAATGAACATAGACCATGACACCACCCCCGTGCCTCCCCTCACCATCAGCCGCGCCCGCTGCGCCCGAGCCTGGGAAATGGTCCAGACCCAGCCCACGGGAAACCAACGCTATGCCCATACAGCGGACCAGATCGCCGGGGCCTGTGGCATCAGTCGTCGCACCGTGGACACCATGCGCGAGTTCGTGGACCTCCTGGACGCCAGCCTGAACGTCGCCAGAACAGGCGCCCGAGGACAAGCCATTTAGTCCCTAGCGGAGATCGCGGCATGGGCTCCTCTGTTTCGGGGTCTTGGGCGTGTGGTCCAGCGACCTGATCCGCCAGCACGCCCCGCAGATCAGCAGCTGCATCAGGTGCAATCGTCTGGACCCACCGTTGAGCAGCCTCATGGGCCTTCCTCTCCGTCTAAGGATCGGCCCCTGGCGCAACCTGACGCCGCGCCTGAGCTATCTCCCGCTCGACCTGCGCATGATACCAAGGCCAAACGCGAAGGGCTTCGTTCTCGGATTCCCGAGCTTTTTCTTGAACTCGCGCTTGGTTCCCGCCACATCCCGAAGAGCCGGCCTTAGTTCTCTCAACGTGCTTCAAAACGGCCCCATGTGTGCCTCTATGTGCACCGGACGGGGCTTCATGCCATGGAAAATCATTGATAAATATGGACTCGCGGAAGCGAAATGGTGCCGGTTGCAGGAATCGAACCCGCGACCTTCTGATTACAAATCAGCTGCTCTACCAACTGAGCTAAACCGGCCTTGACTGATCGGATAGCCCCTCGGGCCGCGCAGCGCAAGCGCGGCCGTCGCTTGCGACCACTCAGCCGGTGACGGCCAGCACCGTCTCGACCAGCCGCTGCGGATCGAAAGGATGCGGCAGCCAGCCGGCGGCGCCGGCATTGCGGGCCCGGGTCTTGAGGTCCGGCATGGCCTCGGCCGAAAGCACCAGGATCGGCATCCCGTAAAGCGCCGGCTGCTGGCGCACCGCCTCGATGAAGGCGAATCCGTCCAGGCCGGCCATGTTCACCCCGGTCACGATGGCGTCGATCTCGCGCTGGCCCAGCCGTTCCAGCGCCTGCGTCCCGTCCACAGCGGGAATGACCTCCAGCCCCGCCTCGGTCAGGGCGGCGTAGGCCTGGGCGCAGAGCGCCGAATCGTCATGCAGCAGCAAAACCGTCAGCGTCATCGCGATTCCCCGGACGGATAGCGGCGCTGGCAGGCGGATTTCAGGACGGTCATGCGCAATCTTCCCATGGCTGGATCGGTGTTCGTCTTGCGCGACCATCGCGCAAAGAGTTTAAGACATCGTTGACCGCCGAACGGTCCGGTTCGCTTTTTTTGATGCCCTGGCGGCCAGCCGATGCGGCTTCGGGCTTGCATTCGCGGCCGAACCGGACTATGTCGCGCGCACTTCACAGGCAGGGTCGGGCCTTCGGGGGAGACATTCCCGCAGGTCCACCGGTTGGGGCATCCGCCCTGAAAACCCTGCCAAGGCGCAAACCGGAAAGGAACATGGAATGGCGCTTCCCGAATTCTCCATGCGTCAGCTGCTTGAAGCTGGCGTGCACTACGGTCACCAGACGCAACGCTGGAACCCCCGCATGGCCGAGTTCATCTATGGTGAACGCAACGGCATCCACATCTTCGACCTGACCCAGACCGTCCCGATGCTGGACGCCGCCCTGCAAGCCGTGCGCGACACCGTCGCCAAGGGCGGCCGCGTGCTCTTTGTCGGCACCAAGCGTCAGGCGCAGAAATCCATCGCCGATGCCGCCGAGCGTTCGGCGCAGTTCTACATGAACCACCGCTGGCTGGGCGGCACGCTGACCAACTGGAAAACCGTGTCGCAGTCGATCCAGCGCCTGAAGGCCCTGGACGAGACGCTGGGTTCGGGCGCCGAGGGCCTGACCAAGAAAGAGCGTCTGCAGATGGAACGCGAGCAGGCCAAGCTGCAAGCCTCGCTGGGCGGCATCCGCGAGATGGGCGGCCTGCCCGACCTGCTGTTCGTCATCGACGTGAACAAGGAAGACCTGGCCATCCTGGAAGCCAAGAAACTGGGCATTCCGGTCGTCGCCGTGGTCGATACCAACTGCTCGCCCAAGGGCGTCGACTACATCATCCCGGGCAACGACGACGCCGCCCGCGCCATCGCGCTGTATTGCGACCTGGCCTCGCGCGCCGCTCTGGACGGCATGACCGCGCAGATGGGCGCCGCCGGCGTGGACCTGGGCGCGCTGGAAGCCTCGGTCGAGGAAACGCTGGAAGGCGCGACCGAAGAAGCCGAAGCCTGATCGGAAACCGTCGGGGGCCGACGCCCCCGCAAGGGTTTACGCAATATTCATCAGGCGGGGATAAGCCCCGCCTGACGCATTGAAAAGCAAGGAGATCCCCGATGGCTATCACCGCTGCGATGGTGAAAGAGCTGCGCGAAACGACCGGCGCGGGCATGATGGACGCCAAGAAGGCGCTGACCGAAACCGACGGCGACATGGAAGCCGCCGTGGACTGGCTGCGCACCAAGGGCCTGGCGAAAGCCGCCAAGAAGGCCGATCGCGTCGCCGCCGAGGGTCTGGTGGGTGTCTCGGTCAAGGCCGGCCGCGGCGTCGCCGTCGAGCTGAACTCGGAAACCGACTTCGTCGCCAAGAACGCCGACTTCCAGGCGCTGGTGCGCGAGATCACCAATGTCGCGCTGGAAACCGCCGAGGATGTCGAGGTGCTGCGCGCCACGCATCTGAACGGCAAGCCGGTGTCGGAAGTCGTGACCGACGCCATCGCCCGCATCGGCGAGAACCTGACCCTGCGCCGCATGCATGTCCTGGAAGGCGATACCGTGGTCTCCTATGTCCACAACGCCGCGACCGAGGGCATGGGCAAGATCGGCGTGCTGGTCGCGCTGAAGGGTCCGGCCGACAAGGCGCAGGCCATCGGCAAGCAATTCGCCATGCATATCGCCGCGACCAACCCGGTCTCGCTGTCGGAAGCGACGCTCGACCCGACGCTGCTGGCGCGCGAGCTGGAAGTCCAGACCGCGAAGGCGCTGGAAGAGAACGCCTCCTCGGCCAAGCCGAAGCCCGAGGCCGTGATCCAAAACAACATCATCCCGGGCCGGATGAAGAAGTTCGTGGCCGAGAACACCCTGCTGGGCCAGGCTTTCGTCATCAACCCCGACCTGACCGTCGAGCAGGCCGCGAAAGAGGCCGGCGTCGAGATCACCGGCTTCGCCCGGGTCATGGTCGGCGAAGGCATCGAGAAGAAGGAAGAGGATTTCGCCGCCGAGGTCGCCAAGACCCGCGCCGGCGCCTGAGCCCCGTCTTTCTGCCAGACAGCAACGCCGGTTCGCGAGGGCCGGCGTTGTTCTTTTGGACGCCGCCTCTCGCGCCCTGCCGGCGGGTGGCCGGTCGCATGCGGTGGCAGCGGTCGAGGAAGCGCGGCGACATACTCGCGGCGCAGGCCTCCGGCTGGCTCGCAATGCGGTCTGCGACCTCAGGAACCGGCGGCGCGGGCCTGCGGCGGTCGCATCAGGTCGCCCGGCGGTTTACTCGGCGCTTTCGGCGTTTCGCACAGGCTTCCCGGCACTCTGCACGGTCGAGAGTCCACCCGACCGACCGCATGATCGGCATCGGCTTTCGCGTCGGTGCCCCCTCTGGCGCCGGCTCATTTGTCAGGTCCTGGACGGCGTGACGGGTCACCGCGACCCTGGGCAGACCCCCTGCGGCACGATCCTTGCCACTCGCCCTGGCACGACTGTCAGACCCGCCCGCAGCGCGGCAGCCTGGCGACGGCCGCCTCGGTCCGGGGGGCCGTCGCCGCGAAGCTCTGGCAGCGCCAGGCGCGGCCAGCCGCCAGGCTCTCGCCGGCCTCGGTGGTGCAGGTCTCGCCCGGATCGACGAAGATCTGCCGGCGGTTGCTGGCCAGCAGGATCGCCTGCGGCGTGGTTCGCGCCGCCAGCGCCTGGCGCGCCAGGCGCAGGTGCTTTTCCACCGTCGCTCGCGACACGCCCAGAAGCCCGGCGATCTCTTGCGTGGTGCGGCCGACGGCGATCTGCTCCAGCACCTCGCGCTGGCGCTGCGTCAGCACCTGCTCGGGCGGATCATAGGGCAGCACCGACAGCCGCAGGTGGATCAACCCGGTCAGTGCCTCGACCAGCGGGCCATGCTGCTGCCACAGCCCGTCCAGCCGGCGCTGGTCCACGCCCAGGGCGCCCGACAGGATTACCCCCGCCCGCACCTGCTGCACGCTGTCGCCCAGGCCGACCGCATAGCCCGCGATATGGCCGTGGCGCGCGAACAGGTCCAGCATCCGCTCCTCGGCCGGGCTGAGCCGGCCGGCCTGGCGCAGCCGGCGCATCCAGTCCCAGCTTTCGCTGCCGCGGTTTCCCGCCATCCAGCGATACATCGGCACGCTGGTCAGCGCGTCCTGCGACAGGATCTCCTGCAACAGGCGCGGCGTGCAATTGGTCAGGAACAGGCGATCGTCGACCTGCCGGTCGCCCGCCGTCTCGATGATGCGGACGCTGCAATAAGAGGCATAGGGAAACCCCAGCCCGGCCAGCCGCTCGGTATAGTACCGCCACAGGCTGTCGGTCGTGCGCGCCGCCAACACCGTCTCGAGGTCCGTCAGGAGATCCATGGGTCGGGAACTCTCAATGCCTGTCGTCATAATTGCCGGTGAAAAGCGAAATGTGAAACGATCTTTCCCCGCTGGAACCGCGCGCATGACGCCGCCCCGGCGGATTTCCCCGATGTCGCGCGAAATTACCGCAGGCAATTCACATAAAGCAATTGAAAAGCCGAGCTAATCCGGTTGCATTCCGTTGACGTAGCGTCAGCGGCTCTGCGCGCGCGGAATTCAACCAGCGGGTTTTCCCGGCCGGCATAGCTGGTTACTGTGCGCCGGAAACGAGTCAGGAGTTCCCCGCACCATGCAGGTCGTCTTTCACTGCGGCGTCCACGGCACCGATCTTTACCGCATGGTCAAGACCTTGCTGCAGAATCGCGACTGGCTCTTGCGCAACGGGATCGAGCCGGTGACGCCGAACCGGCACCGCGACGTCTTCAACGAGGCGCTGGGCGCGCTGAACGGCGGCGCCGCCACGCCCGAGATGGAGCAGGTGATGCTGGATGCCATCCTGGACACCGACGACCCGCAGCGCATCATCTGCTCCACGCCGACCTTCCTTGGCAAGGCCGAGCGGGCGCTGTCGCTCGACGGGCTCTATGCCGCGGCGGGCGAGAAGATGGCGGCGCTGGCCAACCTTTTTCCCAGCGCCGAGGTCGAGTTCTTCATGGGGCTGAAGAATCCGGCCACGCTGATCCCCTTCGTGCTGGCGCAAGAGGGCAGCGGCACCTATGCCGAGGTCATGGGCGGCATCGACCCGGAAAGCCTGCGCTGGGCGCCGGCGATCCGGCGCATCCTGGCCGCCGTGCCCGGCCACCGCCTGGTGGTCTGGTGTCACGAGGACACCTCGCTGATCTGGCCCGAGGTGGTGCGGCGCATCTCGACCATGCCCAGCGACGTGCCCTTGAAGGCGGGGTTGCAGATCCTGGGCGACATCCTGCACCCGGACGGCATCCGCATGATCCGCGATGCCATGGCGCAGGAAACCCGGCTGACCATCGAGAGCCGGCGGCGGATCTTCTCGGCCGCGCTGCAAAAGCACGCCCTGCCCGACCAGATCGAGATCGAGCTGAACCTGCCCGGCTGGGACCAGGCCCTGGTCGACCGCATCGGCGCCGCCTATGACGACGACATGGCCGAGATCGCCGCCTTGCCCGGGGTCGAGTTCATCACGCCCTGACGCCGCGCCGTTTCACCGTTTTCCAAATACCCCGGCAACAGCGCCTCAGGCCGGCCAGACCGCCAGGATCAGCGGCACGCCGACCAGCACCACCAGGGCCGACAGCGGCGCGCCCAGCCGGGCATAATCGCCGAAGCGATAGCCGCCCGGCCCCATGACCAGCGTGTTGCACTGGTGCCCGATGGGCGTCAGGAAATCGCAGCCCGCGCCCACCGCCACCGCCATCAGGAAGGGGTCGGGCGCATGGCCCAGCCGCTCGGCGAAGATCGCGGCGATGGGCGCCATGACCAGCACGGTCGCGGCATTGTTCAGGAAGGGCGTCACCGCCATGGCCGCGACCATGATCAGCGCCACCGCGCCCCAGACCGGCAGGCCGGCCGCCGTCGCCGACAGAAGGTCCCCGATCAGTTCGGCGCCGCCGGTCTTCTGCAGCGCCTCGCTGACCGGGATCAGCGCACCCAGCATGATCAGGATCGGCCATTCGATCGCCTCATAGGCCGCCTCGGCGCTGATCGCCCCGGTCAGGATCATCGCCAGCGCCGCGCCGAAGAAAGCGATGGCAACCGGCACCAGCCCGACCGCGGTCAGCGCCATGGCCGCGGCCAGGATCGCGACCGGCAGCAGGTCGCGCCGGACCGAGCCGAAGCGCAGCTCGCGCTCGGCCAGGGGCAGAAGGCCAAGCGCCTGCATCCGTTCGGGCAGAAGGTCGAGCGGGCCTTGCACCAGCAGCACGTCGCCGGCGTCGAGCATGGTTTCGGACAACCGCTCGGTCATGCGCTTGCCCGCGCGCGACAGGGCAAGCAGATTGACGCCGTGCTGGTCGAAAAGCTGCAGCCGCGCCGCGCTTTGCCCGACCAGCGGCGAGGCGGTCTTGACCACCGCCTCGATGACGCCGATGCGGGCCTCGGGCGTGTCGGGCGGCGAGGGCATGTCCTGGCGCGCCAGCAGCAGCCCGCCCTTGGACACCGCCCGCTCCAGCGCGTTGGGCTTGCCGCGCAATTGCAGCACGTCGCCCGGCTCGATGATGCTGTCCGACAGGGTGACGGCGCGGCGCTTGTCGTTGCGGATCACCCCGGTCACGGTCACCTCGCCATCGGCGAGGCCCAGGAAATGGCCGATGGTCTTGCCGGCGACCGGGGCATCGGGCGGCACGCCAGCCTCGGTGTTGTAATCGGCGATATTGACCGCCTCGCCCAGCGAGGCGGTGGCACGGCGGTCGGCGGGCAGCAGGTGCCGGGCGGCGAACATCAGGAACACCAGCCCGACCGCCGACAGGCCAAGGCCGACCGGGGCATAGTCGAACATGCGGAACGGCTCGCCCGTCATCTGCTCGCGCACCCGGCTGACGATGATATTGGGCGAGGTGCCGACCAGCGTGATGAGCCCGCCCAGCAGCGAGCCGAAGGCCATGGGCATCAGGTAGAGCGCCGGCGAGCGGCCCGATTTCCGCGCCATCTTCAGCGAGGCCGGCATCATCATCGCCAGCGCGCCGATGTTCTTGATCAGCGCCGACAGGATCGTCACCCCGCCGACCAGCACCGCCAGCTGCGCGTGATAGCTGCCGAGCTTGCGCACCAGCCAGCGCAGCGCCACCTCGATCATCTCGGAGCGCGAGACGGCGGCGCTGACCACCAGCGCGCTGCCGACGATGATGACGATATCGTCGCTGAAGCCGGAAAACGCCTCCTCGGGCGCCACGGTGCCGGCCAGCAGCGATACGGCCAGCGCCAGCATCGCCACCAGGTCATAACGCAGCCGGCCCCAGATGAAGAGCACCATCATGCCGATGATGATGGCGAAGGACAGCATCTGGGGTAAGGTCATGGAAATTCCGCGCAAAAGGCAGCCCGACCGTCAGGCCTGCCACGCGGAACGTGCCGCCGCCCCGCCGGGTTCCGGCGGGACGCGGGTTTCGAAAGGCTTCGGCTCAGCTGCCGACCGGCACCACCTTGACCGCGCCGTTCTGCGCCGAAAGCGCGATCTCGCCGGCGGCAAGGCGCAGCGCGTCGCGGCCAAAGACCTCGGCCCGCCAGCCCGCAAGCGCCGGCAGGTCCCGCGCGCCCGAGGCGATGGCGTCCAGTTCCGCCGCCGAGGCAATCAGCCGCGGCGCCACGCCCGCCGCATCCGACTTGGCCTTCAGGAGCACCCGCAGCAGTTCCGCCAGCGCGGCATTGCCGGGGCGGCCGGGTTCTTCAGGCGCGGGCTTGGGCAGATCCTTGGCCTCGAGCCCGGCCTTGACCGCGGCGAGAATGCCGTTCGCGATGTCGCCGCGCCGGGCGTCGCGCAACAGCAGGCGCGACTTCGCCAGGTCCGCCTCGGTCAGCGGCTTGGTCGAGGCAAGCTCGATCAGCGCATCGTCCTTGAACACCCGGGCGCGCGGAATGTCGCGCTCCTGGGCATAGGTCTCGCGGAAGCGCGCCAGCTCGCGCACCACCGCCAGGAAGCGCGGCGAGCCGGAACGGGTGCGCACCCGCTCCCAGGCCTCGTCGGGGCGGGTGATGTAGGTTTCCGGGTTCAAGAGCACCGCGACCTCTTCGCCCAGCCAGGGCCCGCGGCCGGTCTTGTCGAGCTGCGCCGCGAGGAACTCATAGATCGCCCGCAGATGCGTCACATCGGCCAGCGCATAGGCCGCCTGCGCATCCGACAGCGGCCGGTGCGACCAGTCGGTGAAGCGCGAAGACTTGTCGAGCGGCTGGCGCGCGATCTTCTTGACCAGGGTCTCGTAACCCGCCTGCTCGCCGAAGCCGCAGACCATGGCGGCAATCTGGGTGTCGAACAGCGGGTCGGGAAACACGCCGGCGTCGTGAAAGAAGATCTCCAGATCTTGGCGGGCGGCGTGGAACACCTTCACCGTCGCCTTGTGGCGGAACAGGTCATAGAGCGGTTCCAGCGACAGGTCCTCGACCAGCGGGTCGATCAGCACGGCCGGGCCGCCCGGCAGCTTGCTGGCCGAGGCCGGCGGCAGCGCGGCCTGGATCAGGCAGAGCTTGGAATAATAGGTGCGCTCGCGCAGGAATTCGGTGTCGAGCGTGACATAGGGCTGAGCCTTGGCCAGTTCACAGAACTCGGCCAGCTCGGCCGTGGTGGTGATGGTGCGGATCTCGGTCTTGCGGTCGGTCTGTGGGTTGGCTGCCATTGGGTTCTTTCAGGGGCGGCGGGTCATCCGCCGGGCGATTCCTTTCGGCAATATCTAAGGTTTGGCGAAATTCAAGGAATTACCTTGGGTTTCACAGCGGATCGATATCGCCCTGTGCTCGCAATGCCGCGAATTCCGCCACGAATGCGGCCAGTTCCCCGCGCGCGATGGCCTCGCGCAGCCCGGCCATCAGCTCCTGGAAGTAATGCAGGTTGTGCCAGGTCAGCAGCATCCCCGAGATCATCTCGCCGGCGCGGAAGACATGGTGCAGATAGGCCCGCGAATAGCCGGTGCAGGCCGGGCAGCTGCAATGCTCGTCCAAGGGACGCGGGTCGTCGGCGTGCCGGGCGTTCTTGACATTGACCTGGCCGCGCCGGGTCCAGGCCTGGCCGGTGCGCCCGGAACGCGAGGGCAGCACGCAATCCATCATGTCGATGCCGCGCAGCACCGCGCCGACGATGTCGTCGGGCTTGCCCACGCCCATCAGGTAGCGCGGCTTGTCCTCGGGCAGGAAGCCCGGCGCATAGTCGAGGACGCCGAACATCGCCTCCTGCCCCTCGCCCACGGCAAGGCCGCCGATGGCGTAGCCCTCGAAGCCGATGGATTTCAGCGCCTCGGCCGATTCCTCGCGCAATTCGCGGGTGACGCCGCCCTGCATGATGCCGAACAGCGCATGGCCGGGCCGGTCGCCGAAGGCGTCGCGGCTCCGCTCGGCCCAACGCATCGACATGCGCATCGACCGTGCCACCACCTCGTCGCTCGCCGGCAGCGCCGGGCATTCGTCGAAGGCCATGACGATGTCCGAGCCCAGCAGGCGCTGGATCTCCATGCTGGTCTCGGGCGAGAGATGGTGCTTGCTGCCGTCGATATGGCTGGAAAAGGTCACGCCCTCTTCGGTCAGCTTGCGCAGGCTCGCCAGCGACATGACCTGGAAGCCGCCGGAATCGGTCAGGATCGGGCGGTCCCAGTTCATGAACTCGTGCAACCCGCCCAGCCGGGCGATGCGCTCGGCGCCGGGGCGCAGCATCAGGTGATAGGTATTGCCCAAGAGGATGTCGGCGCCGGTCGCGCGCACCGATTCGGGCAGCATGGCCTTGACCGTGGCGGCAGTGCCGACGGGCATGAAGGCCGGCGTGCGGATCTGGCCGCGCGGCGTGTCGATGATGCCGGTGCGGGCGCGGCCATCGGTGGCCGAGACCTGGAAACTGAATTTCTCGCTCATGCGGCTGCTGATAGGCGTTCCGGCGCCGGATGCAAGGCCCGCTCAGGCCCCGGCGGCGCGCAGCAGTTTCGCCCGCGTCGAGGGAATGGCGCCGATCTCGAGCCCGGTGAAGACATGCAGCGTGTCCATTTGCCGGTCGACGACGGCATGGTCGCTGACCCAGCCGCCCATGGCCAGATAACTGCGCAGCAAGGGCGGCATCGCCGCCATGGCCCGGCGCGGGTCGGGCTTGCGCAGCCGCAGCACGCGGGCAAAGCGGAACACCTGCGGCGCCTTGACCCGGGGCAGCCAGCGTTTCGGCGCCAGGTGCCGCTCGCGCAGCATGGCGAAGGCGTCTTCGTAGCCGCGGGTGTCGGTGCCGATGAAGCTGGAGCAGCCGAAAAGCATCGCCACCCCCTCGGCATCGACATGGCGGGCCAAGGCGCCCCAGGCCAGGCGCAGGATGTCGGGATCGCGGATCTCGGGATGGATGCAGAAGCGGCCGATCTCGACCATGCGGCCGTCGAAATCGCGCAGACGTGACAGGTTGTAGTAGCGCGCGGAATAGCTTTCGCCGATCTGCGCCCCGCCCTCCAGCGTCATCATGCGGAAACAGGCCACCAGCCGGCCGCCGGTCTCGCGAATCAGCACATGGGTGCAGCGGTCGTCGTAATCGTCGGCGTCCAGCAATCCGGTGTCGTCGTCGCTGCGCCCGCGCGCGATGAAACATAGCCAGCGCAGGCGTTGCGCCTCGCGGATTTCCCCTGCGGTTTCAGCGAAACCGACCTCGTAGCGGCCCTTGCGGAATGCCATCATCGCGCCTTGCCCGATCCTGAGTTCGACCGTCACCCGGTCCTGATCCGACTTGTTACGCCCCTCCCTGCACCCATCTTGTAACAGCCGCATGGTGGATTGAAGCGCAAAAGATGACAGCGCGCCAGCAGACGCCCCGCTGCGCTTGCGACAGGCAGCGCGGGCCGCGCCCTGCCTATTGCTGGTCCAGCAGCTGCCCGGCCGAGACGCGGCCGACGTTGCCCATCAGCTGCCGGATCAGGCCGAGGCTGGTCACGCCGCTGTCGGTGACGCGCTGCGACAGCACCACGACGCGGCCGCGCTCCAGCCCGAAACGCTCGACATTGCTGACGGTGCCGGCTTCGTTGAAGCTGACGGCGACGACCTCGCGGTTGATCTCGCGCGGCTGGCGGGCGCCGAAATATTCCCAGCGCGAGCCGACGTAATACCAGCCCGACCCGGTCAGCAGGCCCTGGGCCGAGGGCCGGCCGACCAGCCCCTCCAGTTCCGATTGCGAGGTCTGGCCGACGACCACCTGCGACAGCTGCTCCTCGGGCGGGACATAGCCGTGGTTGCGATAGGTGGCCTGGCAGGCGGAAAGCGCAAGAGGTGCGACCAGTGCCAAGGCCATGATCTGCCGCCGGGAAATCTTCATCGTCTCTCTGCCCCTCTACGCGCCTGTTGACGCCGCGCGACCGGCTTAGCAAACTCACGCCCTGCGCTCAAGAATATCCAGACCCAGGGCGAAGCCGCCCGCGAAAGGCCCATGATGACCGATACGAAGCCCCCGCAGTCCCGCTTTCGGGTGGCCCATCTGAACCCGCGCCAGCCGACCGAATTCACGCTGGCGCCCGACGCCGCGACGCGCCAGGCGCTGGCGGCCGAGCTGGAGCTGCTGGACCTGCCGAAGCTGCGCTTCGCCGGCCGGATCCAGGCCGTGGCCCAGGACGGCTGGGAGGTGACGGGCGAACTCAAGGCCCGCGTGGTCCAGCCCTGCGTGGTGACGCTGGCGCCCGTGACGACCGATCTCGAGGAGCCGGTGCACCGCGTCTTCTCGCCCCATGTCAGCGCGCCCGAGGGCGACGAGACCGAGATGCCCGATGACGAACTCGAGCCCCTGGGTCCGTTCATCGACCTGGCCGCCATCATGGCCGAGGAGCTGTCGCTGGCCCTGCCGCTCTATCCGCGCGCCCAGGGCGCCGAACTGGACGCCCCCGAGACGCCGGATGCCGAGGAACCGACCCGCAAGCCCTTCGCCGGCCTTGCGGATCTGTTGAAAGATTCGAAGAAACCGCAGTAAGCTACGCGGAACGCTGCCTTTCCTGCCATTCCGGGTCCATCTGCGGCCCCAGGTTCAAGGGCGCCAGCATGCCCTGTCCCAGGATATGATCGGCGGCCTTCTCGCCGGTCATGATCGAGGGCGCGTTCAGGTTGCCGTTGGTGATGCGCGGAAAGATCGAGCTGTCGGCGACGCGCAGCCCCTCGACCCCGATCACCCGCAACTCGGGATCGACCACCGCCATGTCGTCGTCCCGCCGGCCCATGCGGGCCGTGCCGCAGGGGTGGAAGGCCGACTCGGCATGTTCGCGGATGAAGGCATCGATCTCGGCATCCGTCTCCACGCCCTCGCCCGGCTGAATCTCATAGCCCTTGTAATCGGCAAAGGCCGGTTGCTCAAAGATCTCGCGGGTCAGGCGCACGCAGGCGCGGAACTCGGCCCAGTCGTCGGCATGCGACATATAGTTGAAGCGGATCTCGGGCGCCTGTTTCGGATCGTTCGCCTTGAGCCGCACCGTGCCGCGCGACTTCGAGCGCATCGGCCCGACGTGGACCTGGAAGCCATGACCCTCGGCCGCCGCCTTGCCGTCGTAGCGCACGGCCAGCGGCAAGAAGTGATACTGGATGTCCGGATATTCCACCCCGGCGGCCGAGCGGATGAAACCGCAACTCTCGAACTGGTTCGAGGCGCCCAGGCCCGTCCCGGTCGCCATCCATTGCGCCCCGATCGAGCCCTTGCCCCAGAGGTTCCAGTGCTTGTAAAGCGTGATCGGCTTGGTCGCGGTATATTGCATATAGATCTCAAGGTGATCCTGGAGGTTCGACCCCACGCCGGGCCGGTCCGCCCTGACCTCGATGCCATGCTCGCGCAGATGGTCCGCCGGCCCGATTCCCGACAGCATCAGGATCTTCGGCGTGTTGATCGAGCTGGCCGAGAGGATCACCTCATGTTTCGCCCGGAACACATTGACGCCGCGGGTATTCCTGACCTCGACGCCAACCGCGCGCCCGTCCTCGAAGACCACGCGCTGCGCCAGGCCGCGGCGCAGGCGCAAGAGGCCGGTTTCCTGCGCCGGGCGCAGATAGGCATTGGCGGCCGACCAGCGCCGGCCCTCCCAGATGGTGGCCTCCATGGCGCCGAAGCCCTCTTGCCGGGCGCCGTTGTAATCGTCGGTCATGGCATAGCCGGCCTCGTTGCCGGCGCGGATGAAAGCGTTGAACAGCGGGTTCTTGCGCGAACCGCGTGTGACATGCAGCGGGCCTTCGGTGCCGCGATAGGCGCTGACCGCGCCATGCGAGGTCTCCATGCGTTTGAAATAGGGCAGCACATCGGCATAGGCCCAGCCGGCCGCGCCGCTCTCGGCCCAGAAGTCGAAATCCCGGGCATGGCCGCGCACGAAGACCATGCCGTTGATCGAGGACGACCCGCCCAGAACCTTGCCGCGCGGCGTCACCAGCCGCCGCCCGCCCAAGTGCGCCTCGGGCTCGGAGGAGAAGCCCCAGTCATAGCGGCGCATGTTCATCGGATAGCTCAGCGCCGCCGGCATCTGGATGAAAGGCCCGATGTCCGAGCCGCCATATTCGATGATATCGACGCGCTTGCCGGCCATCACCAGCCGATAGGCCAGCGCGCAACCGGCCGAGCCGGCACCGACGATCACATAATCCGGGATCATGCCCTGACCTCCTGCACCGCCCTGCGGGCTTTCTCTGTTTTCCAAATACCCATGCCGACGGCGGCGCCGGCGCGGCGCCGCTCAATAGGGCGCATCGACGCCGCCCATGCCGACATAGACCGATTTCAGCTGCGAATAATGCTCGATGGCCGCGGCCGAGTTCTCGCGCCCGATCCCCGACAGCTTCACCCCGCCGAAGGGCGCCTCGACCGGGGTCAGGTTATAGGCGTTGATCCAGGTCGTCCCCGCCTGCAAACCCGCCGCCATCCGGTGCCCGCGCGCCAGGTCGCGGGTAAAGACGCCCGCCGCCAGCCCATAGGGCGAGGCGTTGGCCCGGGCGAGCACCTCGGCCTCGTCGGCGAAACTCAGCACCGACATGACCGGGCCGAAGATCTCCTCGCGCACGATGAACATATCGTCCCTGGCATCGGCAAAGACGGTCGGCGGCACGAAGGCGCCCTCGCCCGCCCCGCCGCAGACCAGCCGTGCGCCCTCGGCCTGGCCCTTGCCGATGGCCTCGCGGATCTTCGCGGCCTGGCCTGGGCTGACGATCGGGCCGTGCTGGGTGTCCTCGGCCAGCGGATCGCCGGCCTTGACCGAGGCGAGCCGCGCCGACAGCCGCTCCAGGAAGGCCGGCAGGATGCCCTGCTGCACGAAGACCCGGGTGCCGTTCGAGCAGATCTGCCCCGAGGAATAGAAATTCGCCAGGATCGCCGCGCCGACCGCATCCTCAAGGCTGGCGTCGTCGAAGACGATCAGCGGCGACTTGCCGCCCAGTTCCATGGTGACGTGGCGCATGCCTTGGGCCGCGGCGGCATAGACCTTCTGCCCGGTCGCGACCGAGCCGGTCAGCGAAACCTTGGCGACCAGCGGGTCCGTCACCAGTGCCGCGCCCACGGCGCCGCGGCCCTGCACGACGTTGAAGATGCCCGCCGGCAGCCCGGCCTCGGTCAGGATCTCGGCCAGTTTCAGCGCGCCCAGGGGCGTCTCCTCGCTGGGCTTGAAGACCATGGCATTGCCCATGGCCAGGGCTGGCGCCGCCTTCCAGCAGGCGATCTGGCTGGGATAGTTCCAGGCGCCGATGCCGGCGCAGATCCCCAGCGCCTCGCGGATGGTATAGACGAAATCGCCGCCCAGCGGGATGCTCTGCCCGGTCACGGTCGGCGCCAGCCCGGCGAAATATTCCAGCGCATCGGCGCCCGAGGGCCAGTCGGCCACCCGCGTTTCCTGGATCGGCTTGCCGGTGTCCAGCGTTTCCAGCCGCGCCAGTTCCTCGCCGCGCTCGCGGATGATCTGGGCCGCCCGCATCAGCACGCGGGCACGCTCGACCGGGCGCAGGGCAGCCCAGGCGGGCTGCGCGGCGGCGGCGGCGGCGGTGGCTTGCGCCACTTGGGCGACCGAGGCCTCGCGCAGATCGGCGATCACCGCGCCGGTATAGGGGTAATGCACCGGCAGCGCGGCCCCCTCGCCCTCGACGGGCACGCCGTTGATATAGAGACTGGCGGCGGGTTGGGCGGTTGGGCGGGCGTCATGGCTCATGGCAGCACCTTCTCCAGATAGTCCATTGTCGTGCGTTCGGCGGCGGCGGCATCGGCCTCGTTCGACAGCGCCGCGCGCAGGTAAAGCCCGTCGATCAGCGCGCCGACGGTGCGGGCGATGCGCTCGGCCCCGGCGCCGGCCAGCGGCCGCAGCGCCACCAGAAGGTTCGAGCGCAGCCGCCTGTGATAGATGCGCAAGAGCCGCGCCGCCTCGGGCTCGACCAGCGCCAGCGCATAGAAGTTCAGCCAGGCGGCGACGGTCTCGCGCGCAAAGTTCTGCGGCGTGAAGTTCGCCCGCACCACGGCGCGCAGCCGCTCCTGCGGGTCGGGCGCATCCTTCAGCAACTCGCGCGCCGACTCGGCATATTGCGTCAGGATATGCCGCATCGCAGCAAGAAAGATCCGCTCCTTGGAGCCGAAATAGTGATGCGCCAAGGCCGAGGACATCCCCGCCTCGCGCGCGATCTGCGCCACGGTCACGTCAAGCGACCCCGCGCGCCCCACCGTGGCAATGGCGGCGTTGATTAATGCCGCCTTTCGGATAGGCTCAACACCCAGTTTGGGCATGACAGGACACCATTTTGCAGCTTCTTTCAGCTTTCACGCGGAAAATTCCGCCCCATACACCTGCATCTGGCAGATCTTTGATTGACTCGTCAATCAATAAAAGCCTTAATCAGGCAACCAGTCAACAAACCAGGGAGAACAAGATGACATTTCGCCGCACCGCAGCGCTGATCGCAACCGGGCTGGCCACCCTGCTCGGGCCGGTCGGCGCCGCGCAGGCCGAGGAACCGGCCGAGTGCCGCGAGGTCGTCTTCTCGGATGTCGGCTGGACCGACATCAGTTCGACGACCGCGCTGGCCTCGACCGTGCTTCAGGCCCTGGGCTATGCGACCGAGACCAAGATCCTGTCGCTGCCGGTGACCTATACCGCCATGGCCAAGGACGATGTGGACGTGTTCCTGGGCAACTGGATGCCCAGCCAGGAAAACGACCTGAAGCCCTATCGCGACGCGGGCACCGTGGACGTGCTGCGCACGAACCTGACCGGGGCGAAATACACGCTGGCGACCAACGAGGCCGGCGCCAAGCTGGGCATCGACGACTACAGCAAGATCGCCGCCCACAAGGCCGAGCTTGACGGCAAGATCTATGGCATCGAGCCGGGCAACGACGGCAACCGCCTGCTGCTGGAGATGGTGGCCGAGAACAAGTTCGACCTGGGCACCTTCGAGGTGGTCGAAAGCAGCGAGCAGGGCATGCTGGCGCAGGTCGCCCGCGCCGATGCCGCCGGCCAGCCGGTGGTCTTCCTGGGCTGGGAGCCGCATCCGATGAACACCCAGTTCAAGATGACCTACCTCGCCGGCGGCGACGAGATCTTCGGACCCGACTTCGGCGGCGCACGGGTCGACACCAACGTCCGCGCGGGCTATGCCGAGACATGCCCGAATGTCGGAAAGTTCCTGCAGAACCTGGAATTCACCCTGCCCATGGAGAGCGAAGTCATGGGCCTGATCCTGAACGACGGCGAACAGCCGGCCGATGCGGCGCTGAAATGGCTCAAGGCCAATCCCGATGCCGCGAAGCCCTGGCTCGCGGGCGTGACCACCGCCGACGGCGGCGATGCGCAGGCGGCCCTGGACAAGGTGCTGAACGACTGACCTCTCGGCACGGCCGCCCGGCACGGGGCGGCCGTTTTCGCCCAATCAGGGCGTGATCGTGCCGAATCCTGTCGCGATTGCGCCATCCGCCGCCCGGGCCGGGCCGTAATCCGGTCCCACCGTCGCGGCCCGATGCCGAACATGACGAACCGTCCTCCGCCGGGACCGACCATTCCGCCACTCCTCACAACCCCGGGTCTTGACGACCCCGAACGGTAGCAAAGGAAGCATGGACCAAATCACAGCTCTGTTGACCGACACCAAGATCCCTGTCGGCAAGACCGCCAAAGCCATATTCGACTGGCTGAACGCCCATGCCGCGTTCATCTTCAACGCCATTTCCAAGCTGCTCGACGGGCTGATCAACGGTATCCTGGGGATCCTCGACTTTCCGCACCCGCTGGTGTTCACCCTGCTGGCGGTGGCGCTGACCTGGGCCCTGCAGCGCAGTTGGAAGACCTGCCTGCTGGTCCTGCTGAGCCTGCTCTTCATCCTGAACCAGGGCTATTGGGACGAGACGATGCAGTCGCTGACCCTGGTGCTCTCGGCCTGCGTGGTCTGCATGGCGCTGGGGGTGCCGATCGGCATCGCGGCGGCGCACCGGCCGCGGCTTTACGCCTGGATGCGGCCGATCCTCGACCTGATGCAGACGCTGCCGACCTTCGTCTACCTGATCCCGGCCATCGTCTTCTTCGGCATCGGCATGGTGCCCGGGCTGATCGCCACGGTGATCTTCGTGCTGCCGGCGCCGATCCGGCTGACCCATCTCGGCATCAGCTCGACGCCGCAGGCGCTGGTCGAGGCCGGGACCGCCTTCGGCGCCACCCCGCGCCAGCTTCTGTGGAAGGTGGAACTGCCCAGTGCCGCGCCGCAGATCATGGCCGGGCTGAACCAGACCATCATGCTGTCGCTGTCGATGGTCGTCATCGCGGCGCTGGTCGGGGCCTCGGGCCTGGGCGTGCCGGTGGTGCGGGCGCTGAACAGCGTGAACACCGCGCTGGGTTTCGAAAGCGGCTCGATCATCGTCGTCGTCGCCATCATGCTGGACCGGATGCTGCGGGTGGGCAAACATGATGACTGAACGCGCCGTGACTGGACGCAATGCCGTCGAATTCGACAACGTGAACATCGTCTTCGGCGACCGGCCCGAGGCCGCGCTGCCGCTGATGGACCAGGGCCTGGCCCGCGGCCCGATCAAGGCCGAAACCGGCCAGGTGCTGGGCGTGCACAATTGCAGCCTGACCGTCAAGGAGGGCGAGATCCTGGTGCTGATGGGGCTCTCCGGCTCGGGCAAGTCCACGCTGCTGCGCGCGGTGAACGGGCTGAACTCGGTCTGCCGCGGCGACGTGCGGGTCTGGGACGGCGACCGCATGGCCTCGGTCAGCAAGGCGCGCGGCGCCGAACTGCGCCGGCTGCGGCGCGAGCGTATCGCCATGGTCTTCCAGCAATTCGGCCTGCTGCCTTGGCGCACGGTGCGCGAGAACGTCGGCCTGGGGCTGGAACTGGCCGGGATGCCCGCGGCCGAGCGCGCGCGGCGCGTCGATGCGCAGCTGGCCACGGTGAACCTGACCGAATGGGCCGACCGCAAGGTGGGCGACCTGTCGGGCGGCATGCAGCAGCGCGTGGGCCTGGCCCGCGCCTTCGCGACCGAGGCGCCGATCCTTCTGATGGACGAGCCCTTCTCGGCGCTGGACCCGCTGATCCGCAACCGGCTGCAGGACGAATTGCTGGAGCTGCAAAAGCGCCTGCGCCGCACCATCATCTTCGTCAGCCACGACCTCGACGAGGCCTTCCGCATCGGCAACCGCATCGCGCTGATGGAGGGCGGCCGCATCGTCCAGATCGGCACCGCGCGCGAGATCATCGCCAAGCCGGTCGACGCCTATGTCGAGGATTTCGTCGCCCATATGAACCCGCTGGCCGTGCTGACCGCCGAGGATATCGCCGAACCCGGCGAGGCCCCCGGCACGCCCATCGACCGCGAGACCCCGGTGCGCGAAGTCATGCGCAGCCTGGCCGCCAGCCGCGCCGACGCCCTGCCCCTGCAAGGCGGCGGCCGCATCACCCAAGCCGGCATCCTGAACCGGCTTGCGGTCGAGCATAAGGCCGGCGGCGCCGTCGAGCACTGACAGCCATTGTTGCAGCCTTGCCATAGCCCGCCCCGCGCTTGCCGCGGGGCGGGTTGTCGCGAATCGGAAAGCGTGCCTATCAAGGGGCGTTCCGCAACCCCAGGCATGGAAAGGGCAGAGGCATGACCGATCACGACGCAGCCGCCGCCCGTTTCGGGGTGAATCGACGCCGCTTCCGGCGCGATTGACGACAACCCGGGCTCCGGCCGCAGGCCGAGCCCCTCCCGACATCGCCGATGCCTGACCGCCGCGCGCAACCGCGTGGCGCGCCGCATCCGCGATTCCCATCCCTGCAAGCCATGAGGGCCGCGCCGTGCGAACGGGCGGCAAGACCGGATGACCCTTTCCGACCTGCGTTCCAGGCGCGACCTGCGCGTGCCGCTTGACGATCTGATCCAGACCCATGGCCTCGGCCGCGTGGCCCTGGCGCTGATGCGCGCGGCGCTGCGGCCCGGCCGGGGCCGGCCGCCGCCGGTCAGCACGCTCTCGGACCACCTGCTGCGCGACATCGGGCTGGAGCCGGGCGATCGCCGCCGGCGCTAGTCCCTTTCCTGTCCCGGCGGCGGGGTGATCCCGCCCCGCCGCGACTCGCGCCAGGTGATATAGCTGATCGCGGCGATCATCGTGGCACCGCCGACCAGCACCCAGACGTCAACCGGCTCGGCAAAGACCAGCGCGCCCAGCAGGCTGGCCCAGATCAGTTGCAGCAGCGTCACCGGCTGGGTCACGGTCAGCGGCGCCGCGGCAAAGGCCCGGGTCATGGCGTAGTGCCCGGCGGTGGCGAAGAAGGCGGTGCAGGCCAGCACCGCGCATTGCACCGCGCTTGGCGGCACCCAATGCAGCGCCGCGATCGGCGCCAGCCCCAGGCAGACCGTCAGCGACATCATCGCCACCACGACCGAGGCCGGCACCCGCTCGGACAGCCGCTTGGCCACCAGGTAGGAGGCGCCGAAGGTGACGGCGGCGCCAAGCTGCGCCAGGTGCCCCTCCTCCAGCTGCCGCAGTCCGGGGCGCAGCACGATCAGCGCACCGACCAGCGCCACCGCGATGGCCAGCGCCCGGCGCCACGAGATCCGCTCGCCCATCAGAGCCGCCGCGCCCAGGGTCACGACGATGGGGTTGAGGAAACCGATGGCCGTGACCTCGGCCACGGTGATGCGGGCCATGGCGTGGAACCACAGGATCACCGCGACGACATGCAGCGCGCCGCGCAGGGCGAACAGCCGCCAGATCCGCGCCGGGAAGCCGCGCCGCAGGGCCGGCCCCAGCGCCGGCAGCAGGAACAGCAGGCCGAAGGCGAAGCGGATGAAGGCGCCCTCGGCCGCCGGCAGCGCCTGGCCCAGCCAGCGCACCGTGCCGTTCACGGCGACGAAGCACAGCCCCGCCGTCAGCATCCACAGGATACCCGACAGGTCGTTGCGCAAGGAGGGGGACGCGGCATGGTTCATGCCCCAGCCATGCCCCGCCCCGAGGCCCGGCGCAAGGGTCAGCCCTTCAGCACCAGCCCCAGCGCGATGGCCCACATGGTCAGCCCGACCAGCGCATCCAGCACCCGCCAGGCCGCCGGCCGGGCAAAGACCGGCGCCAGCAGCCGCGCCCCGTAACCCAAGCCAAAGAAGAACAGCACCGAGCCGCTGATCGCCCCCAATGTGAAGCCCGGCTTGTCCTGCCACCCGGCCGAGATCGAGCCGATCAGCACCACCGTATCCAGCCAGACATGCAGGTTGAGCCAGGTCAGCGCCGCCAATACGCCCAGCGTCGCCAGCAGCCCGGCCGCGCCCTGCCCGCCCTGCATGCTGGCGCCGCCGCGCCAGGCGGCGCGAAAGGCGCGCGCGCCATAGACCAGCAGGAAGGCCGCGCCGCCCCAGCGCATCGCCACCAGGAACCCCGGCGCATGGCCGGCCAGCGCCCCCGCCCCCAGCACCCCGGCCGAGATCAGGATCGCGTCCGAGACCGCGCAGAACAGGCAGGTCGCCAGCACATGGCGCCGCATCAGCCCCTGCCGCAGCACGAAGGCGTTCTGCGCCCCGATGGTGACGATCAGCGACAGCGTGGTGCCGAGCCCGGCCAGATAGGCATGCATGGCGATCTCCTTTGCACCGCGTCTTGCCCGGCCCGGGCAATTCAGGCAAATTCAAAATCGTTACCCGGATTAAGGCTGCCTGATGCTCGACTATGCCGCCTTGGCCGCGCTGGCCGAGATCATCCGGCGCGGCAGCTTCGACGCCGCGGCCGCGGCGCTTGGGGTCACACCCTCGGCGATCTCGCAGCGCATCAAGGGGCTCGAGGAACGGCTGGGCCAGGTGCTGATCCACCGCGGCCCGCCGGCCACCGGCACCGAGACCGGGTTGCGGCTGATGCAGCATCTGGACCAGGTGCGGCTGCTGGAAGCCACGCTCGACGGCGCGCTGCGCCCCGGCGCCGGCCCGGCCCGGCTGCGGCTGGCGGTGAATGCCGACAGCCTGGCGACCTGGTTCCTGCCGGCGCTGACGGCGCTGCCGCTGCTCTACGAGCTGGAAGTCGACGACCAGGACCATGCCCGCGACTGGCTGCGCCAGGGCCAGGTCTCGGGGGCGATCTGCTCGGATCCGCAGCCGGTGCCGGGCTGCGACGTGCATCCGCTGGGCCATATGCGCTATCTCGCGCTGGCCACACCCGGCTTCATCGCGCGCCACTTCCCGGACGGCGTCACCGAAGCCGCGCTGAAACGCGCGCCGGCGGTGATCTTCAACCAGAAGGACGCCGCGCAATCCCGCTGGGCCGAACAGGCCACCGGCCGGCGCCTGCATCTGACCGGCCACCGCATCCCGGCCTCGGAGGCCTTCGCGCGGGCGGTGGACCTGGGCCTCGGCTGGGGCATGGTGCCCGAGAGCATGGCCGGCGCCGGGCTGCGGGAGCTCGTCCCCGGCCTGCCGCTGGACGTGCCGCTTTACTGGCACGTTCAGCGCGCCATGGCGCCGGCGCTGGCGCCGCTGACCGCCGCAATGAAAAGGGCCGCAGCAGACCTGCGACCCTGATTTCTTTGCTCTTCAAATACCCCCGCCGGAGGCGTCATTCGAGCTGGGCCGCGACCTCCTCGGGAATGTCGAAATTGCCGGTGACGTTCTGCACGTCGTCGTCGTCTTCCAGCGCGTCGATCAGCTTCATCAGCTTCTGCGCGGTCTCCAGGTCGATCTCGGTCGGCGCCTGCGGCTTCCAGATCAGCTTGGCCGATTCCGACTCGCCAAGCGCGGCTTCCAGCGCGTTCGAGACTTCCGCCAGATCGGTGTCGGCGGTATAGATCCAGTGGCCGTCCTCGTCGCTCTCGACATCCTCGGCCCCGGCCTCGATCGCCGCCATCATCACCGTGTCGGCATCGCCGGCGCTGGCCGGATACATGATCTCGCCCTTGCGGTCGAACATGAAGCTGACCGAGCCGCTTTGCCCCAGGTCGCCGCCGTATTTGGTGAAATAGCTGCGCACGTTCGAGGCGGTGCGGTTGCGGTTGTCGGTCATCGCCTCGACCATGATGGCGATGCCGTTCGGGCCATAGCCCTCGTAACGGATCTCGTCATAGTTCTCGGCATCGCCGCCCATCGACTTCTTGATCGCGCGGTCGATCACGTCCTTGGGCATCGAGTTCGATTTCGCCTCCTTCACCGCCAAGCGCAGGCGCGGGTTCTTCTCGGGGTCGGGATCGCCCATCTTCGCGGCGACGGTGATCTCTTTGGCCAGTTTCGAAAACAGCTTCGAGCGCAGCTTGTCCTGCTTGCCCTTGCGATGCTGGATATTGGCCCATTTGCTATGGCCTGCCATGGTCTTTCCCAGTTTTCATACGGAATATCGCCGGCGCTTTTATGCGGCGCGGGCCGAAATCGCAAGCCTAGCCCTGATGGCGGCCGATCTCGGACAGCACATAAAGCCGCAGCGCGGTGGCCAGCCCCACCCCCGGCGGCCGCTTGCGGTCGATGGCGGCGATCAGCCCGGCCGCCGTCTCGCCGCGCTCGCGCGCCAGCCCGCGCAATTCGCGCCAGAACGCATCCTCGAGGCTGACCGAGGTGCGATGCCCGCCGATGGTGACCGAGCGCTTGATCGGCGGCGTCATCTCGGGCAGGTCAGGCATCCGCGTCCCCTTCCTCGCGCCGCTTCTGGTCCAGGTGATGCTGGTCCAGGTGCCGGGCGGCGCGGTCCAGGTCGGCCGCCTCGGCCTGCTTCGCCGCCTTGCTGCGGCCGAATTTCGCCGCATTCTCGTCGCCCTGGCGGCGGGCGGCGTCACGGGCGGCGCTCTTGCGCGCCACCCGCAGGTTCACGACCTTGCCCTTGCCTGATCCGGTGTCGGGGCCGGCCACCATCAATCCTCGGGACCGACCATCTGCTCGGGGCGGACCACGCGGTCGAAGGTCTCGCCGTCGACCAGGCCCAGGGCGATGGCCTCCTCGCGCAGCGTGGTGCCGTTCTTGTGCGCGGTCTTGGCGACCTTGGTGGCGTTGTCATAGCCGATGGTGGGCGCCAGCGCCGTCACCAACATCAGCGATTCCTTCATCAGCTTATCGATGCGCGGAATATTCGCCTGCGTCCCCACCACCATGTTGTCGGTGAAGGACCCCGCCGCGTCGCCCAAGAGCTGCATGGATTGCAGCACGTTGTAGGACATCATCGGGTTATAGACGTTCAGTTCGAAATGGCCCTGCGAACCGGCAAAGCCGATGGCGGCGTCATTGCCCATGACATGGGCGCAGACCATGGTCAGCGCCTCGGCCTGGGTCGGGTTCACCTTGCCCGGCATGATCGAGGAACCCGGCTCGTTCTCGGGCAGGATCAGCTCGCCCAGGCCCGAGCGCGGGCCGGAACCCAGCAGCCGCATGTCGTTGGCGATCTTGAACAGCGATCCGGCGACCGTCTTCAGCGCGCCCGAGAAGAACACCATCGCGTCATGCGCGGCCAGCGCCTCGAACTTGTTCGGCGCGGTGACGAAGGGCAGGCCGGTGATCTTGGCGATCTCGGCGGCGATGGCCGTGTCCCAGCCCTTCTTGGTGTTCAGGCCGGTGCCGACGGCGGTGCCGCCCTGCGCCAATTCGTAGATGTCGCCCAGCGCCAGCTTCACCCGCTCGATGCCCTTCGCGACCTGATGCGCGTAGCCGCCGAACTCCTGGCCCAGCGTCAGCGGCGTCGCATCCTGGGTATGGGTGCGGCCGATCTTGATGATGTCCTTGAATTCCTCGGACTTCGCGACCAGCGCCTTGTGCAGCTTTTCCAGCCCCGGGATCAGCACGTCGCGCGCCTGCATGGCGATGGCGACATGCATCGCGGTCGGGAAGGTGTCGTTCGAGGATTGCCCCATGTTCACATGGTCGTTCGGGTGCACGGGCTTCTTGGAACCCAGCTCGCCGCCCAGGATCTCGATGGCGCGGTTCGAGATCACCTCGTTCGCGTTCATGTTCGACTGCGTGCCCGAGCCGGTCTGCCAGACCACCAGCGGGAAGTTGTCGTCGAACTTGCCGGCCACGACTTCCGAGGCCGCCTGCACCATCGCCTCGCCCAGCTTGGGGTCCAGGTTGCCCGTCGCCATGTTCACCTGCGCCGCGGCCTGCTTGATCACGCCCAGCGCGCGCACGATGGCGACCGGCTGACGCTCCCAGCCGATGGGAAAGTTCTGGATCGAGCGCTGGGTCTGCGCGCCCCAATACTTGTCGCCGGGGACTTCCAGCGGACCGAAGCTGTCGGTCTCGGTGCGGGTGGTCTTGGTCATCGCATGCTCCCTCACGGTGTCGCGAGGGGTTCTAGGCGAGATGGCGAGGATTCGCAATCTGTATGCCGTCGTATGCCATGCGCTAACAGCGGCTTATTTGCGCCACTTGTCCAGGCTGACCACCTCGGCACCGCCCGGAGGCGTGTCGGGCGCCGGCGCCTCGGCCTCGTCCTCATCCTCTTCCGCGGACTCGTCGTCCTCTTCGTGATTCTCGAATCGCAACCCGAATTCGACCGCCGGATCGACGAAGGTGCGCAGCGCGTCAAAGGGGATATACAGCGGCTCGGGTGAATCGCCGAAATTCAGCGTGATGCGGAACCCGTCCTGGGAAATCTCCAGATTCTCGAACCAGTGCTGGATGACGATGGTCATCTCCTCGGGATAGCGCGCCCGCAGCCAGTCCGCCATTTCCACATCCGGATCGCGGGTGTCGAAGGTGATGAAGAAATGATGCTCGCCCGGCAGGCCCTCGGCCGCGACCTGGGCCAGGACATCGGCGATCAGCCGCACCATGGCCCGGTGCATCATGCCGCCGTAATCGATTCCGCGTGCCATGGGCCCTCCGTGTCTCTGGCCGCCAGCATAGGGAATTGGGCCGGCTTGAAAAGCCCCTGAAAGCCCGGCCGCCGCCGACCGTCCCAAGGCAAGCGCCTTCACCGTTTCCCAAATACCCAAAGCCGCCCGCGCCGACGGCGCTGCGGTCAAGCCCATGAAAGCAAGGGGAAAGTCGAAATGGCGCGGTTGACGGGGCTCGAACCCGCGACCCCCGGCGTGACAGGCCGGTACTCTAACCAACTGAGCTACAACCGCGCTTTTCGTGGCGACGTTCGGAAATGATGGCGCGGTTGACGGGGCTCGAACCCGCGACCCCCGGCGTGACAGGCCGGTACTCTAACCAACTGAGCTACAACCGCGCAGACCATTTCCCCGGATCGCCGTCCGGGGTGCGAGGGGGTTTACGCATGGGGGCGGATGCCGTCAAGGCCGTTTCGGCAAAAAACGACGGGGCGCCTCGAAAGGCGCCCCGGGTATCGGTCGGCAAGGCAGGCCGGCCTTATTTCCGCACGGTCTTTTCGTCGAAATCGGGCAGCGCCTCGAGCTCGGCCTTGGTGTAGTTGGTGGCGAAGAAGGTGTCGTTGCCGACGGTGATCAGGTGGATCGCATCCTCGCCCAGCAGCACCTTCTTGGCGCCGATGCCCAGGAAGCCGCCGATATCGGCGATATAGCCGACGACCTGGCCCGAATCGTCCATGACGATGTCATTGACCTTGGCGATGTCCTGCCACTCGGCCGGGCGCTCCTCGATGGTCGGGGTCACCCATTCGGTCGAGGACGGCTGGTTGGTGGTCCAGATCCGCCGGCTGGTCACCCAGCTCGACAGCACGCCCGGCTCGGCTTCCGAGATCGCGGGGGCGTTCACGTCGGGCGGCGTCACCGGCGCTGCCTCGGCCGCGTCCTGGGCGGCGTCGGCGGCATCCTCGGCGGCATTGTCGGCAGAGGCCGCCGCGTCATCGGCGGCATCGGCCGCGTCCTCCGCAGCGTTCTCGCCCATTCCGGCCGTGGCATTCGCGGCATCGTCCGCGGCGGTCGCGGCCGCATCGGCTGCGGTATCGGCCGCGGTCGCGGCATCGTCGGCCGCCTGTTCGGCCGTGGCGCCGGCCTGGTCGGCCGCCTGGTCCGCAGCGGTCGCGGCCTGGTCGGCTGCCTGCTCGGCCGTATTGGCGGCGCCCTGCGCCTGCGCGGCCGGGTCAGTCGGCATGGTGGTGGTCGCATCTTGCGCGAAGGCGGCACCCGCCAGCGCCAAGGTTGTCGCGGCAATGACAAGAGGTTTCATGGACGCTGTCCTTTCCGGTTGTCTTTCGTCACGGACGGGCGAAGCCGTCCCATGGCGACCCAACGCGGCCTTTTCCGCTTCGTTCCCGAAAACGACGCGAAACGCGCCAGTTGGCAGAAACCCGCCACCCGAGATCCGCGGCCTCAGCCGCGGCCGGGCGGGCTGATGCGACCGCCGCAGACCGGCGCCGGCGCCGCCGTGGTGCCGGGCCCCGAGGTCGGCAGCCCGCGCAGCACCCGCACCGCGAGCCAGCCGAAGGCCTGCGCCTCGAGCATGTCGCCGTCCAGCCCCGCCGCCTCGACCGGCGCCACCGGCACCGGCAGGCGCGCGGCCAGCGCCGCCATCATCGCGCCGTTCAGGCGGCCGCCGCCGCAGACCAGCACGCGCGCGGGCAGCCGCTCCAGAGCCGAAAGCCCTGCCGCCACCGCCGCCGCCGCGGCATGGGTCAGCGTGGCCGCGGCATCGGCATCGCCCAGATGCGCGACCTCCAGCGTTCCGGCGAAGGCGTCGCGGTCCAGCGATTTCGGCAGCGGCCGGGCGAAATGCGGATGGCGCAGGAAGGCCGCGATCACGCCCTCGTCCGGCACGCCCTGCGCGGCAAGCCGCCCGCCCTCGTCCCGCGCCAGCCCGCGCCGTGCCCGCATCAGGTCGTTCAGCGGCGCATTGGCCGGGCCGGTGTCGAAGGCGATGCAGGCGCCCGGCGCCTCGGGGGCCGGGGCCTCGGGGTCGACGAAGGTCAGGTTGCCCACCCCGCCCAGGTTCAGGAACGCGACCGGCGCGCGCGGCAAGAGCCCCTGCCCCATGGCCCATTCCGCGCAGGCCCAGTGGAAGAAGGGCGCGAGCGGCGCCCCCTCGCCGCCCTGCCGCACGTCTTCGCTGCGGAAATCCCAGACCACGCGCCGCCCCAGCCTGCGCGCCAGCGCCGCGCCGTCGCCGGCCTGATGCGTGCCGCGCCCCCTTTGCGTTTTCGTGCCCGGATCATGCGCCAGCGTCTGGCCGTGATAGCCGACCAGTTCCGCCTCGGGGAAACCTTCGGCCAGCGCGGCATGGGCGGCAACGGAAAGCGCCGCGGCCTCGGCCACGTCCGGCCCGCCCGGCCATTGCCCCAGCGCGGCATGCAGCAGGCCGGATTCATTGCCGGAATAGGCGCGATAGGCGCTGCGGCCGAAACCGGCGATGCGGATGCCATTTGTCTCGATCATCGCGGCGTCGACCCCGTCCAGCGAGGTGCCCGACATCATCCCCAGCGCGCGGATCATCATGCTTTCCCTTTCATCGCCCCAACGGTATATCCGCGCCATTCGAAAGGAAAAGCCCATGACCTACCATGCCAAATCCGACTTCCTGAACGTGATGATCGAGCGTGGCTATCTGGCGGACTGCACCGACCTGCAGGCGCTGGACGAAGCCCTGATCAACGGACCGGTGACGGCATATATCGGTTATGACGCGACGGCGGCCAGCCTGCATGTCGGGCACCTGCTGAACATCATGATGCTGCGCTGGTTCCAGAAGACCGGCAACCGCCCGATCACCCTGATGGGCGGCGGCACCACCAAGGTCGGCGACCCGTCTTTTCGCAGCGAGGAGCGTCCGCTGCTGACCCCGGAGGCGATCCAGGCGAATATCGACGGCATGCAGCAGGTCTTTGCCCGCTACCTCGATTATGGCGAGGGGCGCGCGATGATGCTCAACAACGCCGAATGGCTGGACAGCCTGAACTACCTCGATTTCCTGCGCGACGTCGGCCGGCATTTCTCGGTCAACCGGATGCTGTCGTTCGAATCGGTCAAGTCGCGGCTGGATCGCGAGCAGTCGCTGAGCTTCCTCGAATTCAACTACATGATCCTGCAGGCCTATGACTTCCTGGAACTCTATCGCCGCTACGACTGCCGCTTGCAGATGGGCGGCTCGGACCAGTGGGGCAATATCGTCAACGGCATCGACCTGACCCGCCGCGTGCTGGACGGCGAGATCTGGGGCCTGACCTCGCCGCTGCTGACCACCTCGGACGGGCGCAAGATGGGCAAGTCGCAGGGCGGCGCGGTCTGGCTGAACGGCGCGATGCTGTCGCCTTACGAGTTCTGGCAGTTCTGGCGCAACACCACCGACGCCGACGTGGGCCGGTTCCTGAAGCTCTATACCGAGCTGCCGGTCGCGGAATGCAACCGCCTCGGCGCGCTCTCGGGATCCGAGATCAACGCCGCCAAGATCATCCTGGCGAACGCGGTGACGACGCTGCTGCACGGCGCCGAGGCCGCCGCCTCGGCCGAGGCCACGGCGCGCGAGGTGTTCGAACAGGGCGGCGCCGGCGGCGACCTCGAGGTGGTGACGGTCGGCGCGGATGCGCTGCCTCTGTCGGTGGTGCAGCTGCTGGCGCAGACCGGCATCGCCGCTTCGGGGAAAGAAGCCAAGCGGCTGATCGCCGAGGGCGGGTTGCGGCTGAACAACGACCCCGTCAGCGACCCGCAGCTGGCGGTGGACGCGGCGCTGATCGGCAAGGGGCTGAAGGTCTCGGTCGGCAAGAAGAAGCACCGCATGGTGCAGCTGGGCTAGGCGGCAAGGCCGGGGGCGACCCCGGCCCTTGCGTCAGAAGCGCCAGGTCGCGCCCAGGATCGGCCCGGCCATGGTCACGTCCAGCCGCGTGCCGCCGTCGCGATAGTCCACGTTCAGCTGGCGATAGCCGGCCGAGACGTAAAGCTGGTCGGTGACCTGGTAATTCACCGTGGCCAGGAACTGGCTGGTGTGCTCCGACCCCGCGCCGAAGCCGCCGACATCGGCATAGAGGAGCGCCGACCATTGCGGCGCCAACGCCACATTGGCCCGCAGCGCTAGGATCGGATCGACGAAATCCTTGCCGGGCGCGGCCGACAGCGCGCCGCCGGCAAGCCTGATCCGGCTTTCGACCCGCCAGGCCCGCGCGCCCGCCAGCGCATCCAGCGTCATGCGGTCGTTCGCGACAACGCGCCAGCCGGCAAGCAGCGTCAGCGAGCGCTGGGTAACCTTGCCTTCGGCCGGCACGCCCGGCGGCAGGACGCCCGCCTTGGAACTGGCCGACCAGCTCAGATCGCCCATCAGCACCAGCCGGTCGCGCCGGGCGAAGCCCGACAGGAAGAAGGCGCCGTCGGTATCCTCGAGCACCTCGGACAGCGACTTGTCGAAGGACAGCGTCGGCGCCCCGGCAAAGGGGGTCACGTCGCCGCCCAGGCCCGCACCCCAGACATAGGGCGTGATCTGCCCCGACCAGTCCTGCGCCATGGCGGGCGCAAGCCCCGTGGAAAGCGCCGCCGCGGCGGCCGCCAGGAATGCGCGCATCCTTACCCCCCTTGCAACTCGTTCTTGAACAGGCGGCCGTTCTTCATGATGAGCCGCAGATTGGCGGTATCGGCCAGCCAGTCGAGGCTCGCCTCGGGATCGCCGTCGATGACCAGGAGGTCGGCGGGCGCGCCCTCGGCGATCACCCCCAGCCGCCCGTCATAGGGCGCGCGGCCGCCCGACAGCGCCAGCAGCGCGCCCGCCGCGCCGGTCGCGCGATGCAGCGCGGCCAGCGGCGACATGAAGCGCGCGAGCTTCGCCAGCTGCCGGCCCTGCGATTCGCCACCGCCGAAAAGGATATCGGTGCCGAAGGCCCAGTTGACCTTGTGCTTCTCGGCCCATTCGAAGGCCTGCACCGTGCCCTCGGCCACCGCCTTTTGCGCGGCGGCGGCCTTGGGGTCGGTGTAGGTGTTGGAATCCTCGTCGGCCAGGAAGGGCTGGATCGACCACCAGGTGCCGTGATCGGCCATCATCCGCACGGTATCCTCATCGGCCAGATGGCCGTGCTCGATGGATTTCACCCCGGCCTCGATGCAACGGCGAATGCCGGGCGCGGTATAGACATGGGCGCAGACATAGGTGCCCCAGTCGCTGGCCGCATCCACCGCCGCGCGCATCTCGTCCAGGGTGAATTGCAACGATTCCAGCGGGTCGTATTGCGAGGCGACGCCGCCGCCGGCGCTGATCTTGACCTGGCTCGCGCCCTTCATCAGCTGCTCGCGCGTGCGGCGCAGCACCTCGGGGACGCCGTCGGCCAGCGCGGTCACGCCCTGCCGGGTGGCGTAATCCGCCGGGTCCGAGGGCATCATCGGCAGCGCATTCGAAAAGCGGAAGTCGCCATGGCCCGAGGTCTGCGACAGGATCGCGCCCGAAGGGAAGATGCGCGGCCCGGTGACGACGCCGCGGTCGATGGCCGCCTGCAACCCGAAGGCCGGCCCGCCGACGTCGCGCACGGTGGTAAAGCCGCGCATCAGCGTGTCGCCGGCCTGCTTGCCCGACATCAGGTGCACGAAGCCGATGTCCTGGGTCATCGCCACGATCTGGCTGACCCCCGCCAGCGTGGCGTGCCAATGGCAGTCGATCAGGCCGGGGATCACCGTGCGCCCGCCGCAGTCGATGCGCTCGGCGTCCTGCGGCCCCTGCCCCACCCCGGGCAGTGCGGCGATGCGGCCGGAATCGACCAGGATCTCGACCCCGCCGCGCAGGGACAGGGCCTGGCCGTCGAACAGCCGCAGGTTGGTCAGCAGCAGCGGCCGGCCCGGGGTCTGGGCCCGCAACTCGCGCGGGGCCAGGCCGAAGCCCGCGAACATGCCGACCACCGCAGCCATGCCGCCGATCATCTGCCGGCGCGAGATGTCGGCCTCGATCCGGGCCATGGCGGCCAGGGTCTGGGGGCTGGCGCATTGGCAGAAACGCACCGTGCCGGTGCTTGCTACGGCTTCAAGGCAGGTCTGGCACATGCGCGCTCTCCATGTCGAGCGCCGCGCGGCACCCGACCCGCGGCGATGCGATCATATCAGGCCCATATGTCGTTGATGGCAACAGGATTCCGTGCCGCGCGACCACGCCGGCCGCGGCCGGGTCGCCCTAGCGCGGCTGCACTCGCAGCGCCGCGGCCATCACCCGGTCCAGCGATTGCAGGAAACGCGCCCGCTCGGCCTTGCCGAAGCCGCCGCCCCGGCCCTGCATGAACGGGTCCGAGGCGCGCAGATCCTGCATCAGGTCGCGCGTCGCCAGCCGGCCGCCGATATTGGCCAGCGTCAGCACCTCGCCATCGGGCTGGACCACCTGCGCCCCGGCCTTGAGGCAGCGGTCGGCCAGCGGAATGTCCGAGGTCACCACCACGTCGCCCGGCCCGCAGGCGCCCGCGATCCACTTGTCGGCCTCGTCCGGGCCGTCGGGGACGATCTGCAAACGCACGAAAGGGTTCGCCGAGGGTCGCAGCCCGCCGTTGCAGACCAGCACCATCGGCAGCCGCAGCCTTGTCGCGACGCGCTCGGCCTCGGCTTTCACCGGGCAGGCGTCGGCGTCGATGTAAAGCGTGGTCATCGGTCCTCCTGCGATGAAAAAGCCCCGCGTGGGCGGGGCTTTCCGGGTCGGGTCGGCCAGATCACTCCTGAACCGTGACCTTGACCATGTAATCGGGCTCGATCACCGCGCCATTGGCAGCGGGATCGCCCTTCTTGATGGCGTTCAGCACGTCCCAGCCATCGACCAGCTGGCCCACGACCGTATACTGGTTGTCCAGGAACTCGGCCGGGGCCAGGTCGATGAAGAACTGGCTGTTGGCGCTGTTGAGATCCTGCGAGCGCGCCATGCCCACGGTGCCGGCCTGGAAGCTGACATCGTTGAACTCGGCCGGCAGGTCCGGCAGGCTGGATCCACCCATGCCGGCGCGCGCGGTATCGCCGCCGTGCTTGCCGAATTCCACGTCGCCGGTCTGCGCCATGAAACCGTCGATCACGCGATGGAACACCACCCCGTCATAGGCGCCGGATTTCGCCAGGCCGACCAGACGCTCGACATGCTTCGGCGCCTTGTCGTTGTAGAGATCCAGCACGATCTGGCCCTTGGCCGCGCCCTTGGCGTCGGCGACCTCGATCACCAGGTTCGGACCCGGCCCGTCGGTCACGCCCGGCAGGCCCGCCGCATGCGCCGAGGCCGCGCCGAAGACCAGCGCCGCCGGGATCAGCAGCTTATTCCACATCGGCCGCCACCTTCACCGAGATCATCCGGTCGGGATTCGCCGGCGGCTCGCCGCGGGCGATCTTGTCGACATGCTCCATGCCCTCGATGACGCGGCCATAGACGGTATACTGGCCGTTCAGGAAATGGTTGTCCTTGAAGTTGATGAAGAACTGGCTGTTGGCCGAGTTCGGGTTCATCGAGCGCGCCGCGCCCAGCGTGCCGCGGTCATGCGGCAGGCGCGAGAATTCGGCCGGCAGGTCCGGCAGGTCCGATCCGCCCGTGCCGGCGCGGCCCGGGTTGTAGTTGTTTTCCATGTTGGCGTGTTCCACGTCGCCGGTCTGGGCCATGAAGCCCTCGATCACGCGGTGGAAGGCCACGTTGTCATATTTCCCGGCCCGGGCCAGTTCCTTCATGCGCTCGGCATGCTTGGGCGCAACGTCGGGCAGCAGCTCGATCACCACCGGGCCATCCTTCAGCGCGATGATGATCGTGTTCTCGGGATCCTTGATCTCGGCCATGGGGGTCTCCTCTTCTCAGGCTCGGGTGCAGCCTTACGCATTTCGTCCCGGTCGCACAACGCCGCCCGCTCGTCCGGGTTCGCCCTGCCGGTTGACGAATATGTCATTGTGCGGGAAAACCGCGCACGGCTGCGTCAGCCCGGCAGGAAAGGAAACGAGATGGCGGATTTCAACACGATCGACGATCTGGATCTGAACGGCAAGGTTGTGCTCGTCCGCGTGGACGTGAACGTCCCGGTCGAGAACGGCCAGGTCACCGACGCGACCCGGATCGAGAAGATCGTGCCGACCGTCAAGGACATCCAGGCCAAGGGCGGTATCCCGGTGCTGCTGGCGCATTTCGACCGTCCCAAGGGCAAGCGCGTGGATTCGATGAGCCTGAAGGTCGTGCTTCCGGCGCTGGAGGCGGCGCTTGGCCAGCCGGTGACATTCGCCGAGGAAGCCATCGGCGGCCCGGCCAAGCGCGTGGTGGCCGACCTGAAGCCGGGCGATGTGGCGCTGCTGGAAAACACCCGCTTCTATCCCGGCGAAGAGGAAAACGATCCGACCTTTGCCGCCTCGCTGGCGGCGCTGGGGCAGGCCTATGTGAACGACGCCTTCTCTGCCGCGCATCGGGCCCATGCCTCGACCGAGGGGTTGGCACGGCTGCTGCCCGCCGCCGCCGGCCGGCTGATGGAGGCGGAGCTGAAGGCGCTGGACGCCGCATTGGGCAATCCGCAGCGCCCGGTGGTGGCGGTGGTCGGCGGCGCCAAGGTCTCGACCAAGCTCGACCTGCTCGGCAACCTGATCGAGAAGGTCGACCATCTGGTGATCGGCGGCGGCATGGCCAATACCTTCCTGGTCGCCCAAGGCATCGAGGTCGGCAAGTCGCTGGCCGAGCGCGACATGGCCGACACCGCGCGCGAGATCCTGGCCAAGGCGCAAAGCGGCGGCTGCACCATCCACCTACCGGTCGATGTCGTCGTGGCCCGCGAGTTCAAGGCCGGCGCGGAGAGCGAAACCGTGGCCGCCGGCGCCTGCCCGGCCGATGCGATGATCCTCGACGCCGGGCCGCAGACGGTCGAGGCGATCCGCGCCGTCTTCGAGGCCTCGCGCACGCTGATCTGGAACGGCCCGCTCGGCGCCTTCGAGATTGCCCCCTTCGACGCCGCGACCAATGCCGCCGCGGCCGAGGCGGCCCGGCTGACGCGCGAGGGCAAGCTGATCTCGGTCGCCGGCGGCGGCGACACGGTGGCGGCGCTGAACAAGGCCGGGGTCGCGGGGGATTTCACCTTCATCTCGACCGCCGGCGGAGCCTTCCTGGAATGGATGGAAGGCAAGGAACTGCCCGGCGTCGCGGCGCTGCAAAAGCACTGACGCCATGATCGGGGGGCCGGAGCGGCCCCCTTTTTCAGTTCTGCGCAGGCGCGGCCGGCGCCTCGGTCGGTTGTGCGGGTGCCGGGGTTGCGGTGCCCTCGGCCGTCGCCGGCGTTTCCGATTCGATGCGCGAGACGTCGTTCGTCTCCTTGGGCTCGGCGCCGAGGAACAGGAAGGCCGCCAGCGCAGCAATCGCCAGCGCGACCGCAATGGCGATGATCGCCGCCGGGTGACGGCGGGCGGCTTTCTCGGGTTCGGTATTGTGTGACATGACAATCTCCTCTTCGGCAAAACCCGGCAAGGGAAGCCGCGGTTCCCGTCAAGGTTGCCGGGCGGATGGCACCCCGCCCGGCAGGCTGGCCTTAACCAGAGGCCGGCGCGGGGGCCTGCGGGGCCGGCGCCGTGACGGCCGGCGGCAGGTTGCGCTCGATGTCGCGGCCGCTGGTATCCATGAACAGGATATACAGGAAGGCGCAGATGGAAATCACGAACGCCAGGCCAAGCACCAGGAAGAAGGGCCGGTTCTGACGGATCTGTTCGGGAATGCCTGCGGGGTCTTCGTTCGCCATGGGAATGTCCTCCCGATTACGACCGGACATAACGCGCGGGCGGACGGGAAGTTCCCGTTAGCGCAACCCTGATTGCCCTTGGCGGCGGGTCTGCTAAGCAGCCGCCATTCTCGACATGGAGTTCCCGATGCAGATGACCGATACCGTCCGCAAGATCCTCGCCAATTACGAGGGCGAAGCGCCTGGTGTGAAGGCCCAGCTGGCCCGCATGCTGATGACCGGCAAGCTGGCCGGCACCGGCAAGATGATCATCCTGCCGGTGGACCAGGGCTTCGAGCACGGCCCGGCGCGCAGCTTCGCCCCGAACCCGGCCGGCTATGACCCGCATTACCACTACCAGCTGGCGATCGACGCCGGGCTGAATGCCTACGCCGCGCCGCTGGGCATGATCGAGGCGGGCGCCGACACCTTTGCCGGCCAGATCCCGACCATCCTGAAAGTGAACTCGGCCAATTCGCTGATGTCGGACACCGCCGGCAAGAACCAGGCGATCACGGCTTCGGTCGACGATGCGCTGCGGCTGGGCTGCTCGGCCATCGGCTTCACCATCTATCCGGGCAGCGACATGGCGCTCGACATGGTCGAAGAGATCGTCGAGATGCGCAAGGAAGCCGCCGCCAAGGGCGTCGCGACCGTGATCTGGTCCTATCCGCGCGGCGAGGCGATCACCAAGGACGGCGAGACCGCCATCGACATCGCCGCCTATGCCGCCCAGATCGCGGCGCTGATCGGCGCGCATATCATCAAGATCAAGCTGTCCACCGACCACCTGATGCTGCCGGAAGCGAAGAAGGTCTACGAGGACAAGGGGATCGACGTCTCGACCCAGGCCAAGCGCGTCGCGCATTGCATGCAGGCCTCGTTCAACGGCCGCCGCATCGTGGTGTTCTCGGGCGGCGCGGCCAAGGGTTCGGACGCGGTCTTTGACGACGCCCGCGCCATCCGCGACGGCGGCGGCAACGGCTCGATCATCGGCCGCAACAGCTTCCAGCGCTCGCGCGAGGATGCGCTGGAGATGCTGCAGAAGCTGGTCGACATCTATCTGGGCAAGGCCTGAGCGTCCGCGGGGGCGCTGCCCCCGCACCCCCGGGATATTTCGACAAGAAAGAAGGGCGCTTCGCAGGCGCCCTTTTCCTTTGGCCGCGGAACGCCTAGTCTCTTGCGCCACAGGCAGAAGGATGGGTGCATGGCGTTTTTCTCGAAACTGCGCGAGCGGCTGACGCGGTCCTCGTCGAAGATCGGCGCGGGGCTGGATGACATCGTGTCGGAAGGCGCAGGTCCGCAAGGCGCGGCGCCGGTGCCTGCGCCGCCGGTTGCCGCACCCGTTCCCGTCCCGGAGGCCCCGCCGCCCGAAACGCCTGCCAAGCCCGGGCTTCTGGGCCGCCTCTTCGGCCAGGCCGCCCCGGCCGAGCCGCGGCGCGAGCTCGACGACGAGATGCTGGAGCAGCTGGAAGAGATGCTGATCCAGGCCGACATGGGCGTCGAGACCGCGTTGCGCGTCACCGCCAATATTGCCGAGGGCCGCATGGGCCGCCGCATCTCGGCCACCGAGCTGAAGGAACTGCTGGCCGCCGAAATCGCCCGGATCATGACCCCGGTGGCGAAGCCCCTGCCGATCTATCCCAAACGGCCGCAGGTGGTGCTGGTGGTGGGCGTGAACGGCTCGGGCAAGACCACGACCATCGGCAAGCTGGCGAGCCAGTTCAAGACGGCGGGCAAGAACGTCGTCATCGCCGCCGGCGACACCTTCCGCGCCGCTGCCGTCGAGCAGTTGCAGGTCTGGGGAAGCCGCGCCGGCGTGCCGGTGATGACCGCGCCCGAGGGCTCGGACCCCGCCAGCCTTGCCTTCGACGCCATGACCCGGGCCGAGGCCGAGGGCGCCGACCTTCTGATGATCGACACCGCCGGCCGGTTGCAGAACCGCCAGGACCTGATGGAGGAACTGGCCAAGATCGTCCGCGTCATCCGCAAGAAGGACCCTTCGGCGCCGCACAACACCCTGCTGGTGCTGGACGCCACCACCGGCCAGAACGCGCTGAGCCAGGTCGAGACCTTCCAGAAGCTCGCCGATGTCTCGGGCCTCGTCATGACCAAGCTCGACGGCACCGCGCGCGGCGGCGTCCTGGTGGCGCTGGCCGACCGTTTCGGCTTGCCGATTCATGCCATCGGCGTGGGCGAACAGATCGACGATCTCGACGCCTTCGACGCCCGCGACTTCGCCCGGGCGCTGGTCGGGCTCGACTGAGGCTTTCTCTGTTTTTCAAATACCCCTGCGACCGGGCAGACCAAGCGGCGTCAGGGCTTGACCAGATGCGTATCCGTCTTGGTTGTTTCCTCGGGCACGACATTGCCGCCGCTGGTGGCGGCCGGCATCGACACATCCTTGGGCTGCTCGAAGGCGGCGGTCAGTTCGGCCGTCTTGGCCTTCTTGTCGTAGATGCAGACATAACGGTCGGCGCCGCCATCGGCCAGCGTGGTGATGAGCAAGGCCGCGCCATAGCTTTCAGACCCGAAGGGGTTGATCTCGATCGCCGTTTCGCCCTCGGCCGGCGCCAGCGCCGTGCAGGCCTTTTCCACCTCGGCGCGGAACTGCGCCCAGGCTTCGTCGCTGGAGGCCAGGGCGGGGGTGGCGGCAAGGGCGATCAGCAGGACGGGCAGGCGCATCGGTTTCCTCCGGTTGGTTGCCAAGAGGAACGCCCCTGCCCCGCCCGCGGTTGCTAGAGCCCCAGCCGGGCGGCGAATTCCCGCACCTCGGCCTCGTCCCCGGCCGCGATCGAGCGCAGCAGCGTCGCCTGCGAACGCAGGATCGGCTCGCCCTCGATGATCTTCAGGTGGTTGGCGCGCAGCGTCTCGCCCGACGAGGTGATGTCGGCGATGGCCTCGGCGGTCAGGTTGGCCACTGTGCCTTCGGTCGCGCCCTGGCTGTCGACCAGCTGGTAATCGGCGACCTCCTCGGCCGAAAGCCAGGCCCGCACCAGCCGGTGGTATTTCGTGGCGATGCGCAGGCGGAAGCCATGTTCGGCGCGAAAGTCGCGGGCGATGGTGGCGAAATCGTCCAGCGTCTCGCAATCGCGCCAGCAGGCCGGCACGGCCAGGATCAGGTCGGCATGGCCGAAGCCCATCGGCGCCAGCTCCTCGACATGGCTGCGCCAGCCAGCCAGCTTCTCGCGGATCAGGTCGGTGCCGGTCACGCCCAGATGGATGCGGCCAGCCTGCAGCTCGCGCGGGATCTCGCCGGCCGACAACAGCACCAGCGCCACGTTTTCCGCGCCCTCGACCCGGCCGGCATATTCGCGGTCCGAGCCGGCGCGCGACAGGGTCACGCCGCGGGCGGCGAACCAGTCGAAGGTCTGCTCCATCAGCCGCCCCTTGGACGGCACCCCCAGCCGGATCATGCCAGCCCCCCCAGTTCATAAACCAGCCCGGGGCGGATGATGCCGCCCACCGCCGGGATCGAGCGGCCCTGCGCCTGGCCCAGCACCGCGGCCAGGGCATCATAGCGCCCGCCGGTGGCGACCGGCGGCCAGTCCGCCCGGCCCGGGGCGGTGAAGCTGAAGGTCATGCCGTCGTAATATTCCATCGTGTGCCGGCCGTGGCTGGCGTCGAATCGGATCGCCGCCACGTCGATGCCGCGTGCCGCGAGCAAGCCGAGGTTGCGCTCCAGCCGGTCCACCGCCGGCGCGATGTCGGGGATGTCGGCGGCCAGCCCGCGCAGCTCGCGCAGCGCCTCGGGCGCCGGGGCGTCGATGGCGAAAAGCCGCTCGAGCCGCGCGACCCAGAGCGCCGGCAGCGGCGCCTCGGCGGCATCGGCGCGCAGGCGGTCGAGCCGGGCCTGCATCTCTTCCGGGCTGCGCAGCCCGGTCCAGGGCGCCACGCTGTCGGCACAGGGGCGCGGCTCGGACGGCGCGGCGAAGCGTGCCAGCGCCTTGGCAAAGCGGCGCGGCCGCCAGATGTGGTGCAGCAGCGCGGCGCGGCGCGCGCCCGACAGCGGCAGCGCGCGCACCGCATCCATCAGCAGGTCCATGTCGCCCATGCTGGCCCGCAGGCCCAGCGGCATCAGCACGCTGTGGAACAGCGCAAAGACCTCGGCATCGGCATCCGGGTCGCGGGCAAAAAGCTCGAAACCGGCTTGCAGGTATTCGTTGTCGCGCGGATGCTCGGGCCGGGTCTCGCCATGGTCCTGCTTGCGGAACACCTCGCCCAGGTAGCAATAGCGGGCGGGCTCGGCGCCGTTCTGCATGTGCATCTGCACCACGGGCACGGTGAAGTCCGGCCGCAGCATCATCTCGCCCCGGATCGGGTCCTGGGTGACATAGGCGCGGGCACGGATGTCCTCGCCGTAAAGGTCCAGCAGCGTCTCGGCCGGCAGCAGCAGGTCGGGCGCGACCTCCTGCGCGCCGGCGGCGCGGAAGGCGGCGAGGATCTGCTGGCCGATGGCCTGTTTCTCGCGCTTGCTCATTTTCTATCCAGCGACTTGGCTCGCTCTTGTTTGCGCCACCCGATTGTCCGCTCAAGCCCTTGAACCGCCTCAACCAACTCGTCGCGAGGCACTTCAATCTGTGTTGGATGGGACTTCCATTCCTCGTGGCTCAAATTGGTATTTGACACAATTGCCCCTAGGTGAAGATCCTTTATCTGGAGCACGCCGCGGTCTGCTTCGTCAGCACCTTGAATAATCGCGATTTCTGAGCCACGCTTGTCGGCATATTTCAGCTGGTTGCCGAAGTTCTTGGGGTTGCCCAGATAGACCTCGGCGCGGATGCCGGCGGCGCGCAGTTCCGCCGCCATGGCCTGGTAATCGGCCATGCGCTCGCGGTCCATGACGGTGACGACGACCGGGCCCGGCTCGGTGCCGCCCATCAGCCCTTTGGCGCGCAGCGCGGCCAGCAGCCGGTCCACGCCGATGGAGACGCCGGTCGCAGGCACCTTCTGGCCGGTGAAGCGTTCGACCAGCCCGTCGTAGCGTCCGCCGCCCGCGACGCTGCCGAACTGGCGCTTGCGGCCCTTGTCGTCGAGGATTTCGAAGGTCAGCTCGGCCTCGAAGACCGGGCCGGTGTAATAGCCCAGGCCGCGCACGATCGAGGGGTCGATCACGGCGCGATCCTCGCCCACGCCCATGGCGGCGAGCATCTGGCTGATCTGCGCAAGCTCCTCGACCCCCTCGGCGCCCACGGCCGAGGCGCCGACGGCGGTGCGCAGGTTGGCCAGCGTCGCGGCATTGTCCGCGCCCTTCGAGGTCAGGAAGGCCAGCACCGGCCCGGCCTGTTCGGGCGAAAGCCCCACGCCCTCGATGAAGGCGCCGGACTCGTCCTTGCGGCCCGAGGTCAGCAGCTGGCGCACGCCCTCCTCGCCGACCTTGTCGAACTTGTCGATGGTGCGCAGCACGTCGTCGGCGGGCTTGCCCTCGGCCACGCCCATGGCTTCCAAGATGCCGTTCAGCACCTTGCGGTTGTTGATGCGGATCAGGTAATCGCCGCGGGCGATGCCAGCATGTTCCAGCGCCGCCGCCAGCATGGCGCAGATCTCGGCATCTGCCGCGACCGAGGCCGAGCCCACGGTATCGGCGTCGCATTGATAGAACTGGCGGAAGCGGCCCGGCCCCGGCTTTTCGTTGCGCCAGACCGGGCCCATGGCATAGCGGCGATAGGGGCTGGGCAGATCGTTTCGGAACTGCGCCGCGACGCGGGCCAAGGGCGCGGTCAGGTCATAGCGCAGCGCCAGCCAGTCGCCGGCGCCGCCACCCGGCACCTCGGCCTCTTGCCAGGCAAAGACGCCCGCATTGGGGCGGTCGACGTCGGGCAGGAACTTGCCCAGCGCCTCGACGGTCTCGACGGCGCTGGTTTCCAGGGGCTCGAAGCCGTGGCGATGATAGATCTCGGCGATGCGGTCCAGCATCTGCTTGCGTTCGGTGACGTCCGCGCCGAAATAGTCACGGAACCCCTTGGGCGTTTCCGCCTTGGGTCGGGGCTGTTTCTTCTGATCTTTCGCCATGGTTTGCCTCGGGCTTTTCCAGGCGCGGGTCTAGCGGATGGAGGATTGATGGACAAGCACGAGCGGGCGGTGCAGCTGGAGGAAGCCGTGGCGCATCTGAGCCGGGTGGTCGACGACCTGTCCGAGGTCGTGGCGCGCCAGGAGCGCGAGATCGCGCGGCTGAGCCGGCGGGTCGGGCTGCTGATGGAGCGCGAGGCGGAACGCGAAGCCGAGGGCGGAACCATTCCCCTGGCCGACCAGCGCCCGCCGCATTGGTGAAGGGGGCTCTGCCTTGGGCCCTGCCGGGCTGTCGGGCGGGCCGGCCGACTAAGGTCCCCCGGACCTTTCCCCGGGCGTCTCGGGGCCCGGGGTATTTGTGAAACGGAAAGGATCAGCGGGTTGCGGGACCGAGGCGCGGACCGGCCGGCGGCGCGGTCAGCGGCGGTTCGGCGGCGCGGGCATGGGCCTGCTGTTGCGGCATGGCGCGCATCGGCTGGCTGAAGGGGGCGCGGACCGGCGCGGGCTGGGCCGTGGACGGTTCCGCCGGGCGAATCGGTGCCGGCTGTTCGGGCGCAGCGGATGGCGCGGCGATCGGAGGCGTGGTCGGGGCCGCAACGGGCTCCTCGAGGGGCAGGCTGCGGGCAGGCTCGGCCCCGAGGACGCGGCGGAACACCAGCAGGTTGTGATAGACGGTGGTGCGGCTGGTGAGGCCCGAGCGTTCCTCGGCCGGCAGCACCTCGGCGCGGACATATTCCCAGCCCTCGCGCGCCATATCGTTCAGCGCGTCGGTCAGCGTCGCGGCGAAGCGTTCGATGCCGGTGCGGGCGCCCTTGGCCTTTTCGCCGCGCGCCGGGGCGGGAATGACGGTGTATTCGTAGCTGCTCATGCTCTCGCCTTTCTTTTGCGCGCAGGTTAGGCGAGATGCGCCCGCAAGGGAAGCGCCGCGCGCTGGCCCGACTTCGGGAAGCCGGCGCAAGGCGCGGCCAGCCGTCAGGCCATGCCCGGGGCGGTGTTTTCGAGCACAAGCGTTTGCCCGCATCCCGGGAACGAACAAGTTCAGCCGCGGGTTTCGGCGCTTATCCACAGGATATCCGCATATTGCCCACAGGCTGTCCACAGGTCGCGCCCGGCGCCAGCGCCAAGGACGCGCGGCTCCCGACATCGCCAACGCGAGGTCGGATTTGCTGATGCAGAACCCTGCGCCACAGGCAATTCTCGCGCAGGCCGATGAACGAAGCCGGCTGAAGGGCGCCACCAGCTTCCACGACAGGCAACGATGGCGCGGAAGGCAGAACGCGCCCGCCTCGCCCTGATCCAGCAGGTGGCGCGGCCAGGAAATGCTGCCGGGCGCATCCCGAACCGTTCCGCCTAAGTCAGCGCCCTGAAACCGCCGCCTGCGTCGGAAACAACTGCGCCAGGTCATAGGAATCGCGGATGCCGATATTGTCGGCATTCTGCGCCAGGAACGCCTCGGCCGCGACGACGCCGGCATCATGCAGCCGCTCCAGCAGGCCCGGCGCCGGCACCAGCTTGGTCGCGGCGGTCAGCGAGTTCATCAACGCATCATCCATGATCGCATGCAGCAGCACGTTCTTCATCGGCCGCCCGGTCAGCCGGCCCTCGGCATGCAGCTTCTTGACGAAGTTGATCGCGCGCAACTCGGCCAGCAGCGCGGCGTTGAAGCTGATCTCGTTCACCCGATCCTGGATCGCGGCCGGCGAGCGCGGCAGCACCTCGCGCAGCATCGGGTTGATGTTGACCACGACGATGTCGCGCGGCAGGTCGGCGCGATACAGCGGGAACAGCGCCGGATTGGCGGAATAGCCGCCGTCCCAATAGGCCTCGCGCCGCCCGGTCAGCGGGTCGTCGATCTCGACCGCGCGAAAGATCTCGGGCAGGCAGGCCGAGGCCAGCACCGTGTCCACCGTCACCTCGGCGCCGCCAAAGACCCGCACCAGCCCGGTGCGCACATTGGTCGCGGTGACGAAGAAGGCCGGCCCCTCCTCGCGGCCCAGGCGCGGATGCGGCATCTCGCGCAGGATGGCGGCCAGCGGGTTGGAATAGAACGGCCCGCTGTCATAGGGGCTGAAAATCCGGGTCAGCGAGCCGAGCCAAGCCACCGGCGAAAGCAACTCGGTCAGCCGCTGCCAGCCCCGGGGCGAGGGAAACATCGAATGCAGCCAGCGCACCATGGCATTGTCGCTGACCTGCCCGACCTGCGACCAGATATAGGCCAGGTTCTGCCGCGCCGCCTCGCGCCCGCGCCGGCCGGGCCCGCAGGACAGGCCCGCCGCCAGCGCCGCGCCATTCAGCGCCCCGGCCGAGGTGCCGCTGATGCCGCGGATCTCGATCTCGGGCTCGTCGAGCAGCCGGTCCAGCACGCCCCAGGCAAAGGCGCCATGTGCGCCGCCGCCCTGCAGGGCCAGGTTGATGTGCTTGACCGCCATGTCGCCTCCGGGCATTCAGCCGTATTTCGCATCCGCAGCATACCATGCCGCAGTGCAGCATGAAACCGGCCGATACCGGCTTTCTCTGTTGTGCAAATACCCCTGCGACCGGGCCACAGGCACGGCCGGGCTCAGTCCTCGGCCTGCGCCTCGGCCCGGCTCTTGCCGGCCACGTCCAGCGCCAGCGTGGCGGCCATGAAGGCGTCGAGGTCGCCGTCCAGCACGCCCTGCGTGTCCGAAGTCTCATGCGAAGTGCGCAGGTCCTTCACCATCTGGTAGGGATGCAGCACGTAGGAGCGGATCTGGTTGCCCCAGCCGGCATCGCCCTTGGCCTCGTGCTGGGCGTTGATGGCCGCGTTGCGCTTGTCGAGCTCCAGCTGATAGAGCCGCGCCTTCAGCGCCGCCATGGCATTGGCGCGGTTCTGGTGCTGGGATTTCTCGGAACTGGTCACCACGATCCCGGTCGGCAGGTGGGTGATGCGCACCGCCGAGTCGGTGGTGTTGACGTGCTGCCCGCCCGCCCCGGACGAGCGATAGGTGTCGATGCGGATGTCCTTGTCGGGAATGTCGATCTCGATATTGTCATCGACCACCGGATAGACCCAGACCGAGCTGAAGGAGGTATGCCGCCGCGCCGCCGAATCATAGGGCGAGATGCGCACCAGCCGGTGCACCCCCGATTCCGATTTCAGCCAGCCATAGGCATTCGGCCCCGAGATCTTGTAGGCGGCCGAGCGGATGCCGGCCTCGTCGCCGCCGGTCTCGCTGAGCAACTCGACGTTATAGCCCTTCTTCTCGGCCCAGCGGACATACATCCGCGCCAGCATCGAGGCCCAGTCGCAGCTTTCGGTGCCGCCAGCACCCGCATTGACCTCGAGGAAGGTGTCGTTACCGTCAGCCTCGCCGTTCAGAAGCGCCTCGAGTTCCTTCTGCGCCGCAAGCTCGGCCAGCGCCTTCAGCGCGGCCTCGGCATCGGCGACGATCTCGGCGTCATCCTCGGCTTCGCCCAGCTCGATCAGCTCGGCATTGTCCTTGAGCTCGGTCTCGATGCGGCGATAGGTTTCCACCGCATCCGAAAGCATCTGGCGGTCGCGCATCAGCTTTTGCGCGCGGGCCGGGTCGGACCAGATGTCGCCGGCCTCGATCATCGCATTGAGTTCCTCGAGCCGGTGCGGCGCGGTTTCCCAATCCATGCGCTGCGCCAGAAGCTTCAGCGACTTGCGGATCGCATCGATGGTGGCTTGGGTTTCGGCGCGCATGGGTCGGTCTCTTTCAGGTCGGAACCGCAGACAGATAGCGCGGGCGCGCGTCGCGGGCAAGGGATGCGCGCGGGGCAAGGCCGCTGCCGGGGGCCGTCAGCCCCCGGACCCCCGAGGGTATTTTTCAACGGTGAAAGGCCTAGTACAGGCCGCCCGAGGAGAGGGTGCCGAAATCGGCCTTTTTCGGGATCACCTTCTTCTTGCCGGTCGAGGTGGTCACCGCCTGGCCGCCGTCGCGGGCCGAGGTGAACAGCGGCAGCGTCGCCGGGTCGGCGCGGCCGAAGCCGCCGTCGACCAGGCCGAGGCCGCTCAGATCCTGGCCGTCGCGGAAATATTCGGCGATGACATTGTCGCCCTTGGCATCGGGGCCGAGGATGGCGCCGCTGAAGCGGTCGATGTTGACGAAATGTCCGCCCGGGGGAACGGCGAAGTCGGTGCCGCCGAATTCCTTGACCGCTTCCTGCATGAATTCGTTGAACACCGGGACGCAGAGCGTGCCGCCGAAGGCGTTCGAGCCCAGCGTGCGCGGCTGGTCATAGCCCAGGTAGCAGCCGGCGACGAGATTCGAGGTGAAGCCGATGAACCAGACGTCCTTGGCGTCGTTGGTGGTGCCGGTCTTGCCGGCGACGGGCACCGGCAGGCTGACGCCACGGCCCGACCCGCGCTTGACCACGCCCTCCATCATCGAGGTCAGCTGGTAGGCGGTGATCGCATCCATCACCCGCTCGCGGTTCGAGACGATCTGCGGCGCGGCCCCGGCCGGCAGCGTCGCCTGGCCGCAGGTCACGCAGTCGCGGCGGTCGTGGCGATAGATGGTGCGGCCGCGGCGGTCCTGCACGCGGTCGACCAGCGTCGGTTCCACCCGCTCGCCACCATTGGCAAACATGGCATAGGCGGCGACCATCTTGAACAGCGTCGTCTCCTGTGCGCCGAGACTGTTGGCCAGGAAATGGCCCAAGTGGTCGTAGACGCCGAATTTCTCGGCATATTTCGCCACCGTATCCATGCCGATGTCCTGGGCGATGCGGATGGTCATCAGGTTGCGGGACTGCTCGATCCCGGTGCGCATCGGCGTCGGGCCGTAGAACTTGCCCGAGGCGTTCTTGGGCGTCCACAGGCCCTGCGGCGTGTTCACGGTGATCGGCTCGTCCACGATGATCGTCGCCGGGGTAAAGCCCGAATCCAGCGCGGCCGCATAGACGAAGGGCTTGAAGCTGGAGCCCGGCTGGCGCTGCGCCTGGGTCGCGCGGTTGAAGACCGAGCTTTGGTAGCTGAAGCCGCCCTGCATCGAGATCACCCGGCCGGTATTCACGTCCATGGCCATGAAGCCGCCCTCGATCTCGGGCACTTGGCGCAGGGTCCAGCGGATGAAGCTGCCGTCGCTGTCCGAGGTCATCTGCCGGACCAGCACCACGTCGCCGATCTCGAGCAGGTCCGAGGCCACGCGCGCCTTGGGGCCGAGCTTGCCGTCCGAAAGTCGCTTTCGCGCCCATTGCACGTCCTTGGCGGGGATGGTCTGGGTTGCCTCGTGATCCTCGATGCCTATGGTCGCGTCGGTCTCGCCGAGCGCCAGCACCACGGCCGGGAACCAGCCCTCGATGTCGCGCGGCACGCGGGTCTCGGCGAGCGCGGCGCGCCAGTCGGCCTCGGTGGCGAGTTGTTCGGCCGGGATGGTCACGCGGGTGCCGCGCCAGATGCCGCGGCCGCGGTCGTATTGCTCCAGCGCCTTTTGCAGCGCCCGGGCCGCGACCTTTTGCAGCCGGGGATCGACGGTGGCGCGAATGGCGAGGCCGCCGCCGAAGAATTCCTCTTCGCCGAACTGCGCCGAGAGCTGGCGGCGGATCTCGTCGGTGAAATAGTCGCGCGGCGGCAATTGCTGCTGGAAGGCCGGGAAATCGCCGTTCTGCACCGAGCGCAGCGGCAGTTTCGATTCCGCCTCATAGGTCGCCTGGTCGATATAGCCGTTCTGCCACATCTCGCGCAGGACGTAATTGCGCCGTTCGGTGACCCGCTCCTTGGCACGGACCGGGTGATAGCGGCCGGGCGCCTGCGGCATGGCAGCCAGCGTCGCCGCCTCATGCGGGGCCAACTCGGTCAGCGGCTTGTTGAAATAGGTCTGCGCCGCCGCGGCGACGCCGAAGCTGTTCTGGCCGAGGAAGATCTCGTTCAGATACAGTTCCAGGATCTGGTCCTTCGACAGCGTCGATTCCAGCCGCGTGGCCAGAATCAGCTCCTTGATCTTGCGTTCGACGCTGCGGTCGCTGGACAGTAGGAAGTTCTTCATCACCTGCTGGGTGATGGTCGAGGCGCCGCGCACGTTCTGGCCGCGCGACTTCACCGCCTCGACCATGGCGCCGATCATGCCGCGCGGGTCGAAGCCGTGGTGGTGGTAGAAGTTCTTGTCCTCGGCGCTGACGAAGGCCTCGCGCACCAGGGGCGGGATCTCGTCGATGGGGACGAAAATGCGGCGTTCCTCGGCGAATTCGTCGATGATCCGGCCCTCGCCGGAATAGATCCGGCTGATGGTCTTGGGCGCGTATTGCGCGAGCTGCTCGTGGCTGGGCAGGTCGCGCGAATACATCCAGAACACCCCTCCCACGGTCAAGGCGATGAAGAACACGGCCGTCACGAACCAGGAAAAGATCGCGCCGATGAAGGACAGGACGAAACGCAGCAACGGGCAAGGCCTCTCGGGGAAAACAGGGCCTCTATAGACAGCGCCACCGGCCCCGTCAAAGCAACCTTGCGCTACTTGCGGGAAAGCGCCGCCCGCGCCGCGTCGTCGCGCGCCCACAGGCTGGCTGCCTGGGCGATGGCCCCGGCCGTGCGCGCCCGCCATTCCGGGTCGAAGAGGTTCGCCCGGTCGCCGGGGTCGGTCAGGAAGCCGAGCTCGATCAGCACCGAGGGGATGTCGGGCGATTTCAGGACCGAAAACGCCGCGCCGCGCATCGGGCGGCGGTGCATGACGATGCCGGCGCGGTTCAGCTCGGACACGGCGAACTTGGCGAAGGCCTCGGATCGCGGCTGCGTCTCGATGCGGGCCATGTCCATCAGCACGTCGGCAATCTGGTCGTCGGTGCCGGCCAGGTCCAGCCCGGCCAGAAGGTCGGTGCGGTCGTGGCGCATCGCCAGTTCGCGCGTGGCGCGGTCGTCCGCCTGCGGGTTCCAGGTATAGATCGAAAGCCCGGCCGCCTCGCCCGCCGGCAGGGCATCGGCATGAAGCGAGATGAACAGGTCGGCCTGCCCCGCGCGCGCCAGGGTCATGCGCCGCTCCAGCGGCACGAAGCTGTCGTCGCTGCGGGTCGGCACCACCTCGAAACCGGCGCGGGCCAGGATCTCGGACAGCTCGCGGGCAAAGCCCAGCATCACCGCCGCCTCGTAGATGGCGCCGACCTGGGCGCCGGGGTCATGGCCGCCATGGCCAGGGTCGATCGCGATGCGCAGGGGTCGGTCGGCGGCGCGGCGCGGCGGCAGCGGCGCCACGGCCGCCGGCGCCGGCAGATCCCACAGCGCCGAAAGCGCATTGCCGCGGGTGGCGAATTCGTCCTGCGGCACCGGCTCGATGCGCAGCCTGACCAGCGCGCCGCCGGCGCCGCCCTCGGCCGGGCGCTGCACCGCCATGCGCAGCGCATAGGGGCCGGGCAGTTCCATCACCAGCCGCGACCAGCCCGGCCGGAACCGGCCCCAGCGCAGCGCCGGCACCAGGTCGCGCCCCGGCAGCGCCTGGGCGTCGGTGCCGGCAAAGTCGATCTCGCGGAAATCCACCACCAGCCGCGGCGGGCCGTCGAGGAAATAGACCCGATAGGGCACCGGCTGGCTGACCGCCAGTTGCAGTTCGAGCGGCCTCGGCTTGCCGCGGTCACGCCCCTCGGCCAGCAGCGCGGAATGCGCCAGGTCGACCCGCGCCAGCGCCGAGCGGTCCTGCGCCAGCGCGGGCCAGGCGAGGCAGACCAGCAGCAGCGCGACAAGCCACCTCATCGGGCCGCCCGGTAATCGTCCATGAAACCCGCAAGCCGGTCCAGCCCCTCAGCGATGTCGGCGGTCGAACGCGCATAGCTGAAGCGCAGCGTCCGTGCCCCGCGCAGGGGGTCGAAATCCAGCCCGGGCGTCACGGCGACCCCAGCCTTTTCAAGGATCTCGGCCGCGAAGTTCAGGCTGTTGTCCGTCAGTTCCGACACATCGGCATAGATGTAGAAGGCGCCCTCGGGCGGGGCGATGCGGTCGAAGCCGATGCCGGGCAGGCGTTCCAGCATAAGCCGGCGATTTTCCGCGTAGACGGCAAGGTTTGCATCGGCTTCCTCGACGCAATCCAGTGCCGCCAGCGCCGCGACCTGGCTGGCGTGCGGCGGGCAGATGAACATATTCTGGGCGATGCGCTCGACGGTGCGGATCATGGTCTCCGGCACCACCATCCAGCCGACCCGCCAGCCGGTCATGCTGAAATATTTCGAGAAGCTGTTGATGACGAAGACTTCGTCGGTGACCTCCAGCGCCGAATGGAAGCCGGCGCCGTAGTCGAGCCCGTGATAGATCTCGTCCGAGATGACGTTCATGCCCAGTTCGGCGGCCCGCGCGGTCAATGCCGCCAGTTCCTCGCGCCGCAGCACCGTCCCCGAGGGATTGCCGGGCGAGGCCAGGATCAGCCCTCGCGCATCCGGGGGCAGGTCCTGCGGGCGCGGCTGATAGCGATCCTCGGCCCGGGTCTGGATGCCGACGGGCTGCAGCGACATGGCGCGCAGGATCTGGCGATAGCTGGGATAGCCCGGCTCGCCCAGGGCGACGCGGTCGCCGGCATCGAACAGCGCCGAGAAGGCCAGGATGAAGGCGCCCGAGGAGCCGGGCGTGACCACCACCCTGTCCGGGTTCAGGTCGATGCCATACCAGCGCCGGTAAAGCGCGGCGATGCCGCGGCGCAGTTCCGGCAGACCAAGCGCGACGGTATAGCCCAGCGGCTGGTCCAGCGCGGCGGCGAGCGCCCGGCGCGCGCCCTCGGGGGCCGGGGTCGAGGGCTGGCCGACCTCCATGTGGATGATGTGGCGGCCGGCATCCTCGGCCTTGCGGGCCGCCTCCATGACATCCATCACGATGAACGGATCGACCTGCCCGCGCTGCGAATGTCTCATCTCTGCCTCATGGTTTTGGCCGGGTATCGGGCCTCGCGCCCCCCGGGTCAAGCGCCCGAGGTCAAGCCCGCGTGAAGGCGCGCCCGAAACCCGGGGCTGCCGCTTGCAACGGCGGGCGTGTCGGGCCAAGCTTTGCGGCAACTGGAAAGGACCACCGATGAAAGCCATTCTGACCGCCGCGGCTCTGACGGCCACCGCCCTGCCCGCCCTTGCCTTCGATCCGGCGAACATGAGCGAGGCCGAGAAGGCCGCCTTCGGCGAAGCGGTGCGCGACTATCTGATGGCCAATCCCGATGTGCTGGTCGAGTCGATCAACGTGCTGGAAGAGCGCCGCGTGGCCGACGAGGCCAAGAATGACAAGCTGCTGGTCCAGAACAACAAGGACGCGATCTTCGACGACGGCCACAGCTGGGTCGGCGGCAATCCCGAGGGCGACGTGACGCTGGTCGAGTTCATCGACTATCGCTGCGGCGTCTGCAAGAAGGTGAACCCCGACCTGGAGAAGCTGATCTCGGCCGATGGCAATATCCGCTGGATCCTGAAGGAATTCCCGATCCTGACCCAGGAGAGCGACCTCGCCGCGCGCTTTGCCGTGGCGGTGCAGCAGGAGGCGGGCGCGGATGCCTACAAGAAGGCGCATGACGCGCTGATGGCGTCGCGCGGACCGGTGAACCTGGACAGCCTGACCGCGCTCGCGGGCGAGCTGGGGGTCGACGACAAGGCGGTGCTGAACCGCATGAACACCGAGGAGGTCTCGGCCGTGCTGCGCAAGAACCGGCAACTGGCCGAGCAGATGAGCGTGATGGGCACGCCCACCTTCATCATCGGCGGCGAGATGCTGCGCGGCGTGCCGGCCGATGGGTTGCAGGGCGCGATTGCGCGGGCGCGGGCGGAAAACGGCTGAGCCGGGCGCCGGCGGCCAGCGTCGGCTTGGGTATTTGCAGAGCAAAGAAGCATGGGGGCGGTCCGGGGGGCCGCCCTTTTCATTCGGCGGCGGCGGATTGCGCGGATTCGATCTCGGCGGCGCGTTTCTCGACCAGTTCGACGATATGGTCGACCATCTGGTCGTTGGTCATCTTGTGGTTCTGCTTGCCGGCCAGATAGACCATGCCGGCGCCGGCGCCGCCACCGGTGAAGCCGATGTCGGTCATCAGGGCCTCGCCCGGGCCGTTCACCACGCAGCCGATGATCGACAGGCTCATCGGCGTCTTGATGTGTTCGAGGCGCTTTTCCAGCGTCTCGACGGTCTTGATCACGTCGAAACCCTGCCGCGCGCAACTGGGGCAAGAGATGATCTGCACGCCGCGGGTGCGCAGGCCCAGGGATTTCAGGATCTCGAAACCGACCTTGACCTCTTCGACCGGATCGGCGGACAGGCTGACGCGGATCGTGTCGCCGATGCCCATCCACAGAAGGTTGCCAAGCCCGATGGCGGATTTCACCGTGCCGGCCATCAGCCCGCCCGCCTCGGTGATGCCGAGGTGGATCGGCGCGTCGGTCGCCTCGGCCAGTTGCTGATAGGCGGCGGCGGCGAGGAAGACGTCCGAGGCCTTCACGCTGATCTTGAATTCGTGGAAGTCGTTGTCCTGCAGGATCCTGATATGGTCGAGACCGGATTCCACCATCGCATCCGGGCAGGGCTCGCCGTATTTTTCCAGCAGGTGCTTTTCCAGGCTACCCGCGTTGACGCCGATGCGGATCGAGCAGCCGTGGTCGCGGGCCGCCCTGATGACCTCGCGCACGCGGCTTTCGTCGCCGATATTGCCGGGGTTGATGCGCAGGCAGGCGGCGCCGGCCTCGGCGGCCTCGATGGCGCGCTTGTAGTGGAAATGGATGTCGGCGACGATGGGCACCGGGCTTTCGCGGCAGATCTCGCGCAGGGCACGGGTCGAGGCCTCGTCAGGGGTCGAGACGCGCACGATGTCGGCGCCGACGTCGGCGGCGCGCAGCACCTGGTCCAGCGTCGCCCTGACGTCGCTGGTGTCGGTGTTGGTCATGGTCTGCACGCTGATCGGCGCGTCCCCGCCCACCGGCACCTTGCCGACCATGATCTGACGCGACTTGCGCCGGTCGATGTTGCGCCAGGGGCGGATGGGGTTATGCGACATGGCGGCGGCCTTTTCCTGCGCAAGAGGCGGGTTCGTCCCCGACAGATAGGCGCATGCGGCCGGGTGGGCAAGCCACCCCTCCGGCAATGTCGCATCCGTGACCGGGGAAGACGGCTATTCCTGCACCGGCGCCGGGGCATCGCCCGGGGTCGCGACCATGGCCACCATCTGCGCCAGTTCCGGATCCTTGGTCAGGTCGGCAAAGGCAAATTTGGCGGTCAGCGCCGTCGGCGACAGCTCGACATTCTTCACCACCTTGGCGCCCGGCGCGGCCGGGCCATAGGTGCGGCCGTTGACGGCGAAATAGACCGCGCCCGAATTGCCGGCGCGCAGGATCGGCGGCGCTTCCAGCTTGGGCAGCGCGAAGCGTTCGCCGGCGTCCATGGTCTTTTCCAAGAGCACGGTGCCGTCGGCCGAGGTCACCCGCACCCAGGCCGGGCGCGCGGCCAGGATCTCGATCTCGGCGGCATCGGGAGCGACGGTGCGCACGGCCAGCTGCTCGGCCGGCATCTCGGGGCCAAAGACGCGCTCGGCCTGGGCGGCTTGCGCCGGGGCGGTGACGGCCTGGGCGATGGCGGCTTCGGGCTGCGCCGCGACCGGGCCGGCCAGGCCCGGGTCGATGGCGGCGATGGGCCCGTCGCGCGCGACCAGCACCGGCACCTCCAGCGCCTGCGGGCGATAAGTGCGGTCCAGCCCCTCGGGGCGTGGCAGGTTGACCTGGGCCGATTCCACTGTCTCCGGCTCGGCCGCCTCTTGCACCGGGTCCAGCGCGGCGATCATGCCGGGCGCCTGGTCGCCGGGGGTGAGGTTGACCTTCTGCACCTCTTGCAGCACGGCCCAGCCGCCATAGCCCAGCCCGCAGGCCAGCGCGACCATGACCAGCAGCGAGCCGATGGCGCGCGGCTCGATCGAAGACCACATGCTTTCCGGCTTGGGCAGGAAGATCGGATGCGGATTGGCCAGCGCCTCGGCCGGATCCGAGGGCCGGCGCTGCGGCTTCGGCCCCGAGGCGGCCGGCGCCATGCCATGCGTGGGCTGGAAGCCCGATTCCTGGCAGAAGCGGCGGAAGGTCCAGTCCGAATCCATCCCCAGATAGCGCGCATAAGACCGCACATAGCCGGCGATGAAGCTGGGCGTGTCGAAGGCCGAGATGTCGCAATTCTCGATGGCGGCGACGTAGGACGCGCGGATGCGCAGCTCGCGCTGGACGTCCAGCAGCGACTTGCCCAGCGTGGCGCGTTCGCCCCGCATCAGGTCGCCGAGTCGAATATCAGGATCGTCGAAGCCATGCGGCAAAGCCGCAGCCTCGTCATGGCCATGCGACGGGGGATTCCCCCTCAGCCCGATCATCGCGCCTGCCCCATTCTCTTCTGCCCTCCCGAATCGGGAGATTCTCACGGATTGATTAAAGCAAGGTTATCACGGGCGCGAGAGCTGTTCACCCTGAAACCGAAATCAGGCCGCAGAAGTTGAACGATTGAGCTTGCACTGGGACCACAGGTTGTCCATGGCGCGCACCAACTGGTCGATCTGGCGCGGATCATGCACCGGCGAGGGCGTGAAGCGCAGCCGCTCGGTGCCGCGCGGCACGGTCGGGAAGTTGATCGGCTGGACGTAGATGCCGAAATCGGCCAGCAGCATGTCCGACAGCGCCTTGCAATGCACCGGATGGCCGACATGCACCGGCACGATATGGCTGCCGTGGTCCATGATCGGCATGCCAAGGCCGCGCAGCCGCATCTTCAGGATGCGGGCGTTCAGCTGCTGCTGGTCGCGCAGCACCTGGCCCTCGGCCGTTTTCAGGAAGGCGATCGAGGCCGCCGCGCCCGCCGCCACCGCCGGCGGCAGCGAGGTGGTGAAGATGAAGCCTGGCGCATAGGAGCGGATCGCGTCCACCATCTTGGCCGAGGCGGCGATATAGCCGCCGAAGACGCCGAAGGCCTTGCCCAGGGTGCCGTTGAAGATGTCGATACGGTCCAGCAGCCCGTCGCGTTCGGCCACGCCGCCGCCGCGGGGCCCATACATGCCGACGGCGTGCACCTCGTCGAGATAGGTCAAGGCGTTGAATTCGCGCGCCAGGTCGCAGATCGCGGCGATGGGGCCGAAATCGCCGTCCATCGAATAGATCGATTCGAAGGCGATCAGCTTCGGCGCCTCGGGATCGTCGGCCTCCAGCAGCTCGCGCAGATGCGCGACGTCATTGTGGCGGAAGATGCGCTTGGCGCCGTCGAAACGCTTGATCCCCTCGATCATCGAGGCGTGGTTCAGCGCATCGGAATAGATGATCAGGCCGGGAAACAGCTTGCGCAGCGTCGAAAGCGTCGCGTCATTGGCAATATAGGCGCTGGAAAAGACCAGCGACGCCTCTTTGCCATGCAGGTCGGCGATCTCGGCTTCCAGCTTCTTGTGATAGACCGTGGTGCCCGAGATGTTGCGCGTCCCGCCCGAGCCGGCGCCGGTCGAATCCAGCGCCTCGTGCATGGCTGCAAGCACCACCGGATGCTGGCCCATGCCCAGGTAGTCGTTGCCGCACCAGACGGTGATCTCGGTCTCCGACCCGTCGGGCCGGGTCCAGATCGCCTGAGGATAGGCACCCTTGCGCCGCTCGATGTCGATGAAGGTGCGATAGCGCCCCTCTTCGTGCAGCTTCCCGATGGCTTGATCGAGGGCGGCTGAATAATCCATCTGCGGTCCCTTGCCTTGCTTGAACTTGCTCGCTTGGGGGATCATGGTCCGATCCCGCGGGTCACGACTTGATACGTGTCAATTCAGAGAAAATATAGGGCAAAATTGTCGCATTGCGACCATCGAACCAGCCGAAATCTCTGAGCAAATCATTCAGGAATAGGGAAAAGATGGCTGACAGCACCCGAATCGACGAAGTTCTTTCAACGCTGGACGCGGAATTGCCGCAGGCGCTGGAGCGGCTGAAGGATTTTCTGCGCATCCCCTCGATCTCGACCGATCCGGCGCATCGCGGCGACGTGCGCCGCGCCGCCGAATGGCTTTGTGCCGAACTGGCCGGGCTGGGCTTCGAGGCCTCGGTCCGCGACACGCCGGGCCATCCGATGGTGGTGGCGCATTCGCCGAAGGGCACGCGCCGGCCGCTGCTGTTTTATGGCCATTACGACGTGCAGCCGGTCGATCCTTTGGCGCTGTGGGACCGCCCGCCCTTCGAGCCCGAGGTCCAGGACACGCCCGAGGGCCGCGTCATCCGCGCCCGCGGCGCCGCCGACGACAAGGGCCAGCTGATGACCTTCGTCGAGGCCTTCCGCGCCTGGAAGGCGGTGCATGGCGCCCTGCCCTCGGACCTGGTGCTGCTCTTCGAAGGCGAGGAGGAATCCGGCTCGCCCAGCCTGCAGCCGTTCCTGCGCGAGAATGCGGACGAGCTGCGCGCCGGCATCGCCATGATCTGCGACACCAGCATGTATTCCGACGGCCGCCCGGCGATCACCACCCAGCTGCGCGGATTGCTGGGCGAGGAGATCGTGATCCGCGCCGCCGACCGCGACCTGCATTCGGGCAGCTTCGGCGGCCTCGCCGCGAATCCGATCCAGCTGCTGGTCGATGTGCTGGCGACGATCAAGGATGCCGAGGGCCGCATCACCCTGCCCGGCTTCTACGACGGCGTCGAGGAGCTCAGCGACGAGCTCGCGGCCGACTGGGACGCCCTGGCCTTCGATGCCGGCGACTTCCTGTCCCGCGTCGGATTGCGCCTGCCCATCGGCGAGACCGGCCGCACCGGGCTCGAGATGGTCTGGAACCGCCCGACCTTCGAGATCAACGGCATCACGGGCGGCTATACCGGCGAGGGCTTCAAGACCGTGCTGCCGGCCGAGGCCCGCGCCAAGGTCAGCTTCCGCCTGACCGGCACCCAGGACCCGCAGGCGATCCGCGAGACCTTCCGCGCCCATGTCCGCGCCGCCATCCCCGCCGATTGCACGGTCGCGTTCCACGGCCATGGCGCGAGCCAGGCCAGCCGCATGGACATCCGCGACCCGGCCTTCGCGGCGGCGAAGCAGGCGCTGTCGCAGGAATGGGGCCGCGAGGCCGCCTATATCGGCGCCGGCGGCTCGATCCCCATCGCGGGGGATTTCAAAGCGATCCTCGGCATGGATTCGATGCTGATCGGCTTTGGCCATGACGACGACCGCATCCATTCCCCGAACGAGAAATACAATCTGGAAAGTTTTGCCAAGGGCGCGCGCAGCTGGGCGCGCATCCTGGCGGCGCTGGCCTGACCCAAACGCCGTTCCCTTTCCGTTCCGATCCGCTAGACTGGCGGCGGATCGGCAAGGGGGCGGCAATGGCGGATCAGACAGCAAAGTTCCAGCAATTCAAGGCGCTGCACGCGCAACCCGGGGCCTTCGTCATCCCGAATCCCTGGGATGCGGGCTCGGCCAGGCTGCTGGCGAGCCTGGGCTTTCCGGCGCTGGCGACGACCAGCGCGGGCCTGGCCTTCTCGCGGGGCCGGCCCGACGATCCGGGCGCGCTGGGGCTGGAGGCGGTGCTGGCCAATGCGGCCGAGATCGTGGCCGCGACGGCGCTGCCCGTCTCGGCCGATCTCGGCAACGGCTTTGCCGCCACGCCCGAGGGCTGCGCCGAAACCATGCGCCGCGCGGCCGCGGCCGGGCTGGTCGGCGGCTCGATCGAGGATGCGACCGGCGATCCTGCCGCGCCGATCTTCGACTTCGCCGAGGCCGTGGCGCGGGTGCGGGCGGCGGCCGAGGCAGCGCGCGGCCTGCCCTTCCTGCTGACCGCGCGGGCCGAGAATTTCCTCTGCGACCGCCCGGACCTCGACGACACCATCCGCCGGCTCCAGGCCTTTTCGCAGGCCGGCGCCGATGTGCTTTACGCGCCGGGCCTGCCCGACCTCGCGGCGATCCGCCGGGTCTGCGCCGCGCTCGACAAGCCGGTGAATGTGGTGATGGGGCTGCGCGGACCCGGCTACAGCCTGGCGGAACTGGCCGAGGCCGGCGTGCGCCGGGTCAGCGTCGGCGGCTCTTTCGCGCGGGCGGCGCTTGGCGGGCTGATGCGGGCGGCGCGCGAAGTGCGCGACTTCGGCACCTTCACCTATGCCCGGGACGCCCTGCCGGGGGCCGAGGTCGAGGCGATCATGCGGGCATGAAAAAGGGCGCCGCAAAGGGCGCCCAGCAGATCTTGTCGTGCCGGATCAGGCCGCGCGGGCGGTCAGCACCGTCTCGACCTTCTTCTGCGCGCCGGCCTCGTCCATGCCGGCCACGGCGGCGACTTCGCGGGTCAGCCGGTCCAGAGCCGATTCATAGAGCTGACGCTCGGAATAGGACTGCTCGCGCTGGTCGTCGCTGCGGTGCAGGTCGCGCACCACCTCGGCAATGGAGATCAGGTCGCCGGAGTTGATCTTGGCCTCGTATTCCACGGCGCGGCGCGACCACATCTGGCGCTTGACGCGGGCCTTGCCCTTCAGCGTGTCCAGCGCGCGCTCGACCAGGTCCGGAGTCGAGAGGCCGCGCATGCCGATCTCGGAGGCGCGGGCGGTCGGCACGCGCAGGGTCATCTTGTCCTTTTCGAACGAAATCACGAACATCTCGAGGCGCAGCCCGGCGACCTCCTGCTCTTCGATCGAGACGATGCGTCCCACGCCATGGGTCGGATAGACCACGAAATCATCGGGACGGAACTCGGTCTTCTTGACTTTCGACATTGGGCTTCCTTCGCAGTTGCGCCGCGCTGCGGCACAAAAAACCCCAAGGCGGGACGATCCCCCCTTACGGGCCAATTCATCGTTTTCGCGGATCTGGCCGGATTGCGGACAGAACAGGCAGCAACGCCGACCAAGCCACCAAGGCGGCCTGATCGGCGCGATATGTCGCCATCATATCACAAAACCCGCCGCGATTCAAAGCCTCGCTGCAAAGCGGCATCGGTTCCGCCGTCTGTGAAAAACCATCGTGAAATCAGGAACTCGCAACCCTTCACCGGCAGAACCGATGCGTGACCAGGGACGAATCGCTCATCCCTGCTCACAAAGCGCCGTCTAACGATTCCCGCTGCCTTACGCTACGTCCTTGCAGACAAATAGGACGATTGGTGCCCGTGGACCACAGTCGCCGCAGCGCAGCATGACCGGCCGGGCGCGGGCTCAATCCCCCTCGCCGGGCGCTTCCGAGAAATATTTCTCGAGCTTGCCGGGTTGGCCGTCCATCTCCTCATAGCCGGGCATCGGGTCTTTCTTGCGGGTGATGACCGGCCAGAGTTCGGCATATTTGCGGTTGAACTCGACCCAGGTCTCCATATCCGGCTCGGTATCGGGACGGATGGCGTCGGCCGGGCATTCCGGTTCGCAGACCCCGCAGTCGATGCATTCGTCAGGGTGGATGACCAGCGTGTTCTCGCCCTCGTAGAAACAGTCGACGGGACATACCTCGACACAATCGGTGTATTTGCACATGATGCAGTTATCGGTGACGACGTAAGTCATGGGGCGCTGTTTCCTGCTTTCCTGAGCGGGTAGTTACGCCTGACGCGATCATCATTCAAGGCCGGCGCCGGCGAAAAGACGGGCATCACAGGCAAGGCCGGGGCCGCGGGACGCCATTCCAGACCAGCTTGCAGCCGCGGAACGAGGTTCCGGGAATGCCGCGCCGCAGCGCCGAATCAGGGGCCGATTTCCTCGTAAAGCGTCGCGGCCTCGGTTGCCGGGCCGCGTCTTTCGCCGAAGTTCAGCACCCGCAGCGCCCGGACCCGGCCATGGGCCGAGACCGTGACCGTGTCACCATGCCGCACCGGCTGGGCGGGCTTGCTGCAGGGCTGGCCGTTCAGGCGGATCCCGCCGCCGACGATGGCATCGGCGGCAAGGGTGCGGGTCTTGAACACCCGGGCGAAATGCAGCCAGCGGTCCAGCCGGACCGTGTCCGCCCCCGCCTCGCTCACGGCTTGTTCTTGAGCGAGGCCAGGATGGCGAAGGGGCTGTCGGGATCGATCGGCTTCTCGGCGCGCGGCGGGCGGGCCTCGAAGCTTTTCGGGCCCTCGTGGCGGGGCTTGCCCTTGTCGAAGCGCGGCTTGCCCTTGGGCCCGCGCTCGCCCCGCTCGCCGCGATTGTCGTCGCCGCGGCGCTTACCCTCGAAGGGCTTGCCGCCCTCGCGCGGCTTGTCGCCGTCGCGTTCCCGGCGCGGGCCGCGTTCCCCTTGCGGACGCGGCGCACGCTCGCCCTGCGCAGCCTGTCCCTGGCGCTCGCCGCGCTCGGGGCGGCGATGGCCGCCGCGCGGACGCGGCGCCCAGGTGAAGGTATAGAACACCTCCATCTCGGGCGCGGCTTCCTCGGCCGCCTCGCCCGCCGCCTCGGTCGCAGCTTCGGCTTCGGCGGCCTTGCGGGCGGCCTGCTCGGCCTCCCATTTGGCGCGGGTCTCGGCGGCGAGGACGCTTTCCTCTTCGGTCAGCGGATGCTCGTGGTCGGCCGGTTCGGGCGCGGGCTCGGCCGCCGGCGCCTCGGCGCGGGCCTTGGGACGCTCGCCGCGCTCGGCGCGATAGCCCAGGCCCCCCATCAGCCCCGAGAACTGTTCCAGCGTCATGCCGGTGATCGACAGCATGTCCGGCGTCGCCTCGAAGCCGCCGCGGCTGTCCTGGCCGCGCAGCATGTCGGCCAGCCGTTCCAGCATGTCGATGCGGATCGCCCGCTCACCCGCCGGGTGATAGCCCGAGAGCGTGTAATAGCCCTTGGGCACGTCCGGCAGGTTCGGGATCGTCACCAGCCCGGGGGGCGGGCTTTCCGGGAACTCGGCCAGCCCCTGGTCCAGACCCCAGAGCACCAGCCGCAGCCGGGTCGGCGCCGGCTTCAGCAGCGCCGGCTGGAAGATGGTGAACTGGCCGAAACGCACGCCATGCTTGCGCAGCAGGCCGCGCGCCTCCTGGTCCAGCTCCTTGACCTCGGTCGCGACACCCTCGCGCGGCAGCACGCCCAGCGCCTCGACCAGGCGGAAGGCGAAGCCGCGGGCCAGACCCGTCAGCGTCTCGTCGTTCTTCAGCGCCTGCAGCGGCTCGAAGGCGGTGGCGATCTTGCGGTCGATGAAATGCTGCAGCCGGCGACGCACCTTCTCGGCGATGTCGGGGCCGGCCTCTTCGTCGACGAAGGCCTCGACGCCGGGCTTCAGCGGCTCGGCGCCCTTGACCAGCTTGCCCACCGCCGAGGAGCCCCACATCAGGCCGCCCTGCTCGGTAAAGTCCAGCTCGGTGTCCGGCGCGTTGTAGAAGCGATCGGCCCGCAGGTGGAACTCGGGCCTCAGGGCCTCATAGGCGGCGCGGGACAGCATCTTCGCCTCGTCCCCGGTCGCATTCGGATCGGCATGGAAGCGGAAGCCTTCCAGTCGGCCGGCGAATTCGCCCTCGACCGTCACTTCGCCCTTGTCATTCACCTCGGCCAAAAGGCTCTCCTTCTGTTTGAGCCGGCGCAGCAGCACGGAGGTGCGCCGGTCCACGAATCTTTGCGTCAGCGCCGCGTGCAACGCGTCCGACAAGCGGTCTTCTACCGCGCGCGTCTCTGCGCGCCAATGACTTTCGTCGGAAACCCACCCCGAACGCTGCGCGACATAGGTCCAGGTCCGGATAAATGCCAATCGTTTCGACAATGTGTCGATGTCGCCCTGGGTCTTGTCGATGCGCTCGATCTGCTTGCGCAGCCAGTCGCCGGGCACCGTGCCGGCCCGCAGGAAGCCGAAGATCCGCGCCAGCAGCGTCGCATGCTCCGCCGCCGAAATCGAGCGGAAATCCGGAATCCGGCACACGTCCCAAAGCAGCCGCACGTCCTTGGGATGCGTCAGCATGTCGCGGATCTCGGGCATCGAGATCAGCGTCTTCAGCGCCCGCAGGTCGTCGGCCTCGCGCCCGCGGCTCAGCCATTCCGATTGCGGCGCGGCCTCGAGGCTGGCGATCAGCCGCTCGACAGTGCCGAATTCCAGCGCCGCATTGCGCCACATCAGCCGCGCGATGGGCTGGAAGCGGTGGTTCTCGATGGCGTCGATCAGCCCCTCGTCCAAGGGGCTCGCGTCGCCGGTGACGCCGAAGGTGCCCGGCTCGGTATGGCGGCCCGCCCGGCCGGCGATCTGGCCCAGCTCATGCGGGAACAGCGGGCGATAGCGGCGGCCGTCGAATTTCTCGGTGCCGGAAAAGGCGATGTGGCGGATGTCGAGGTTCAGCCCCATGCCGATGGCGTCGGTGGCGACAAGGAAATCCACCTCGCCGTTCTGATACATCGCGACCTGGGCATTGCGGGTGCGGGGGCTCAGCGCGCCCATGACCACGGCGCAGCCACCCTTCTGGCGCCGGATCAGTTCGGCCGTGGCATAGACCTCGTCGACCGAGAAGCAGACGATGGCCGAGCGCGGCGGCATCCGGCTGATCTTTTTCGAGCCCGCCCAGGTCAGGGCCGAGAACCGCTCGCGCCGCATGAACTGCACGCCCGGCACCAGCGCAGCGATGGCCGGGCGCATGGTGTCGCTGCCCAGCAGCAGGGTTTCGTGCAGGCCCCGCATGTTCAGCAGCCGGTCGGTGAAGACATGACCGCGTTCCGGGTCGGCGCAAAGCTGGATCTCGTCGATAGCGACGAAATCGGCGCCGACCTCGGGCATGGCCTCGGTGGTGGCGACCCAGTATTGCACCCGCTCGGGGACGATGCGCTCCTCGCCCGTGACCAGCGCCACGACCGAGGGGCCGCGCGCCTTGACGATGCGGTCATAGACCTCGCGCGCCAGCAGGCGCAGCGGCAGGCCGATGACCCCGGTGCGATGCGCCAGCATCCGGTCGATGGCGTAATGGGTCTTGCCGGTATTGGTCGGGCCAAGCACGGCCGTGACCCGGGATCTGTCGTTCATCAGGCGTCCGTGCCTTGCAATTCCTGTTCGATGCGCGTCACCGCATCCTGCGCGTCCTGCTGGTGCGGGTGGATCTTCAGGCTGGCCCGGAACACCTCCAGCGCCCGGCGCCTGTCGCCGAGCTCCTCCAGCATGGTGCCAAGCTGGGTCAGCGCGCCGAAATGGCGCGGCTCCAGCCGCAGCACCTGCTCGATGTCGGCGATGGCCGGGCCATAATCGCCGTCCAGGTAGAAGGCGACCGAGCGCAGATACCAGCCGGAGGCGAAATCCGGCGCATGGTCGGTCAGCGCCGTCAGGTGGCCGATGGCCGTCGCCGTGTCGCCCGCGTCCAGCGCCGCCTCGCCCCGCTTGTAGAGCAGGTCCATCGCGGCCGAGCCCGAGCGCGACCAGATGCGCAGGATGTCGGTTTCGGCCCGCGCCCAGGCCTCGCCCTCGGGCTGGGCCAGTTCGACGAAAAGCAGGTCCAGATCCTCGCGGTCGCGGGCCAGCGCGGCGACGGTCGGCTCGGCCGGGGCGGCGGGCTCGGCCAGGGGGTCGGCCAAGGGTTCGGCGGCCGGGGGATCACTCTCATTTTCAGGAGAATTCTCTTGCGGCAGCGCATCCTGAACCGGTATCGCCCGGAAGCCGGCGTCCGGCCATGCCGGGGCCGCGCCGGGGACCAGCAATCCCAGGAAAAGCCCTGCCGCGACGGCATGATGGAAATCAGGGACTGGCCAACGCATATTCCCCATGTAAACCTCCCACCCAACCAATACCAGAGACGAGAACAGGAGATATGGAATGAGCAAAGTGGTCGAGGCCGCCGTGGCCGCGCTGGACGAGAAAGCCAAGGGCTTCGACGGCACCGCCAAATTCGTCATCGAGGGCGAAGGCTCGGTCTATATCGACGCGAACGGCGCCCGCGCCGCGGATGACGAGGCCGAGGTGACGCTGACCGCCAGCCGCGAGACCTTCGAGGGCATCATCTCGGGCGACGTGAACCCCACGACCGCCTTCATGACCGGCAAGCTGAAGGTCGACGGCGCCATGGGCACCGCCATGCGCCTGGGGGCGCTCCTGTCCTGACGCGATGAACCCGGCGCCCTTCAACACGCTTCCGGGCGACCCGCTGCCGCTTGCCCGCGCCTTCTGGCTGCGGGCCGAGGACGGGGTGCGGCTGCGGGCGGCGCATTGGGCGGCGGGCGGCGCCTCGGGGACGGTGCTGCTGTTCCCCGGGCGCACCGAATATCTGGAAAAATATGCCGCCGTGGCGGCGGACCTGAATGCGGCGGGCCTCGACGTGCTGTCGGTGGACTGGCGCGGCCAGGGCATGTCCGACCGGCTGCAGGACAACACCCGCCCCGGCCATATCGGCAGTTTCGCTGACTACCAGCGCGATGTGGTCGAGCTGGTGGTGGCGGCGCAGGAACTGGACCTGCCGCAGCCCTGGCACCTGCTCGCGCATTCCATGGGCGGGGCCATCGGGCTTGCGGCGCTGGACGGCGGCCTGCCGGTGGCAAGCGCGGTGTTTTCCTCGCCCATGTGGGGCATCAACCTGCGCGGCATCCCCGAGCCGGCGGCGCTGGCGCTGGCCACGCTGCTGTCGCGGCTGGGTCGCGGCGGCCATCCCGCGCCCCGCACGGGCGGCGAGGAAAGCTTCGTGCTGCTGGACCCGTTCCACGACAACCTGCTGACCCATGACGGCCAGCGCTGGGGCCGGCTGGTGGCCGAGGCCGCCGCCTGGCGCGACATCTCGGTCGGCGGCGCCAGCAACGACTGGCTGCGCGAGGCGATCCTGGAATGCCGCCGCCTGGCCACGCTGCCCGCGCCCGGCCTGCCGGCACTGATCGCGCTTGGCGACGGCGAACGCATCGTCTCGCCCCAGGCCATCCGCAGCCGCGCCGCCGCCTGGCCGGGCGCGCGGCTTCTCGAACTCGCGCAATGCCGGCACGAGCCGATGATCGAGCGCGATCCCGTCCGCGACCTGTTCCTGCAAGCCGCGCTGGCGCATTTCGCGGCGGTCACGGCGGCCTAGGCCGCGGGCCGCGCGGTGTCCGGGTCTTGCGCCCCGGCGCGGCAAGGGTCACATCAGGGGCCAGAGGAAAGGACCGATCATGACGATTTCTGCCTGCCGCCCCCTGCCCCTCCGCGCCTTGCCGCGGGACGAGAACGCGCTGCCCGTCGCTGCCGAAGCCTCCGAGCTGGGCCAGTTGCCGGAATGGGACCTGAGCGATCTCTACCCGGCACCCGACGCGCCGGAGCTGACCCGCGATCTCGAGGCGGTCGAGGCGGCCTGCTGCGCCTTCGCGCGCGACTATGACGGCAAGCTGGTCGCGCTGGAGCCGGAAAAGATGCTGGAATGCATCGAGCGCTATCAGGACATCGACATTCTGGCGGGGCGGATCATGTCCTATGCCGGGCTGCGCTATTATCAGAACACCACCGACGCGGCCCGCGCCAAGCTGATGGGCGACCTGCAGGACCGCATCACCACGGCGACGACCAAGCTGGTGTTCTTCAGCCTGGAATTCAACCGCATCCCCGACGCCCGCTACGCTGAGGTCTTCGCGGCCCCGAACGGCCCCGCGCGCTACAAGCCGGTGTTCGACCGCATGCGCGCCATGCGCCCCTATCAGCTCTCGAACGAGCTGGAGCGCTTCCTGCACGACAATTCCGTGGTCGGCGCCGCCGCCTGGAACCGCCTCTTCGACGAGACCACCGCCGGGCTGACCTTCGACGTCGACGGCGAGGAACTGGGCATCGAGGCGACGCTGAACCTGCTGACCGACCACGACCGCGCCCGCCGCGAGGCCGGCGCCAAGGCCTTGGCCGCGGTCTTCGGCAAGAACATCAAGCTCTTCGCGCGCATCCACAACACGCTCGCCAAGGAAAAATCCATCGAGGACAAGTGGCGCAAGATGCCGACGCCGCAGACCGCGCGCCACCTGTCGAACCATGTCGAGCCCGAGGTGGTCGAGGCGCTGAGGAATGCCGTCACCGCCGCCTATCCGCGCCTGTCCCATCGCTACTACCGGCTGAAAGCGCGCTGGCTGGGCCTCGACAAGCTGCAGGTCTGGGACCGCAACGCGCCGCTGCCGACCGAGACGCCGCGCCTGATCGCCTGGCCCGAGGCCGAGGCGACCGTGCTCGACGCCTATGCCGGCTTCTCGCCGAAACTGGCCGAACTGGCGCAGCCTTTCTTCGAGCGGGGCTGGATCGACGCCGGGGTGAAGCCCGGCAAGGCGCCCGGCGCCTTCGCGCATCCCACCGTCACCACCGTGCATCCCTATGTGCTGCTGAACTATCTCGGCAAGCCGCGCGACGTGATGACGCTGGCGCATGAGCTGGGCCATGGCGTCCACCAGCGCCTGGCGGCCGGACAGGGCGAACTCCTGGCCGCGACGCCGCTGACGCTTGCCGAAACCGCCTCGGTCTTCGGCGAGATGCTGACCTTCCGCGCGCTCTTGGCCAAGACCACGGACAAGGCCCAGCGCAAGGCGCTCCTGGCCGGCAAGGTCGAGGACATGATCAACACGGTCGTGCGCCAGATCGCCTTCTACGACTTCGAATGCAAGCTGCACGCCGCCCGCGCCAAGGGCGAGCTGACGCCCGAGGACATCAACGCGCTCTGGATGTCGATCCAGGCCGAATCGTTGGGCGATGCCTTCGAATTCATGCCGGGATACGAGACCTTCTGGACCTATATCCCGCATTTCGTGCATTCGCCCTTCTACGTCTATGCCTATGCCTTCGGCGACGGGCTGGTGAATGCGCTTTACGCCGCCTACGAGGACGGGCTGCCCGACTTCCAGGCGAAATATTTCGCCATGCTCTCGGCCGGCGGCGCGCAGCATCACAAGGAGCTGCTGGCGCCCTTCGGCCTCGACGCTTCTGACCCGGCCTTCTGGGACAAGGGCCTCGCGATGATCGAGGGCTTCATCGACGAGCTCGAGGCGATGGAGGCGTGATCACGCTGCAACCGCTGGGCCGCGACGGTTACGACCGCGTGGCCCATATCGCGGTGACGCCGCAGCAGGAACCCTTCTGCGGCACCATCGCCGGCCATTTCCAGGCCGACGAGCCGGGCTGCGACTTCCACCTGATCGCCCGCGACGGCCGGCCGGTCGGCTTCTTCAAGATCGACCGCGACTATGCCGCGCGCTACGACTTCGCCGCGCCGGACGAGCTGGGCCTGCGCGGCGTGATGGTGGACGCGCGCGAACAGGGCCAGGGCAGCGGCAAGGCGGCGATGCGGGCGCTCGGCCCCTATGTCGCGCGCCGCTATCCCCAGGCCCGCGCGCTGGTGCTGACGGTGAACGAAGCCAACCCCCTGGCCCGCGCCGTCTACCTGGCGGCGGGTTTCCGGGACACCGGCGCGCTCCACCACGGCGGCCAGATCGGCCCGCAGCATATCCTGCGCCTGCCGCTGCGCGGCTGACGCCAGCACCCGTCGCCTACCGCCTTCACTGTTTTCCAAATACCCCTGCGACCGCGCCGAAAGCCCGGACCGCGTGCCGCTCTCTCCGCGCCCGGGCTTCTTTGCTCTCCAAATACCCCGCCGATCGCGCGCCGGGGCACCCGGCTTCACCCCAGGGCGCGCGCCCGGTCCCGCAGCACGAATTTCTGGATCTTGCCGGTCGAGGTCTTGGGCAAGTCGCCGAACACCACCGTCTTCGGCACCTTGTAGCGCGCCATGTTCTGCCGGCAGAACGCGATCAGCGCCTCGGCCTCGACCGCGCGGCCGGGCTTCAGCGTCACGAAGGCGCAGGGCGTCTCGCCCCAGGTCTCGTCCGGCCGGGCGACCACCGCGGCCTCCAGCACGTCGGGATGCTTGTAGAGCACATCCTCGACCTCGATCGAGGAGATGTTCTCGCCGCCCGAGATGATGATGTCCTTGGAGCGGTCCTTGAGCTCGATATAGCCGTCGGGATGCATCACGCCCAGATCGCCCGAGGCGAACCAGCCGCCGCGGAACGCCTTTTCCGTGGCCGAGGGGTTCTTCAGATAGCCCTTCATCACGTTGTTGCCGCGCATGAAGACCTCGCCCATGGTCTCGCCGTCGGCGGGCACCGGGACCAGCGTCTCGGGGTCGGCGACCATCAGCCCGTCCAGCGCCGGGTTGCGCACGCCCTGCCGCGCCTTCATCCGGGCGCGCGCCTCGCCCTCCAGCGCGTCCCATTCCGTCTTCCAGGCGCAGACGACCGAGGGGCCATAGGTCTCGGTCAGGCCATAGACATGGGTGATGCCGATGCCCATGGCCTCGACCGCGGCGATGACCGAGGCCGGGGGCGGCGCGCCCGCGACCATGGCCTTGACCGGATGGTCGAAGTCCTTCAGCGCATCGGGGGCATTGGCCAGCATGTTCATGACGATGGGTGCGCCGCAGAAATGCGTCACCCGCTCGTCGCGGATCAGCCGGAAGATCGGCTCGGCCCGCACCGCGCGCAGGCAGACGCAGACCCCGGCATTGGCGGCGATGGTCCAGGGAAAGCACCAGCCGTTGCAATGGAACATCGGCAGCGTCCACAGATAGCGCGCATGATGCGGCATCTGCCACGAGGTGATGTTCGCCAGCGCATTCAGCGCCGCGCCGCGGTGGTGATAGACCACGCCCTTGGGATCGCCCGTCGTGCCAGAGGTATAGTTCAGCGAGATCGCGTCCCATTCGTCGGCGGGCATCTGCCAGTCGAATTCCGGGTCGCCCTCGGCCAGCAGATCGTCATAGCTCAGCGCGCCCACGCGGCTGCCGCCCTGGAAGCTGGGATCGAGGATGTCCACGACCAGGATCTCGCGCCCGCGGGCGATCTTGACGGCGCGCGCGGCCAGTTCCGAAAACTCGGGATCGACCAGCAGCACGCGGGCCTCGCCATGGCTCAGGATAAAGGCGACCGCCTCGGCATCCAGCCGGGTGTTGATCGCGTTCAGCACCGCGCCGGTCATCGGCACGCTGAAATGGCTCTCGAAGAGTTCGGGGATGTTCGAGGACAGCACCGCCACCGTGTCGCCCTTGCCGATGCCGCGCGCGGCGAGCGCGCCGGCGATGCGGCGGCAGCGGGCATAGGTCTCAGCCCAGTTGCGGCGCACGCCCTCGTGCACCACGGCCAGCGCCCGAGGATGGACCTGGGCGGTATGCTCCAGGAAACGCAGCGGCGAAAGCTGTGCGTAATTCGCCGGACAGATGTCCAGGCCCTGGCTGTAGATGTCGTAATGCGGCACTTGCCCCTCCGTCGCGGTCGCGCGCCCGCGACTAAGCCAGCCGCGGCGGGTTTTGCCAAGGGGTCAGGCTCCGTCGTCCGTCGGCACGGCCCGGGAGGGGTATTTGGGAAACGGTGAAAGGCCGCGGCGCGGCGCGGGCGGATTTGGGATTGATCATCGCCGGCTAAACTGTTCGTTATCGGAGCGTGACCAGACTGCCCGGAGCAAGAACGATGTCAGCGCCCGCGCGCCGCATGGCGATTTCCCTGTTTCTGCCGATCGTGGCGGGGCTGATGCCCGCGCTGGCCCTGGCGCAGGATCCCGGCCAGCAGCCGCCGACCCCGGTCACGGTGGTCACGCTGCATGCCCAGGACGTGCCCCTGACCACCACCCTGCCCGGCCGCGTCACCGCCTCGGCCGAGGCCGAGGTGCGCCCGCAGGTCAACGGCATCGTCACCGAGCGCCTGTTCGACGAGGGCAGCCATGTCAAGGTCGGCGACCCGCTGTTCCGCATCGACGCCACCTCCTATCAGGCCGCCGTGGCCCAGGCCGAGGCCGCCGTGGCCCAGGCCCGCGCCCAGGCCGAGAACGCCCGGCGCGAGGCCGAGCGCGTCGGCGCGCTGCGCGACCGCCGCGTCGCCTCGGAAAGCTCGACCGACAGCGCCATCGCCGCGCGCGACGCCGCCGAGGCCGCGGTCAAGGTCGCCGAGGCGCAGCTGCAGACCGCGAACATCGAGCTGGAGCGCACCACCATCCGCGCCGAGCTGGACGGCGAGATCGGCCTGGCGCAGACCAGCCAGGGCGCGCTGGTCACCGCCAGCCAGGCAACGCCGCTCGCGGTGATCCGCAAGCTGGACCCGGTGCATGTCGACGTGACGCAATCGGCGGCCGAGGTCATCCGCTTCCGCCGCACCATGGCCGCGCAGAACGAGGGCGCCGAACATGCCGAGCAGAAGGTGACGCTGCGCCTGGCGGATGGCACCGAATTCGACCAGGAAGGCACGCTGACCGCCGCCGAACCCTATGTGAACGAGACCACCGGCGTGGTCACGCTGCGGCTGGCCTTCGCCAATCCCGACCGCACCCTGCTGCCCGGCATGTATGTGCAGGCCGTGGTGCAGCAGGCCACCGCCAAGGACGTGGTGCTGGCACCGCAGGAAGGCGTCAGCCGCGACCGGCGCGGCCAGCCCATCGCGCTGGTGGTCAATGCCCAGGACGTGGTCGAGCAGCGCCAGCTGACCGTGCTGCAGGATCACGGCAACCAATGGGTGGTCAGCGAAGGCCTGGATGACGGCGACCGCATCGTGGTCGAGGGCGTGCAGAAGATCGCCCCCGGCATGACCGTCGCCCCCGAGGAACGCAAGGAAGCCGCAGCCGCGCCGGCCGAGGGCGACGCCGCAGCCGGACAGCCGGCCGAGCAGGCCACCGAAAAGCCCGCAGAACAGCCCGCCGAGACCGCCGCACCGGCCGAAGGCGCCGCGCCCGCCGAGGCCGCGCCGGAGGCGGCGGACCCGGCCCAGCCCGCGAACTGACCGCGACACCGCGAGGAAAGACAGGAACCGCACATGGCCCGCTTCTTCATCGACCGTCCGGTGTTCGCCTGGGTGATCTCGATCCTGATCATGGGTCTGGGGATCCTGTCGATCCTGTCCCTGCCCGTCGCGCAATATCCGCAGATCGCGCCGCCCACGGTCACGATCCGCGCCACCTATCCCGGCGCCTCGGCCGAGACGGTGGCCAATACCGTGACCCAGGTCATCGAGCAGCAGATGACCGGCCTGGACGGGTTGCGCTATTTCAAGTCCAGCTCGACCTCGTCCGGCAGTTCGCAGACCGAGCTGACCTTCGAGACCGGCACCGACCCCGACATCGCCCAGGTCCAGGTGCAGAACAAGCTGTCCCAGGCCACCGCGCTGCTGCCCGAACCCGTGCAGCGCCAGGGCCTGACGGTCGAGAAGTCGGCCTCGGGCTTCCTGATGGTGATCGGCCTGACCTCGCCCGACGGAAGCTTCGAGCAGGTCGACCTGTCGGACTACCTGATCTCGAACCTGGTCAACGACCTCAGCCGGATCGAGGGCGTGGGCTCGATCCAGGTCTTCGGGGCGCAATATGCCATGCGCATCTGGCTCGATCCGTCGAAACTGGCCGCCTATGAGCTGACGCCGGGCGATGTGGTCTCGGCGGTCTCGGCCGAGAATGCGCAGATCTCGGCCGGCAGCTTCGGCAGCCAGCCGGCGCCGCAGGGCCAGATGCTGAACGCCACCATCACCGCGCAGTCGCTGCTGTCGACGCCCGAGGATTTCGAGCAGATCGTGCTGCGCGCCGAACAGGACGGCGGGCTGATCCTGCTGAAGGACGTGGCCCGCGTCGAGATCGGCGCCGAGGATTACATGACCAATGCCCGCTACAACGGGCAGCCGGCCTCGGGCCTGGCGATCAGCCTGGCTTCGGGCGCGAACGCGCTCGACACCGCCGAACGGGTCAAGGCGCGGATGGAGGAATTCGCCCGCTTCTTCCCCGAGGGCATGGATTACGTCATCCCCTTCGACACCACGCCCTTCGTGCTGATCTCGATCGAGGAGGTGGTCAAGACGCTGGTCGAGGCCATCGTGCTGGTGTTCTTCGTCATGCTGCTGTTCCTGCAGAACTGGCGCGCGACGCTGATCCCGACGCTGGCGGTGCCGGTGGTGCTGCTGGGCACCTTCGGCATCCTCGCGGCCTTCGGCTTTACCATCAACACGCTGACGATGCTCGCCATGGTGCTGGCCATCGGCCTGCTGGTCGACGACGCCATCGTCGTGGTCGAGAACGTCGAGCGCATCATGGAGGACGAGGGGCTCGAGCCGCGCGAGGCCACCCGCAAGTCCATGGGCCAGATCACCGGCGCGCTGATCGGCATCGCGCTGGTCTTGTCGGCGGTCTTCGTGCCGATGGCCTTCTTCGGCGGCTCGACCGGGGTCATCTACAAGCAGTTCGCCGTGACCATCGCCAGCGCCATGGGCCTGTCGGTCGTGGTGGCGCTGTCGCTGACGCCGGCGCTGTGCGCCACGCTGCTGAGAAACGAGCACGGCCACAAGACGCGCGGGCTTTTCGGCCTGTTCAACCGCGGCTTCGACCGCACCATGCACGGCTACGGCTCTTCGGTGAACTGGATCATCCGCCGGCCGCTGCGGATGATGCTGATCTATCTTTGCATCGGCGCCGCCATGGTGTTCCTGTTCCTGCGCACGCCCACCGGCTTTCTGCCGGACGAGGATCAGGGCATCATGTTCGCGCTGATCCAGGGCCCGACCGGCGCCACGCAGGAACGCACCGACGCGGTCATCGACCAGATCCAGCATTACTTCGCCGAGAACGAATCCGAGAATGTCGACAGCTTCTTCGGCGTCTCGGGCTTCAGCTTCGCGGGCTCGGGCCAGAACATGGGCATCGCCTTCCTGCGGCTGAAGGACTGGGACGAACGCCCCGGCGCCGACCAGTCGGTGCAGGCCATCGCCGGCCGCGCCTTCCCGGCCTTCATGGGCATCCGCGACGCCATGGCCTTCCCCATCGTGCCGCCCTCGGTGATCGAGCTCGGCAACGTCTCGGGCTTCGACTTCTATCTGCAGGCCCGCGCCGGCCAGGCGCATGAGCAGTTGCTGGATGCGCGCGACCAGCTGCTGGGCATGGCGGCACAGGACGGGCGCATCGCCCAGGCCCGGCCGAACGGGCTCGAGGACGCATCCGAATACAAGCTCGACATCGACTGGCGCAAGGCCGGGGCGATGGGGGTCTCGGCCTCGGACGTGGGCAGCCTGCTGTCGGTCGCCTGGGCCGGCAGCTATGTCAACGACTTCATCGACCGCGGCCGCATCAAGCGGGTCTATGTCCAGGGCGAATCGCAGTCGCGCGCCGTGCCGACCGACATCGACAAATGGCGGGTCAGGAACAGTTCCGGCGGGCTGGTGCCCTTCTCGAACTTCGCCGAGGGGCGCTGGAGCTATGGGCCGCAGGGCCTGTCGCGCTATAACGGCGTGCCGGCGATGAACATCCAGGGCAACCCGGCGCCCGGCGTCTCGTCGGGCCAGGGCATGGCCGCCATCGAGGAGCTGGCGGCGCAGCTGCCGCCCGGCTTCGACGTGGCGTGGACCGGCCTTTCGCTGGAGGAACAGGCGGCCGGCAACCAGACCATGCTGCTTTACGGGCTGTCGCTGGCGGTGGTGTTCCTGTGCCTCGCCGCGCTTTACGAAAGCTGGTCGATCCCCTTCGCGGTGATGCTCGCCATGCCCATCGGCGTCCTGGGCGCGCTGGTCGGGGCCTGGCTGGGCGGCTTCGACAATGGCGTGTTCTTCCAGGTCGGGCTGCTGACCGTCATCGGCCTGACCGGCAAGAACGCCATCCTGATCGTCGAATTCGCCCGCGAGCAGGTGGAACAACACGGCAAGCCGCTGTTCGAGGCCGTGATCGAGGCCGCGCGCCAGCGCTTCCGGCCGATCATGATGACCTCGGTCGCCTTCTCGCTGGGCGTGCTGCCGCTGGTGCTGTCAACCGGCGCCGGCGCCAACGGCCGCAACACCATCGGCGCCACGGTGCTGGGCGGCACCATCTCGGCCACCGTGCTGGGGGTGCTGTTCGTGCCGCTGTTCTTCGTGCTGGTGCGCCGGGCGCTCGGCCGGCCCGAGGCACCCGAGCCGGGCGCCGCCCGCGCCTGACCGGGCTGCCCGCGCCAGCCCGCTTGCGGGCCTTCGCGCGCCGGCCTAGTCTTTCGCCAAGGGGCCGCAGGAGGGGACATGGAGGCGACCGGCCAGATCGCGGCGGTGCGGCAGGCGGATGAGGCACGCCCCCGCCCGCATGGCGTGGCGCTGCGCCCGCTGGCGCTGGCGGGCGCGACGCTGACCTGGCTCGCGATCTTTGCCATCGTCGTCTCGGTTCTGATGCTGAACGCCCGCGCCGCCGTGCGCGAGGAGACCGAGGCGGCCTTCGGGCTGGCCAATGCCTTTGCCACCATGCGCCTGCCCACCGCCTTCGAGCGCCGCGACATGATGGCCGAGGCGCGCCAGATCGCCGCCGACATCGAAACGCAGCGCCATGTCTCGGCCGAGCTGCGCGATGCCACCGGCCGGCCGGTGGCGCTGCCGCTGGCGCCGCAGCCGCAACGCGACCCGCCGCCGGGCTGGTTCGCCGCCTTGCTGCGCCCGGCGCCGCAGGCCGACCTGATCCCGGTCTCGCAATATCCGAACGTGCTGGGCGTGCTCGAGATCCGCACCGACCCCGGCGACGAGATCGCCGAGGCCTGGGCCGATTTCCGACTGATGCTGCCGCTGCTGGGCGGGATGGCGCTGGCGGTCCTGGGCGTGACCATGGCGATCACCGGGCTGGTGCTGCGCCGGCTGGGCGTGCTGGGCGCGGCGCTGGCGCGGATGCGGGCGGGCGATCTGGCCGTCCGCGCGCCGCAGACCGGGCTGGCCGAGCTGGGCCAGCTCAGCGACGGGGTGAATGCGCTGGCCAGCCACCTGGCACGCGAGCGGGCCGAGAACCGCCGCCTTCAGGGCCGGATGATGACCCTGGCCGAATCCGAACGCGCCCGCATCGCCAGCGACCTGCACGACGGCATCGGCCCGCAGCTTTTCGCGCTGCAAGCCGCCATCGACCAGGCCGAGGAACGCGCCGGCGGGGCCGCCGATCCGGCCCTGGCGGGGGCGCTGGCGGCGGTCTCGCGCCATGCGGCGGCGATCCGGGCCAGCGCCCGCGCCGCCATCGACGACCTGCGCCTGTCGCCGGCCGAGGGCGCGAGCCTGGCCGAGATGCTGCAGGAGCTGCTGTTCGAATTCGCCGATATGGCGCCCGAGGTCGAATTCGCGCTCGATGCGCCGCAGGACCTGCCCGCGACCGACGAGGCGGCGCGGGTGGCGCTGTTCCGCTTCGTGCGCGAGAGCGTGCTGAACGCGCTGCGCCACGCCCGCCCGACGCGGGTCGGGGTCGCGCTGGCCACGGCACCCGGCACCGCGCTGCTGGCCCGGGTCGAGGACGACGGCGCCGGCCCCCGGCCCGCCGGCCGCAAGGGGCTGGGCCAGGCCGGCATGCGCGACCGCGCCAGCGCGCTTGGCGGAGATTACACCCCGCCACGGCGCGAGGGCGCCATGACCGTGACCGAATGCCGGCTGCCGCTGGCCGGCGCGCAGGACCAGGAAACCGAGCGATGAACGCCAGCGCCCCCGCCGCCCATGCCGAGCCCGCCGCCCTGCGGGTGCTGATTGTCGATGACCACCCGGTCGTGGCCGAGGGCTGGGAATGGATCACCAAGGGCCGGCTGGATTGCCGCATCACCGCGGCCGCGACGCCCTTGCAGGGCTGGCGGGCATGGCGGCACGCGGCCCCGGACGTGATGGTGATCGACCTGACCATGGGCGAATCGCGGCTGGCCGGGGTGCGGCTGATCGAGCGGCTGCGCGCCGCGGGCGCCGGCCTGCCGATCCTGGTCTTTACCATGCATCGCAGCCCGCTCATTGCCCGACGCGCCTTGCAGGCCGGCTGCAACGGCATCGTGATGAAGGATTCGCCCTCGGCCGAGATCTGCGAGGCGCTGCGCGAACTGGCCGCCGGGCGCGACTACGTCCCCGCCGACCTCGCCCGCAAGATCGCGCTGATGGAGCGTCCCGGCGCCGCCCCCGCCCGCCCGCGCCTGACCCCGCGCGAGCTGGAGATCCTGCGCGCCATCGCCAGCGGGCTCAGCTATCGCGACATCGCCGCCCGCGCCAATATCAGCTACAAGACCGTCTCGAACGTCAGCCAGACGCTGAAGGACAAGCTGGGCGCCACCAGCCTGGCCGACCTGGTGGTCAAGGCCGTGCGCCATCTCGACGAAAGCCGGGACGAGGTCTGAGCCATGGCGCGCCCGCCCGCCTCGCACCGCTCGCCCCATGCCCGGCCGCTGATCGGCACCCGCATTCGCGAGCGCCGCTTGTCGCTCGGCCGGCGCCAGACCGAGGTGGCGCGGCGGGCCGAGATCTCCGCCGCCTATCTGAACCTCATCGAGCACAACCGCCGCCCGGTCGGCGAGGCGCTGCTGACCCGGCTGGCCGAGGCGCTGGAGATCGACGCGACCGAGCTTGCCTCGGACCGCGAGGAGGCGCTGATCGGCGCGCTGCGCGAGGCGGCCGCGCGGGCGGGCGAGCAGCCGGTCGAGCTGGACCAGATCGCCGAATTCGCCGCCCGCTTTCCCGGCTGGGCAGCGGTGCTGGCCCTGGCCGTGCGCCGTGCCGACGCGCTGGAACGCCGGCTGGTCGCGCTGTCGGATCGCATGACCCGCGACCCCTATCTGCTGACCACGCTGCACGAGGTGCAATCGGCGGTGACGGCGCTGCGCTCGACCGCGACCATCCTGGCCGAGACGCCGGAAATCGAAAGCGAATGGCGCGACCGCTTCCACGCCAACCTGGACAGCGACAGCCAGCGCCTGTCGCGCACCGCGCAATCGCTGGTGGCCTATCTCGACAGTTTCGAGGACGAGGCCGTGCCGATGTCGCCGCAGGAAGAGGTCGAGGCCTGGATCGCCGCCGGCCAGCCCGACCCGGCCGATGCGCCCGAACTGGCCTCGGACGCGGCACAGGTGATGGCGCGCGACCTGCTGGCGGCGCAGGCCCGCGACCGTGCCGCCCTGCCCGACGCGGCGCTGGCGGCGGCGGTGGACGAGGCCGGCGAAACCGGCGGCGACCCGGCGCTGATCGCGGCGCGGCTGGGCCGTCCGCTGGAGCTGGTGCTGCGCCGGCTGGGCATGCTGCGCCCCGGCCCCTGGGCGCAGGCCGGGCTGATCGTCTGCGACGGCTCGGGCGCCACGCCCTTTCGCCATGCCGCGCCCGGCTTCGAGCTGCCCCGTCCCGGCGAAGGCTGCGCGCTCTGGCCGTTGTTCGAGGCCCTGGCCCAGCCGCAGCTGCCGGTCGCGCGGCTGATCGAGACCGCCGGCGGGCGCCGCTTCGCCGCCTGGGCGGTGGCCGAGCGGCTGCTGCCCATGGGCTTCGACGGCCCGGTGCTGAGCCGGGCGCAAATGCTGATCCGCCCCGCCGGGCCCCATGACGCGCGCCCGGCGCTTGGCGTCGGACCCGCCTGCCGGATCTGCCCGCGCACGGTCTGCCCGGCGCGGCACGAACCCTCGATCCTGGGCCCGGCATGAGCCCCGTTCCGGAGAATCGCCCATGAGCGTCGACGTGCTGCTGATCGAGGACGAGCCCAGCATCGCCGAGGCGGTGCGCTTCATCCTGACCCGCGACGGCTGGGGCTGCGAGCAATGGCCCGAGGGCACCGGCGCGCTGGAGCGCATCCGCGCGCTGGCGCCGCGCATGCTGATCCTGGACCTGATGCTGCCCGGCCGCTCCGGCGCCGAGATCCTGGCCGACCTGCGCGCCGACCCCGCCCTCGCGGCGCTGCCGGTGCTGCTCTTGTCGGCGCGCGGCACCGCCAACCTGCCGCCCGGCGCCGACCGCGTGCTGCCCAAGCCCTTTGCCAATGCCGACCTGCGCGCCGTGGTGCGCGAGCTGTTGGAGCGGGCATGAGGCTGCGCCCGCCCCGCCTGTTCCTGGGCCGCGCTGCCTATCGCCGCCGCCGGCTGGCCGAGGCGACCCGGCTGGTCCCGGTGCTGCTTGCGGCACTGGTGCTGATCCCGCCGATCTGGCTGCCGCAACATTTCAGCTATGCCCGCGGCGCGGTCTGGCTGGCGGTCGCCTGGGCGCTGGCCATCCTGGCCACGGCCGCGCTGCATCGCGCGCTGGGACGGCCCTCGGCGGAGGACGAGGATGACGCCTGAAACCCTGGTCGCCGCCTCGGTGGCCTATGTGGCGCTGATGTTCCTGCTGGCCCATGCCGCCGACCGCGCCGCCGCCGCCGGGCGCTGGCGCTGGATGGATCGGCCGGTGATCTATACGCTGTCGCTCTCGGTCTATTGCTCGGCCTGGACGTTTTACGGCGCGGTGGGCTACGCCAGCCGCTCGGGCCTTGAATTCCTGACCATCTATCTGGGCCCCGGCATCGTGTTTTCCGGCGCCTGGTGGGGCTTGCGCCGGTTGGTGCGGGTGGCGCGGATGCATCGCGTGACCTCGATCGCCGACCTGATCTCCAGCCGCTTCGGCAAGTCGGCGGGGCTTGCCGCGCTGGTCACGCTGATCGGGGTGATGGCGGCGACGCCCTATATCGCGCTGCAGCTGCAATCGGTCTCGATGGCGCTGTCGGCCTTTGCCACGCCCGAGCACGCGCTGCCGCGCAATGTCTCGGTCTGGGTGGCGCTGGGACTCGCGGCCTTCGCCATCCTGTTCGGCACCCGCAACCTTGCGGTAGACGAGCGCCACCACGGCGTGGTCATCGCCATCGCCGTCGAGGCGGTGGTCAAGCTCGCCGCCTTTGTCGCGGTCGGGGTCTTCGTGATCTGGGGCATCGCCGACGGCCCCGCCGACGTGCTGGCGCGGATCGACCGCATGTCCGTCTCGGCCGGCGGCGAGGGCTGGCCCATCAACCCCGAGCGCTGGTTCACGCTGATCCTGCTGTCGGGCGCGGCGGTGATGGTGCTGCCGCGCATGTTCCACGTCCTGGTGGTCGAGGCCAGCGACGAGGACCGGCTGCGCCAGGCCGGCTGGGCCTTTCCGGCCTATCTGGCGCTGATGTCCTTCCTGGTCCTGCCCATCGCCGTGGTCGGCGCCGACATCCTGCCAAAGGGCGCCAATCCCGATCTCTACGTGCTGGACCTGCCGCTGTCGCAGGGCCGCGAGGCCCTGGCGACGCTGGTCTTTCTGGGCGGGTTCTCCTCGGCCATGTCCATGGTCGTGGTCAGCGCCATCGCGCTGTCGACGATGATGGCGAACCATTGGCTGGTGCCGCTGTGGCTGCGGCTGCGCCAAGCCGCGCTGGCCGGACCGGCGCGCGCGCCCGAGGATCTGGGCACGCTGATGCTCAACGCCCGCCGGCTGGCGATCCTGGCGATCATCGGCGCGGGCTGGCTTTACCACCGCATGTCGGGCGGCACCTCGGCCCTGGCCGCGATGGGCACGGTGGCCTTCTCCGGCATGGCGCAGGTGCTGCCGGCGCTGGTCGCGGGGCTTCTGTGGCGCGGTGCCACGCGGCGCGGCGCCATTGCCGGCGTCGTGGGCGGGACGCTGGTCTGGACCCTCTTGGTGTTCCTGCCCTCGCTGGGGCTTCTGGCGCAGCCGGCGATGCCGGCCGCCATCGACCCCTTCGCCGGCGCCGTGCTGCTGGCGCTGGCGGTGAACCTGCTGCTTCTGGTGCTGATCTCGCTGATGGATTTCCCCGAACCGGCCGAGCGGCTGCAATCGCTGTCCTTCGTCCATGCCGTCGCGCCGGACGCCGCACCTGGCGACGGCGCCCCCGCCGTGCAGCCCGAGGCGCTGCTGACGCTGGCCGGGCGGCTTTGGGGCAACGACCACGCGCTGGAAACCTTTCGCCGCGCCGCCGAAAGCCAAGGCAAGGGCGGCTACCTGCCCGACCTGACGCCGCGCTTCCTCGCGGATTTCGAGCGGCTGCTGGCCGGCACCGTCGGCGCCGCCACCGCAGCGGCGCTGATGACCCGCGTCGGCGGACGCGGCGGGGTCACCGTCTCGGACCTGATGGAGGTGGCGGGCGAGGCCAGCCGCGCGCGCGAGGACAACCGGCGGCTGGAGAACACCTCGGCCGAACTGGCAAGAACCGCTGCCATGCTACGGGAAAGCAACGAGAAACTGACCGCGCTTTCCGCGCAGAAGGACGCTTTCCTTGGCCAGATCAGCCATGAGCTGCGCACGCCGATGACCTCGATCCGGGCCTTTTCCGAATTCCTGATGGAGCCGGACCTGCCCGGCCCCGACCGCGCCCGCTTTGCCGGCATCATCCATGACGAGGCCGGCCGCATGACCCGGCTCTTGGACGACCTGCTGGATCTTTCCGTGCTCGAGGCCGGCAAGGCCCGGCTGAAGCCCGGCGTCTTCAACCTGCACGACCTGATCGAGCGCGCGCTCGCCTCGGCCGGCGCCGCGGCTTCCGGACGCGATTTCGCCATCCGCCGCAATATCGCCGCCGAGCACCTTCCTGTGATCACGGACCAGGACCGGCTGCTGCAGGTCCTGATCAATGTGATCACGAATGCGCGCAAATATTGCAGCGCCGAGGCGCCGCAGATCCGCATCGACTGCCGCCGCAGCCAGGACGGCGGCACCGAGATCGACATCGCCGACAACGGCCCCGGCATCAGCGCCGGCAACCAGGCGCTGATCTTCGAGAAATTCGCGAGGCTGAACGATCCCGCCCGGGCCGGCGGCGCCGGGCTGGGCCTGGCGATCTGCAAGGAAATCATGGCGTTCCTGGGCGGCTCGATCACTTACCTGCCCGGCCAGGGCGGCGCCTGCTTCCGCATTTCGCTGCCGCCGCGCCCCGTGCGCCGGGCGGAAAGTGATGAAAATGCGGTGCGTTAAACCATTTGGCAACCTGTGCATGGCATGTTGCGCGAAAGTCGTTATGGATTCGCGTGGGTTATGAACAGCGCAGCAACGGAACAGGCGGGCGGCCCCGACAGCACCGGACCGGCAGCAGGCAGCGGGCCAGCGCGTGCGGCGGGCGCCCCGGTGCTTCACCGATGGATCGCGGCGCGCGGCAGCGCCCGCGCGCAATCGGCCATCGTCGCGCCGGCCGAGTTTCGCCTGGAGCGGGCCGCCGCGACCGCGCTTGGCCGGGCGGCGGAACGCCAGGCGCAGTTGCCGGTCTTCGTCGAAAAGGTCGAACTGGCGCGCATGACCCTGTCGGAACTGCCGGAAATCCTGCCGGAACGCGCCCTGCTCGCCGTGATCGAGGGGCGGCGCGATGCCATCGGCGTGGCCGCGATCTGCCCCGATCTGCTGGCCTCGCTGATCGAGATGCAGGCGATCGGTCGCGTCACCGCGCGCCCCGCCCCGGCACGCAAGCCGACGCGCACCGATGCCTCGATCTCGGCCGATTTCGTCAATGCGCTGCTCGGCGAGTTGGGGCGCGAATGCCAGGGCCAGGACGCGCCGAATTTCGCCGCCTTCCGCTATGCCACCTATATGGACGATCCCCGCCCGCTTTCGCTGATGCTCGAGGATGGCGACATGGTGCGGCTGACCCTGCGCTTTCGCATCGGTCCGGGTGGACAGCGCGACGGCACGCTGGTGATCGCGCTGCCGCTGGAACGCGACATGCGCATCCCGCCGCCCGAAGCGGCCCGGCTCGCCGCCATCCTGCCCGGCACCCCGGTCGCGCCGATCCAGGCGCCAGGGGCCGCGCTGGCCGAGGTCGTGCAGCAGGCCCCGGTCGCCCTGGTCGGCATCCTGTGCCGGCGCAAGGTCAGCCTGCAACTCTTGCGCAACCTGACCCCCGGGGCCTTGATCCCCCTGCCGTCCAACGTGCTCGACGACGCGCGCATCGAAACCACCCGGGGCCAGTTGCTGGCGCGCGGCCGGCTGGGCGAGGCCGAAGGCTTTCACGCCATCCGCCTGCGCGATCTGTCGCAGGAGACGGCCTCGCGAACCGCTCCTCCCGCATGGCCGGCCGGCTCCCTGGCCACAGGCTCGGCCTCCACGACGCCCCTCCCGCCCGATCCGCAGGAGCCGCCCTTGCAGGACTATCACGAGGCCGACCCGTTCCGCGGCGCCGACCCCGACCCTGACGCGACGCCGGTCCGCTTTGCCGGCTAAGCGGCGGGCCGTATCCGGTCCGGCGGGGGCTTTTGCGACGTTTTGGCGGATTTTGCCGCTCCCAAAACCCCGCAACGGCCTCCAGAGGCCAGATTCCCCTTGAAAAGCGCCCCGTCTGGACGCATGTAGCTTGCGCCCGCCAAGGCGCGGGTCACCCCTACAGGAGAAGACATGGCCAAGGAAGAAATGCTCGAATTTCCCGGCGTCGTGAAGGAACTCCTGCCGAATGCGACATTCCGGGTCGAGCTAGAGAACGGCCATGAGATCATCGCACATATGGCAGGAAAGATGCGCAAGAACCGCATCCGCGTCCTTGCCGGCGACAAGGTGCAGGTGGAGATGAACACCTATGACCTGACCAAGGGGCGGATCAATTACCGCTTCAAGTGATACCGTGGCCGGCATGACGGCCCCGGACCTGCCCCCCGCCCCCGGCGCGTCCCCGCGCTTGCCTGAACTGGTCCTTGGTTCGGCCAGCCCGCGCCGGCTCGAGCTGCTGCGCCAGATCGGCATCGTCCCGGACCGCGTCCTTCCGGCCGAGATCGACGAAACCCCAAGGCGAGGCGAGGCGCCGCGCGACTATGTCCGGCGCATGGCCCGCGAAAAGGCAATGGCCGGCGCAGCCACAAGCCCGCAGGCCGCGCTGCTTTGCGCCGACACGGCCGTCGTCGCCGGGCGCCGCATTCTCGGCAAGCCCGCCGATGCCGCCGAGGCGCGCCGCTTCCTTGAGCTCCTGTCGGGCCGGCGCCACCGCGTGCTGACCTCGGTCGCGCTGGCCTGCGCCGGCCGGTTGCGCGAACGGCTGGTCGAGACCACCGTGCGCTTCCGCCCGCTGACCGCGGACCAGATCGACGCCTATCTCGCCTCGGGCGAATGGCAAGGCAAGGCCGGCGGCTATGCGATCCAGGGCCGGGCCTCGGCCTTCGTGGTCTGGATGCAGGGCTCCTACAGCGCGGTGGTCGGCCTGCCGCTGGCCGAAACCGCCACACTGCTCGCCGCAATCGGAATTCGGGAACGAACGGAATGAAGGGTCGCCAGATCGTCCTTGGCCAGATCTTTGGTCGCGACGCCGCCGCGCTGATGCTCGACGGCCAGCTCGAGGATCTGATCCTCGACCCCTCCGGCGCCACGCCGCTGGTGCCCGGCGCGATCTGCCGGGCCCGCGTCGACCGGCTGGTCAAGGGCCAGGGCGGCGTCTTCCTGCGCCTGCCCGCAGGCGCGCGCGGCTATCTGCGCGACCGCGGCGGCCTGCGCGAGGGGCAGTCGCTGGTCGTCCAGGTCAGCGGCAGCGCCGAAGAGGGCAAGGCCATCCCGGTCTCGTCCCGGCTGAATTTCCGCGGCCGCACGCTGATCGTCACCCCCGGCGCGCCCGGCGTGAACGTGTCGCGCCGGATCCGCGACGGCGCCCTGCGCGAGGCGCTGGTCCAGCTTGGCGAGGCCGCGCTGGCTGGGCTCGACGAGCCGCCGGGCCTGGTCTTCCGCAGCATCGCCGCCGAAACCCCCGAGGACGAGATCGCCGCCGAGCTTCAGGAATTGCTGGCCTTGGCCCGCGCCGTCACCGCCGATCGCGACGGCGCGCCCGAGCTGTTGCTGGACGCCCCCGAGCCGGCCGAACAGGCCTGGCAGGACTGGGCCGATCCCGCCCCCGACAGCATCGCCGAGGGCGAGGATGCGTTCGAAGCGACGGGCGCGGCCGATGCCGTGCGGCAACTGCTGCGACCCCGCCTCGACCTGGGCGGCGGTGCTTGGGCCGAAATCGAGGCGCTGCGGGCCCTGGTCGCCATCGACGTCAACACCGGCAGCGACCACTCGCCCGCGGCCGGGCTCAAGGCGAATATCGCGCTGGCCCGCGACCTGCCGCGGCAATTGCGGCTGCGGGGCCTGGGCGGCCAGATCGTCGTGGACTTCGCCCCCTGCCCCAAGCGCGATCGCGGCACGCTGGATCAGGTGCTGCGCGCCGCCTTCCGCGCCGAATCGGCCGAGACGGTGCTGATCGGCTGGACGGCGATGGGGCTTTACGAGATCAGCCGCAAGCGCGACCGCCTGCCGCTGGCGCGCCTGGCCGGGACGGAGTCGCCGGCATGAAATGCCCGATCTGCGGCAAGCCTGTTTCCGAGCGTTACCGGCCTTTCTGCTCGCGGCGTTGCGCGGATGTCGATCTGGCGCGCTGGTTTCGCGGCGATTACCGCATCCCCGGACCGCCGCTTCCGCAAAGCGACGAGGAAGAGTGAAAATTTCGCTTTTCGCTCTGGACAGCGCCGCGAGCCTGGCCTAACTACGCGCCAGTCCGAAGCAAGATGGCTCCGGCGCCCGGATAGCTCAGTTGGTAGAGCAGCGGATTGAAAATCCGCGTGTCGGTGGTTCGAATCCGCCTCCGGGCACCATTTTTAATCAAGTAAAAACAGCGACCTAAGCCTTCCGTCCCGTTCGATTAGATTACGGAATAGCATTTGGGGACACTTTGGGGACACCGGGACATCTGGCACGCCGTCGCCATAGCCGGTTGCCGACGATGGCTCGCCGTGTCTATTGGACCGCATCTTCAGGCGAAGAACTCCTTCCACTCTGCATCCGTAATCTCGCCCATCATGTCCGCATGCGCCTTGTCGACGGCCAGCATCTGGAACGCGCGCGTCCGATAGGATTCAGCGGTCTTCTCGTTGCGCTGACCGCAGGCCCGCAGTGCCAGATCGACGCCGCGGCTTCCGAGCTGCCCGAACTGGTCATGGAGCTTTGTCCGGGATGCGTGACTCCCCGTGCCGAGAACCTGTTGCCAGAGATGGCTGACATATCGATCATGAGGCACCCGGCCCTCATAGGTTACGAACAGGTGGCGTCGGCCACGAAAGCACGTCTCTCGCAGATCCTGCAGGTGCTCCGCGCCCGCCCCCTGGAGAATCATCTGGTCGATGAAGAAACCGAATATGGGTGAGATCGGCGCAGTGTATGGGCGCTTGTTCTTCGAGAGGATGAGGTTGAAGCGATAACCCAGCCCGTCCCATGTGATATGCTCCCCGAACCTCATCACGGTGTCGGCGACACGGAGCGGCAGGGGACAAAATAGCGTGATCGCGACCGCCGCGTTGCGTTTGAACTGCGCCCGCTTCGCATTCTTCGTTCTGTCGGAATCCCCCAGGAGATCGAAGGCCATACCGAAGATCTCCTTATACGACGGCAGGGCCAGCACCCTGGCTTCCTTGAGGGGGGTATAACCATTTGCCCGACGTTCATGATAGCGCACCCGATCCGCCAAGTGCGCCAGCACATCGTCGGGCGCACCGAGATACCGTGCAAAATCCCGGACCTGACGAATAGCCGATTTCAGGGTGACCAGGGAGAGCGGTCGCTCGCGCTGGAGAAGTGACTGCTCGTAGGCGATCGCGGCATCGATGGTCAGTTCGTCGGCAAGACCGGCCCATCTGGCAGCCTGGACCAGTTCGCAGACCTTGGTGCGCATCGTTGTCAGCATCGATGCTGAGGGTGCGGGCTGTCGCTTCCCGTCGATCATGGCCAACCCCGGCATGCCGTCTTCCATCCGGTCCAATGCAGCCCTCCACCGATCGGGAAGCTCTTTCGGATGGACCGAATACCGTCTCGCCCTCGCTTTGTAGCTGGTGTATTTCGTGGCGGCCGGCTGAACCCGTTCCGAAATCAAGCCATCCAGTTCCCGCAGCATCGGGGAGCCTTCGAAGAGCGTCCACATGCCGCTGCGGAGCCTCTTCACCTTGTGGATATTCCATTTCGCCAAGAGCTTGGACAGCTCAAACCCCGACCCTTGGGGATGTGGCTCGCTGTAGACACGCAGGAAGGCGTCCACATCCAGCAGATCCTGTGTGCGGAGGCGACCATCGACGATCATCGGCCGGACGTCCTCCGGCCGCACGGCAGAGCACCAGTGCGGCGCCGTGACCATGTTGCAAACGCGCGCGAGGCCCGCGCTGGTCTTGGGAATATTAGCGCGCATTATGGAACCCGGCCTGCCTGGCGATTTCGGCCTGAATGTTGAGCAGTTCCGCATCGTGGTCGATCCAGGCATAATGCAGGCGAACCGTCGCCTCGGTGTTGCCCAGCAGCCGCGCCGCCCCGCTGTAGTCACCAGGCCGGGCTTTCAGCCAGAGAGAGGCAAGACCATGGCGAAAGTTGTGCGGGACCATCGGGATACCGAGATCACGGGTATGCGTCTGGATCCAGATCCGCACGGCCTTGTCGCTCATCTGTTCACCTTCATAGCCAGGGAACAGGTGATCCGAGCGAGCCGCCCATGGGATCATTGGGCGGATCCGGTCGACATACCATTCCAGGATTTCCAAACCCTTGGTCGGACCCGCAGCAATGTTGCCATGCAAGTCAACCTTGTTTTTGACCTCGTCCTTCGGGATCTGGAGGCGTGCCTTCTGGTTCGCACGGCAAGGCAGGAGGAGATTGGGCCGCGGTCCGAGATGCCGCAGGCCCAGCATAGTCGTGATGCGCAAGGGGATCGCCCACAGCGCAATAGCGGAATACGCCGCCAGCACACCGAACTGGATAATATGTTCATCCTTATATGCGCTGGTATCTTTTTCCCCGGCGATCAGGGCCTCGGCCATCTCGCGGAAGCGAACATGCATGGACCGGAAGGTCATTTCTTTCTTCCGGTTCCGCAAAAGGCTGGCGCAAAACTCCTGCGTGGATCGAGGCATGGAATTCTGCTCTTCCTTACCCGCCTTCAGGCGCGCATTGGTTTTCTTGCTCTCAGCCATGAAGTCGACCGGCAAACCCAGACGGTTGGCGAGGATCATAAGGACGCCGACGTATTGGCGCATGCTGCGCGCCGTGATGCGGACCGTGTCATTCGTCTCGCGCGTCCAGGTCCGCATGATCTGGTCGAACACTTCCATCGAAAATGCAGGAGCAAGGCTAACGCAGTGGGGATCAATAACGCCGAGAGCTACCCCGGTCGCCAGGTATTTGCGCAGTGCCGCTCTTCGCACATCCAGGGTCGTCGGCGCCAAACGGTCGTTCCAAACACCCTCAATGCGATCGAACATGCCGCCGCCGCTTTCTTCCACGAGTTGTTCGGCCAAGGCAGCGATGCTAGCAGGCAACTCCATCTCGCGGGTTCGGCGCCGGGCGGGATCGCTCAAAGCAATCGGCGGAAGCATTTCCGCGATCTCAGGGGACACTTCGGAGAAGATCCGAAGGTTTTTAATCGCCTTATGGAGCGATTTCCTTCTGTGCGGAGAAAGCTGATCGCCTAACGTAGAAAGCCAGGTGTTGGTCAGATCGCAAGGCGCGACGCCCGCCTTACGCGCTTCCTCCGCCAGCAGCCGCAACGGGATAAGAGCGGTCGGTGAGCGGGCAGTTCCGCTTCCGACATGAACACCCGCATGATTCAGCAAGCTGGCCCACTCGTCCTGGCGATCACGCCGCTCCCTCCGTTCGTCGGCCTCCCCGGAGAACTTCCTCAACATTCCGGCAATCTTGCGGGTCCACCGGAGCCAAGCGTCATAAGTGACGAAATGCTCCGACCGATAGTTGCAGTGCTTGGATCTGTGGTCAAAGAGCTGGATATCGGCCGGCACATCACGCAAGCTGTTGACGGACATGACTGCGGGGATACGGGCCAGCTGCGCCCGATAGTCCATGATCGTAGCATAGGCGTAAGGCCGCGTCGTCTGGATCCAGACCTGCACATCCTGCATCGTGAGCGGCACACTGGCGGTCGAAGACTGCTGCGGCGCAGCCTTGATGGGGAAGGTGAACTTCATATCAGTCGTCTCCCTCCATCGCGATACTAGGGTTCCCAAGGCCGGCGTCGGCATCGAAGCGGCGCAAGACGGCGGTCATGCACCTAGTCCAGCGCTGCCACGCACCACGATTCTTGAAGCTGCTCAGCTGGTGCGACACCAGGGAGGCATCGTCGGCGAACAGCGTGATATCCGCCGGGACGTCGAACGGACCATCAACATCGAACACCTTCGCGACACGATTAATCTGGGCGATATAGTTCCAAGCGGTCGAAGGAGCGTAATACGGCGCGTCCATGAGCCAGATCTGGACATCGCACATCGTGTAAGCGTCCGCGCTATTCGGGATAGACGAAGGGTTATTGGAATCATTCTGCATGTTCGTTATTTCCATATTTGTGGGATATTTTCTGGGATATGAAAAACACCTATGGATTTCCCAGAACCGAAATTCCGTGGGTGTTTGTCATAAAGTTCGCTGGTTTTGGGACTGTGCGCTAATTCTGCATGGCGCCCCCATGTTGGGGATTACTTGCCCCTTTGAGGCGTAGGCCGAGCGGCCCGACAGGCCGATATTGGCGCTTCAGCCATTCCTCAGGTGCTTCGCCACGAAGCCAGGCCTCGATATGAAGAGGAAGGTAACGCCGCGTCCGATCGCCCAGATCACAATGATCCGGTAGGCGCCATTTCAGGGAACGGGTATTGCCCGCGCGCCGGATGGTGGCAGGGTGGACGCCCACCATTTCGGCCACAGCCTCGATGGACAAGAGCGGCCTCTCCATCGCCTCGAGCCACGCCCGCGGCACGCGATCGATACCCCAAACGCGCCGCCACAGGTCGGTAAGGTCATAGCGACCACCAGGCAGCAGCCTGCACCCGAGATTATCCATCGCCGGACGCACCATGGGAGCGCAAATGCCGAGGTGCCGCGCAATTGCGGCGTGTGTTACCGGATGGTTCGTGACGTATATGGCGGCATCATTTTTCATGCCACCATTCTACTAATGGCTGTTTTGCACGCCAAATGAATAGGCGTCCCCAAATATCCAGCAATGTGGATAACCTCACTGAATTGCGGAGAATTCTCTCTAGGTAATATTATAGGACGACGATCTTAATCACGAAACCAGGTTCAGTAATCCAAAGAGCCTCTCCGAGGCATATTCCAGCCTCGCTAAAATCCGGATAATTCGCTTCGCATTCCAATTCTGGAAATGGTATGGCCAGATCTGTTCAGAAACCGATGCAACTTCCAGTGGCTTCAGGCCGCGTTGTCACCGATATCACCCACCCCCTCATCAAAGGTGCTGACCAGGTCCTCGATCCCCTGCAGCATGCGCTCGACCGCGGCTTTCGCTTCAGGATGCCTGGTTTCACGCGCATCGCCGCCACCACCGGGTCGGCCAGCGGGCACTTGCCGCTGAACAGGATGTCACGTTGCCGGGCCTCGAACGCCGCGGGATCAAGACCCTCGCGCTCGATCAGCCCAGTATAGGCCTTGGTGCGCTCCTTCTCCCAGAATGGACGGAAGGCCACACGCACATCATCATCCGGACCCAGCATGGTCAGCCCGCCACCAGAGCTTTGGGAACCTCATGCCGACGGACTCGGAGCGCAGTCAGATGCCGGCGCAGAATCAATGCCGGACCATGGGCCTTACATACCGGTCCGTCTCAAGTTCCAGGGCAGATCGCCAGAGCGGTGTCTTGAAAATCATATAGGCCGGCCGCCCGTCCGGCTCGCGGGGCTCCTGCGACGTGATGAATCCGGCCCATTCCAGCGGCTTCAGGACGCAGGAACTGAACGCGCCGATCTGCTGCCAGCCGTCGTTGTCCCAGTTCGGCCCCTCACCGTAAAAGACCCCGTAGAGTTCTCGCTCGCTCAGCCCGTTCTCGACTTCCACGTTGATGACGTTGAGCCAGGTGTCCCAGTTGCCGAGGGCCTCCTCACCGGTCCGGGAATAGGAGGCGTGGTCCATCGCCAACAGGAAGAACGGCACCAGCTTGTCGAAGAGCGCGCCAGGCTGTCCCGCATACATCCGACCGTCGTTCGTCGCGCGGAAAGTGCCCTTGTAATGTCGTCCGAGGCGCAACCGGATCAGCATGAAATGCAGAAGCTCGAGAGGCGGAAAATCGGCCTCGTTCAAGACCTTATTGTATCGGAACATCTCCTCGGCGGTTTTGCCGGGCCATTGGAAGTGTTCCACCGCCCAATGCACGAAATCCCGCTTGAAGGCCTTGGTGGCGGTCAGACCTATACCGCCATGTTCTAGGGCGTAACCGAGGGTCAGGGAGGCCGCGCGGAGCATCGGCGACAGAACCAGATCGGGGTGGTCGTCCGGCAGGCGGCGGAATTCTATCATGGCAGACCCCGCGCGTCGTAACGCGACAATCTGACTGGCGGGGCATACCTTCGAAAACTACTCATTTTTCGGCGAGGCACTCGAGAACATAAGCGGCCAGCGTGTGGGCCGAATGAATGACCAGCCTGGCGTGCCGCGGCCGCAGCGCATTGGCTTCAAACTGCTCTTCGGTTCGACCATGGGCACCGCTCTTCTTGTTGCGGAGATACATCGTTCCATCAACAATGCTGTTCAAACCCGAAGCGATCTTCTTGAGATCTTTCGATTCCAAGTCCTTGGGATTGATCCCGATGCTGTCCCGCACCAATTCCCAAAGACGGTTCAGGGTGTCAGCCTGATCATTGAACGGTATGCACTTTTTAATCAGGTAGGCCTTCAGCGTGGCTTCAAGGATATTTCCGGCATAATGCGCTGCGGCATTTGGATCACTTTCAACCTGTTTTAGCGCACGGTCCATTTCGATCTGGATCGCCCCCAGACCACCAGCGTCGATCATCTCCCTCAAGGTGGCCGTTGCCGTCCCTGACGAAACCCCGATGTGACCTCCGATCGAATAGAGCAGCCCGACCTTCCCGAGCATGGAATGGATGCGCTCCTGATCTTTTCGCAGCTTGACCGACCATTCGGGCTCGTCCTGGTCCCAAGGTGCAGCATCTGCAGTATCGAAAGGCTCTTTTTCAAGGATCCCCTCCAGAAGGAACCCCAAAACCAGCAACGGCGCACCAGATTGCTTGTTCACCCTCCGCAGCCAATCAACGGTCTTCTGGATTTTGTTGCCGTCAGGGGGATCTCCTGGTGCGTCCGCGTAGGTGAAAACCCGGTTGATTTCGGCGTGGGTATAGAACTCACTGAAAATGTCACCCAAGATCCCGATCAGAGGAGATGGGATTTTTTCCGCATCAGCGTTCATCCGTCTCATCCCCCATATCGCCCACCCCCTCATCGAAGGTGCTGATCAGTTCCTCGATTCCCTGCAGCACGCGTTCGATTGCGGCCTTGCGCTTCAGAATATTCGGCTTCACCCGCATAGCTGCCACCACCTCGTCCGCCAGGGGCCGTTTGCCGCTGAACAGGATGTCCCGGTGCAGGGCATCGAAGGCCTCCGGCTCTAGGTTCTCCCGCTCAATGAGCCCGGCATAGGCCTTGGCGCGCTCCTCCTCCCAGAAGGCCCGGAACGCGACCCGCACATCATCATTCGGACCCAGCATCGGCATCTTCTGGTCGATGAAGGCCTCAATCAGCTCACGCTTGCCACGAAGTTGCACCTCGGACATCAACAGATCGAAGATCCGCTTGCGCTGTGCTTTCGCCTTGCGGCTGCCCGCGCCGCCCTCCTGCACCGCGCCGTTCAGCGCCAGCAGCAGCGCCAGGATATAGGCCACGTTGATGTCGTCACGACGCAGCAGTTCCAGTTCGAAATCGATGCCGGCGAGCGGATCCGGGGTTTCCTCCTCGCCACCACCGCCCTGGCCACGCTGCGCCAAATCCAGATATTTGCTCTTGAACTCTTCGTATTCCTGCTCGGCCAGCGGCAGATGTGCCGGGTCGAATTCGGAATAGCTGGCCAGCACGTTGCGCAATCGCAGCAGCTTGCGGAAGGCCTTGACGAACTCGGCCTGTGCCTCCTCATGGGGCAAGGCATCAACCGCATCCGGCGTCGGCGTGATTGCCACCAGATCCGTCACCGCATCGCGGGCCTTTGCCAGCTGCTCCTCATAGGTGCCGATCAGGATGGTCTCACGGGCGTTCTTGTCCGCGAAAAGCGCGATGGCCTCGTCGGTGGATTCTTTCAGGTCACGAAAGCAGACGATGTTGCCCTGGGATTTCTCGGCGTTGAGGATTCTGTTGGTGCGGGAAAAGGCCTGGATCAGCCCATGATAGCGCAGGTTCTTGTCCGCATAGAGGGTGTTGACCGTCTTGGCATCAAAGCCGGTCAGGAACATGTTCACCACCAGCAGGATGTCGATGCCTTGCGCCGGGTCGAATGGCTTCTGATCGCGCGATTTCACCCGCTTCGCCAGGGCCCGGTAATAGGTATAGAAGCCCTTGCCATCCATCACGGATTCATTCGTGCCGTAGGCGGCGTTGTAATGCGCGACGAAACGGGCCAGCGCGTCCCGCCGGGGCAACTGCGCCGTGGTGGGCGCGCCGTCCGGGAAATTGGTATCGGGCAGCAGCCCGTCCGCATCCGGATCCGCCTCGTTGGCCGCATAAGTGAAGATGGTGGCGATCTTCAGATCGTGCCGCCCGGCCTGCCGTGCCCGCTCGAAAGCCTCATAATATTCGATCAGCCCATCGACCGAGCCCACCGCCATAATGGCGCCGAACTGGCGTCCTCGGGTCTTGCGATCGTGGTTGTCAATGATCCAGTCCACCACGGCGGCGATCCGGTCCGGGTGTTCCAGATAATCCCGGCTGGCATGCAACTGGGCCAGCGCGGCCCTGTTCCGCTTGTCCGCCTTGGCGTCGCCAGTGGTCGGTGCGTCCTGATCGGACGGCCCGAGGTATTCGACCGAAAAGCGCAGCACATTCTCGTCCCGGATGGCGTCGGTGATGACGTAGGAATGCAGCTGTTCGTCGAACAGGCTTTTGGTAGTGCGCCCGTCGATCGCGTTATCTGCGAAGATCGGCGTGCCGGTGAAGCCGAAAAGTTGCGCCTTAGGGAAGAAATCGACAATCTTGCGATGCGCCTCGCCGAACTGGCTGCGGTGGCATTCATCGAAAATGAACACCACCCGCCCGGCCCCGATGTTCTCAAGCTCCAGCGCCCAGCGGTCGCGCGAGATGGCCGTATTGAGCTTCTGAATGGTGGTGATGACCAGCCGTTTGCTCGGATCGGTCAGCTGCTTCACCAGCTGCCGGGTATTGTCCGTGCCATCGACCGAGCCGGGCTCAAAATGGTTGAATTCCTTGGTGGTCTGGTAGTCCAGATCGGCCCGGTCAACCACGAAGACCACCTTGTCGACCTTGGGCAATTCGACAAGGTTCTGCGCCGCCTTGAAGCTGGTCAGCGTCTTGCCCGATCCGGTGGTGTGCCAGACATAGCCGTTGCCTTGCCGCAACTGCACCCGTTCCAGGATCTTTTCCGCCGCGAAATACTGATAGGGGCGCAGCACCATCAGCGTCTGGTCGCTCTGATGCAGCACCACGTATTTGGCGATCATCTTCGACAGATGGCACTTTTCCAGGAAGATGTCCGCGAAGGGCTCCAGGCGGTTGATCGCCTTGTTGTCGATGTCGGACCAGGTGAAGGTCTGCTTGAAGCTCTGATGCCGGTTGTTGGCGTAATAGCGGGTGTTTACCCCGTTCGAGATGACGAAGATCTGGGTAAACATGAACAGCCCGCCCGCCGCGGCGTAGCTGTCCTTCTGATAGCGGTTGATCTGGTCGAAGGCGGTCTTCAACTCGACCCCGCGCCGCTTCAACTCGATCTGGCAAAGCGGCAGCCCGTTCACCAGCAGCGTCACGTCATAGCGGTTCTTGCGCCGCCCCTCGATGCCGATCTGGGTCGCGACCTGGTAGCGGTTGCGGCACCAATGTTCCGAGTTCAGGAACTGGACATAGAAGCTGGTGCCGTCGTCCCGGTCCAGCCGGAACCGGCCGCGCAGCGTCTCGGCCTTCTCGAAGACCGAGCCCTTTTCCAGGTGGTTGCGGATGCGGGCGAATTCCTCATCCGAGAAGGCGGTGCCGTTCTGGGCGCCGAGCTGGGTGCGCAGGTTGGCCCAGAGCGCCGCCTCGGAGGGCAGAGAGACCAGTTCCCAGCCCTTGCCCTGAAGGCGGGCGACGAGGGCGGATTCAAGCTGGGCTTCGGTCTCGACAGCCATGGGATCAAACACTCATTCTGGCAAAGGGGCGAACTTGTAAGGGATCGTTACAGGTTGCCCGTCCGAGGATTGGCAGTTGTCATGGAATCCTTGACAACTGCGTTGTGACGAAGCGGCGGGGATCATCATGCCGCCTTGATGGCTTCTAGCTTCTGGCGGACGTAGGCCGCGCCGATCGGGCTTATGCGCCTTCTGCCTTCCAGACAGGATCTGATCATCGCAATCAGGTCGCGAGCTGAGCCAGAATGATCGAATTCCTTCCGGATAGCGGCGATCCGTTCCTCGGTGAGCGGCTCTGCATCGCACAGAGCCCGACGCCAGAAGTCATATGACCGATCCCGGCCTTCACGAATGGCGAGAAGAATCCGACGGATTGAATCGTCACTGATCTGCCGCAGGAGAGCGGCGGCTTCCGGATCCTCATCAAGGACCAACAGGCCGTCCTTGGGGTTCATCCCTTCAAAAAGGCACAGGACAACGGGGTGACCAGTGAACCGGGGCCATAGTTCGATGATCTCACCGGCAATCACCTCGCCCGCCGCCGGTTCGAAACGGTCGAAATCTTTCTGATATACCTTGCCGGCCTCTTTCATCACCATGACATCGCCATTGAAGACCGAATGCCGGGAGTAGGCGTGACGGATCATTCGAGCCCAGAGATCGCAGGCCTGTTCGGGGCTTGCCTGAAACTTCGAGGCGATTTCGATGGGATTGTCGATCTTGACCCCATCCACCTCATCATACCGGGCGGCGCGCCCGAAGTTGTCGAGCGCCCAGAGCGAAACCCGGCGCTGATGGTCGGAAATATCGAAATTTTCCTTGATGTAATCCATGGCGCTCACACGAACATCTGTTGCAGTAGGCCCTTCTTGAAGGTCTCCATATGGGTGATCTGGTTGGCAACGGCGGCGATCTTGGCGTCCATAGCCGAGAGGGCATCGGCGATCTTGCGTTGCTCGTCGGGGTGGGGAACATCAAATTCCGCACTGGAAATGATCGACCAATCCGCCCGGGGCATCTTCGATCCGGACGAGATTGTTGCCAGTTCCATGAACCTGCTACTCTGGATCAGATGGAACAGGAAATCATTACTCACGCGCTTTCCACGCAAGACCCAGATTTCGGAGGAACAGCAGCCTTCGAAATCGGGTTGCGCAAATTTACGCAAGTAGGGACGCAATTTTCCGAACAGCACCTCCCCTGTCCGGAAGACCGATTTCAGGCTGGCGCTTTCATCCGACTGGCCAGCGTGAATGATCCGGCCTGTTCCGGATTCGATGTTTTCCAGGTCAATGACCGGCATTCCTTCATGGACGTTACGCGGGTCGAGCTTATCAGAAGAACGCTCTGCAATTTCAGCAAATGACACCTGATTCCACTCCGGAAACTCCGTCCCATTATCGCGGGTAAAGCGAAGCTCCTGGGAAAACAGGCGCTGCATCAGGCCGGATTTGAACGCCTCAAGCCCTGATTTCTTCCGCCGCAGGGCGTCAAGTTTGGCGTCCACCGTGCCGAGGAAATCGGCGATCTTTTGCTGTTCGGCGAGAAGAGGAAACGGAATTCTGAAGCTTCGAATGTTCTCAAAGTTCAGACCTTCGCGGCCGCTCCCACCCTGCAGATCATCAATCTGCTTCTGCCCTCTTGGGGAAGCAAGATACTGCTGGATGAAGGCCGGACTGTCTTTGGCGTCGAGACGAATTATGCAAACGTGCTGGTTGACGTTGGCTGGGCCGACGTGATCGGGAACGATGCAGCTGCGCCCAATAGATGCGCCGGTGATGTTCAGAAGAATGTCGTCGGGCATAACATGAGTGCCCGACATTCGCGCATGGGTTGCCTCGGCGATATATGCCACGTCATCCAGTTCAAGCCTGCCATCTCGGACATTCTGGCTACGGATCAGCGGTATCCCTTCCGATAGATACGAGGCGGCCCCGCCTTTCGGCGTGACCCCACTTCCCACTTTGGTGGTGCGCGGTCCCAGCGGTTCTATGGGCCATCCCTCCGCGAACCCCGGAAACCGCAACTGCGGCACCATGGCCCCGCTCATACCGGCGCCTCCAGCCCCAGCTCGGCGCAGAAGGCACGTAGCTTCGCGTCGACGCCCTCCATCTCCGCATCGACCGCCTTCAGATCCGCCGTCACCGCGGCCAGGTCGATCGGCGCCTCTGCCTGGAAGGTCTCCACATACCGCGGGATGTTCAGGTTCCAGTCCTTCCCCGCGATCTCGGCGCGCGGCGCATTATGCGCAAAGCGTTCGACCTCGGCCCGGCTGCGATATGCCTCGACGATCCGGTCGATGTCCTGTGTGCGCAGGTAATTCTGGTTCTTGGCCTTCTCGAAGCAGGAGGATGCATCGACAAACAGCACCTCGTCCGTCTCGCGGCATTTTTTGAACACCATAATGCAGGTCGGGATCGTGGTGCCGTAGAAAATATTCGCGGGCAACCCGATCACCGCATCCAGCCAGTTCTTCTCACGGATGATAAATTCGCGGATCGCGCCCTCGGCCCCGCCCCGGAACAGCGCCCCATGCGGCAGCACCACCGCCATGGTGCCGTTGTCGTCCAGATGCGCCAGCATGTGCTGAACAAATGCAAAATCCGCCTTTGACGCCGGGGCCAGCCGCCCATAGGGCGCGAACCGGTCATCCTGCAGGAAAATCGGCCGTGCCGACCATTTCGCCGAGAACGGCGGGTTCGCCACGATCGCCTCGAACAGCTGACCCTCGTGGGCTGGATGTTCGAGTGTGTCCTCCTGCTGGATATCGAAGCGGCTGTAGTGGACCCCGTGCAGAATCATGTTCATCCGCGCCAGGTTGTAGGTGGTGCGGTTCATCTCCTGGCCGTAGAAGTCCGCTACCTCCCGCACCTCCTTGGCAACGCGCAAGAGCAGGGAGCCGGAACCGCAGGTGGGGTCATAAACGGATTTCAGCCGTTCCTTGCCGGTGGTGACGATCCGGGCAAGGATGGTGGAAACCTCCTGCGGAGTGTAGAACTCTCCCGCCTTCTTGCCGGCGCCGCTGGCGAACTGACCGATCAGATATTCATAGGCATCTCCCAGGATGTCCGCACCCGCATCGTCCAGCCGGAAGTCGATGCCGTCCAGATGGACGAGCACCTTGGCGATCAGGTCGTTCTTGGCCTCCTCGGTCCGGCCGAGCTTGGTCGAGGTCAAGTCCATGTCCTCGAACAGGTTACCGAAGTCATCTTCGGAGGCGGAGCCCATGGTGGAACGTTCGATATTGGCGAGGATCGCGGTCAGCTCGCCCAGGATAAACTCGCCCTGCGCGCCCCGTCGGGCGATGTCGCTGAAGAGCTCGCCCGGCTTCAGAAAATAGCCGAGGGCCTCTACCGAGGCCTCCCGCACAGCGGCGATGATGTCCATACCGTTGATGCTGTCCGCCTTGACGGTGGCGTAGTCCGGCGCGGTCTCGCCCGGCTCCAGCCCCTCAGACAGGATCCGGTTCGCGTAAAGGTGCATCCGCTCGGACAGGTATTTGTAGAAGATGAAGCCCAGGATGTAATCCCGGAACTCGTCCGCGCCCATCTTGCCGCGCAGCGTGTTGGCGATAGCCCAGAGCTGTTGTTCCAGCTTCTTCTTCTGCTCGTCCGTCATAAAGTATTTCCGATTTCTGGCCTACTTCCAAGATCATAGCGAGATGATGCGAATCAGACAAGCGCGGCGCCATCCAGGAATGTGGATAACCTCAAGTTTGTGAAAACTCGAAAGCAACTTCGCTTTGGCGATCCTAGACACGCCTGCCCGAGGGGGAGCGTTGCAGCCTGCCCCGAGAGCCATTCGGCGCGTCAAATCCAAAAATGCGTGAAATATCAAAGATGTAACGCCGTTACGCCGACGTTACAGGACGTGTAACGCCCCTAAGTGCCTGATTCTTCTTAGAGAAAAGGGTGTTTGTTTGTATGTTACAAGAAATAAATAAATATATATAGACGTATACGCACACACATACGCACGCATACGTAAACACATTCCCCCGCCGTTACAGGCGTAACAGCGTTACATTTCCGATTTCCCATTAATAATCATCCGGTTACGCGTAACGCCGCCGGTGTTACGCTTTCGCGTTATGTGAATCGGGCTTCTCCCGCAGCCCTCAACACCGATGCCCGCCTACCTCGCTAATCGAGGCATCCGGCACTACCAGCCCCCCCCTTGGCCGTCCCTCATCATGCGGCACCGCATCAGGTCCTTCGACAGAGCAAGGTCGAACCCGTATGCGAAAATGCGAAACCCGTTACCGGAATTCGATTGAGCCAACGGGCGCAAGGGGGACGCTCCGCGCCCGGCTACCAATGCGAAACAGATATGCATTTTCTATTTTCGCGTTTTCCTACTGAAAGCCATTTTACGACCGGCGCCGGATTCAATAATAAAAACAGGCTCAAATAGGACCTTGCGTATGCGAAAAACTCAAGCGTCAAAATAATAAACATCGAGAAACCGACCAATAGCGCCATATGCTCTTATGTGAAAAATAATTGAGCCGTTCATTTAACAAAAATCCCTTGAGATAATTATACCGCCCGCCCATGTGCGAAAAAATTCAGCATGCACCGCCTTCAGGCCTCTGGTTTGCGAATTATAAAATTATGTTGTTATTTCATGTGGTTAAGTTTCGTTCGCCAGTCAAAATCCTGTTGACGACCAGATCAATTTGCCAATACGTTCCAATTTGAATCAACCGAATTCTGGCAAAACTCACTGCGCCGACTTGGGCGCATAGCAGCAACAGGATGCAAATGAAGCCACGCGATCAAGACATAACAATCCCCGCCTGAAGCCAAGGCAAACGCCCCCAAACCTACGAACACTGACGCTCCATTTCGCATCGGAGCAATTCATTTCCTTTTTCACAGAATCAAAATACCCGGGCAGAATTTCTGCCCGGAACGGATACGCTCGACCGGGAACCCTCATGCGCCATCATACATCTTCGCCGCCACCAACACCGCCCCTCCACCCGTCGCACCTGATGCTGCGCGCCGCCACGCAGCTCGGGTCAGCGCCCGCCAAAGCGGGCTATGAGACGGGAGCTCTATCGTCTCTGGCCAGGCAGACGGAGCGCGCGGATGCAGTCCGTAATGAGGCCAGACAGCTTTTCAGGAACGGGCCGATCCCTCCGGGCTTTGGGATCCTCCGCGGCCAAAAGCGCCCGAACCCGTCGCTGCTCTATGCAGCCCTGACATTGGCCGACGCAATCGGCACCGAGACCCGTCTGGGACGGATGCTGCAGCGTGGGGCGATTTCTATCGTGGGGCTGCGTCTTGTGCCGCATGAGATAGAAACGGTGTTCATACGTGCGCTTTGCCCCGACTGGATCCTGGCAGACCCGGCCAGTGATCATCACGAGCAAATTCGGATCCACCGCACCCCGGACAGGATTGAAGCCTCGCAACTGGCCGCTGACGATCTACCGTTGATCCTCTTAGGGAATCCGGACCAGCTTTCAGACATGATCCAGGCGCTGGATCCGCTGGTCATCTCCGATGCGTCGCCCGGCAAAGAACGGATCTGCTGGATGATCGCATGGTGCTACCCGCGGGTCGGCTCCAGCCCGTCCGCGATGGCAGCCATCGAAAAGCGCCTGCCGGCTGAAGAGCTGCTGCGTCAGTTGTCCGGCGCACAGATCGTTGCGGCCATGCGCGCCTCAACCGCAAACGGCGCGATCCGGACGCTCATCCGGCTCACTTCCCCTAAGGTCGGGCCGTCAAAACAGCTATCGGACGTGCCGCCGCTTTCCTCTATCGTGGGACTAGGCGCTGCAACAGGCCTGGCGGCGCAAATCGTTCAAGACCTTCAGGCCTGGTCAAAGGGCACTCTATCATGGACTGAGATCTGTAGGGGCCTCTTGCTGTCCGGAGAGCCCGGCACCGGCAAGACTCTGCTGGCACGAGCCATGGCCAACGAGGCCGGTATCTCCTTCGTCTCGGGCAGCTACGCCATCTGGCAGCGTTACAAAGACGGGCATCTGGGCACCATGCTGAAGGCGATGAATAGCACATTCCTCGAGGCGACTGAGGCAGCCCCATGCATCCTGTTCATCGATGAGATCGATGCTTTCAGGACACGCACCTATCGCGACGATCACGGCTCATCCTACTCTGAAAAGGTGACCGCGGCCCTGCTGGAGCAGTTGGATGGGGTCGCCGGTCGTGAGGGCGTGGTCGTTCTGGCGGCCTGCAACCATCCCGAGCAGGTAGACCCGGCGGTCATCCGATCCGGTCGCTTTGATCAGCACATCCGGATCGGGCTTCCAACCACATCGGAACTCGCCACCATACTCCGTCAGCATCTGGGTGGCGATCTTCCGGATATCGATCTGACCAGGCTCACCTCTCTGGTGCCGGGCAAGACCGGAGCAGACTGCGCGGCCGCGCTACGGATGGCCCGCACCGCGGCCCGGTCGGCCGGACGACCGCTTCACGAGGGCGACCTCAGAACGGCCTTGCTAGGAGACCAGAATGGGTTTCATGCGCCGCTGCGCAGCCGGGTCGCCGTGCATGAGGTTGGGCATTTTGTTGTGGCGGTCGCGCTGCAACTGGGAACACCGATCGGGCTACGGCTTTTTGCGGACCACGGGGAATTCCGTATGGATCTGTATCCGTTCCAGCCGTGTGCGCCTGAACTGCATGCTTTCCGCGTCAAGGATCTGGCCGGCCGTGAAGCGGAGCGTCTGATTTTTGGCGATGTCAGTGCCGGGGCCGGCGGTCCGTCCGACAGCGACCTGGGCAAGGCCATGATGGGGCTGATGCTTGAGGAGTTGTCGCTCGGGCTCGGGACATCCGGCCCGCTCTGGCTTGCACCGGCGCCAGACCCGAAGAACTTCTTCTCACTGCCCGAGGCCCTGCAGGCCCGGATCCGGCAAATGCTCTCCGCCGCAGAGCGCCAGGCACATATGATTCTGAGCCCAAATCGCGGCCTGATCATCGAGATGGCCGAACGGCTGGCAGAGCGATTTGCCATGGGAGCAGAGGAACTTGCCGAATATTCTCAACGGGTCGTGATGCCGGCCCTTCCTTTCGGCCCCACCGGAGAGATGGTGGTCACCGATGGCTGATCCGCATGTCGCCCCCGTTACCGCAGCAAAGATCCCCGTGTTCCTCCAGACTCCCGAAAGCAAATGCGCGGCGATGCGGATCATGCAAAACTGGCCGCAGGTCTATGGCTCAATCTACTCGCACGGCACAACGAGCTTTCTCTCAGAAGGTTTTCAATGTGGTCCGGGCTGGTATCCGCTGATCGAACGTCTCAGCGCCGCTATAGCCGCCATTCTCGACGAGATGCCCCTCGAGGCATTTCGGGTGCTGCAGGTGAAGCAGAAGTTCGGCGGGCTGCGCTTTCGCGTAACCGGCAGCAATGAGCGCATCCTGAACCGCATCGCCAAGGCGCAGGTCGAGGCCGCTCATACCTGTGAGGGATGCGGCGGCCCCGCCCGCATCCGCAGCGTTGATATGTGGCTGACCACCAGTTGCGATCCCTGCATTGAGCAGGCTGGATCCCGGCACAGATAGCGCCGAAACGCCACACACCTCCTTTTCCCCTGAATCCTTTTCCGTCTGCGGCATCGCCGCAGCCGCCCCCTTCATGCCATCGAAACGGAGATATCACCATGAAACTCTCGCCCACCGACCGCGCCTGGTTCGATAAGGTGCTGCGCGCCATTGCCGCGGCCGAAGTCGGCCCCTCTGACGCAGACCTCGCGCAGGCGCCGGTTCTGTCCGACTGGAAAGCAGCGATTTCGCCGGGTGGTCATATCATGCTGTGGGGCGAGGTGACCGACCACCCGCTCCTCGGCACAACGAGCATCACCACCTCGCAGCTGATCGCTATCGATGCCGAGGCGGGATGGGCACGAACCGCATCCCGCTGGTATCGGCTGGGCCGATCCATCGAGGCACTCGAAGCCGAGTTGGCAGAATCCCTGAACGGGAAGAAGTCCAACGCCGACGCCATCCGGTTTACCCTTCCGGGTTTCATGAACGTGGACGATCCCGCGCTTCTGGCACAGCTGCTGTCCGAGTATATCACGCGGGTGCGCGAGATCGACGCTGCGGACCGGGCCTCCTCCGGACAGGACATGTGATATGCACTGGTTCACGGCCGACCCGCACTATTCGCACGGCAATATCATTCGCTTCTGCGACCGCCCGTTCCCGGACGTGGCCGCGATGAACGCCCGTCTGCTGGCTGAATGCCGGGCCCGGGTCCAGCCAGATGACGATCTTTGGATTCTCGGAGACTTCACCGCAGGAAGATCCACTGATGCGCGGCGGCGTGAGGTGCGCGGCATCTTCCATGCCCTGCCGGGTCGGAAACACCTGATCCGGGGCAACCACGATGAAGACTGGGTCTGCGACCTGCCCTGGGACAGCGTAAGCGAGACCGCCGATATTGTCGTAGACAAGCGGCGCTTGTTTCTCTGCCACTATCCGATGATCACCTGGCCCGGCGCGCGGCATCAAGGTTTGCAGCTTTTCGGTCATGTGCATCAGAACTGGCGAGGGTCCCGCAACAGCGTCAATATCGGCGTTGATGTCTGGAACTTCAGACCGGTCACGCTGCAGGAAATTGAACGCCGCGCGGCCAGACTCCCGGTCAACGCGCATTGGGATCAGGTCGAACCCGGCCGTGCCTGGCCCACGGTGCCCTGCGCTGGCTGCGGTCGGATCCTGGATCCCGCGCTTGTGTCCGGCCATGCCGTGGTGCGCAACGGGCGGATCGTGGTGGCCGCGACCAACGAGACGATCGTCCTCATGGGAGAGGCCATGCGCAAATGGCTGCCGGAGGGCCGGCATGTCTGCCCCGAATGTATTGGCGGCTATCTCTCAGTCAGTGAGGTCACGCTACCTGCCGGATTTAGCTTCGATGAGACGCGGAACCGCGCCGTTCCCAGGGAGAAATAGAATGCCACCGGAAAGGCCATTCGACAAACCTGGCGTCGAGGATCACCTCTTGGCCAGCATCGAGCTGATCGATGCGTCACAGGCCTGCGCGCTTTTGCGCCTCGAAACGGATGCCCCGGAAGGCACCATCCAGGCCATGGCCCGCGACAACGCGGTCATCGCTCTGGTTCAGAATGGCAAGACCATGGTGCCGGTGTTCCAGTTCGACACTGAAAATGGCCGCGTCTTTGATGTCGTCCGTGACATTCTGGCGCTCAGACCGGCCCGGGTCAGCAATCTGAGGCTGTGTTACTGGTTAACCCGCGCTCACGTCGATTTCCACTGCGCGCCGGCGCAAAGGTTTGGGAAAGATGACTCGGCAATCGTCGCCGCATTTGCACGATATATCGAGCCTGATCGCCATGGATAGCTTTTTGCCGTCTCGGTCAAAAGGTGCGTCGGTCTCCGTCAGAATCTGATCAAGGGGAATGGGAAACCTCGTCCCCGTGCTGAGCGCAAGATCGCAGGACCAACGGAAAACCATTATACTATCTCGATGCCCGGGTCGAGGTCTCTGTTGGTGCCGGCAAATCGCCGATGCGCGGCGGTGCCGCGAAGATGGTCTTGAAGTTAAGGGGTGACGGTCGAGGCGATCTTGGCGGCAACGAGGGCGCTGATTTCGGAGTGCATATCGACGTTGTGCCCGGGGGCGGTAATAGAAATCACCAGCGCATAACGCCCCTTGTCGTTGAACCGCCTCTGCCCGGGATGGGTCTTCCACCAGCCGGTGACAGGATAAACTCCGATGGCGTCATGCAAGGCGAGGTCAATCGCCCGCCCGCGCCACAGGTCACAGTGCAGCGACCCGGCTTGAACCGCGTTGGAGCCCAGCAGCCAGAAATCGCCCTCCTGCTGCAGCCCGGGCGTGTCCTTCTCCTGCTGGCCTGAAACCCGGCGCTTGAATTGCTCCTTCGTGTCGGATCGCTTTTTCATAGCGAACCGAAGACCAAAGGACCGATAGGTCTCGGGCCGGGTCGCCGCGCGGCCAGACAGGTTCGGTTCGACGAAATAGGAAAGCGTCACTTTCATGGTGACGACTCCATTTTCGATCTTTTCGAGCGCCGCCTTGGGCCAAGGCAGGTCATAGAAGTGCATCTCGTTGAAGACCGGCCCGCCGCTCTCACCGATCACGAAGGGCTGAATCGGGGCCTGTGCAATCAGCGTCACGTCATTGCTTGCCGAGTTTATCGCACGTTGCAGGTCGGGCACCCCATATCCGACTTCTCGCAGGATCGCTTGCTTCGCTGCTTTGGTCCCGGTCTTCCAATGCTGCCCGGTGCCGATCAGCCGCTTGCGGATCGGTTCGGGCCAATGCGCCGAGTCAACAGCCAGTGCCCTGTGCGTCTCGGGCCATAGGTCAGGCAATGCGGCTTGCAGCGCGCCCACGAAGTGCCCCGCCATCCCCGCCGCCGCGCTGGTGGCACAGAACGGCACAAGCGGTTCATGCAGGACATTGGAGCCCGGAGCGAGAAGGGAAACCGACGGCTCCCATCCGCAATCCCCGGACGGATCGGCGATCATGTTGCCTGCCTCGAACAACACCTCGGGTTTGATCGGGGTGAGGTCGGACGAAAGCGTCTGCGATCCCAAGCTGAACGGGCTGCGGTGGTTTGCGGGCACAACCGGCTTCAGGCCCGGCGGATTCGCGGGCGGCGTCTCCTTGCGGGTGAAACCGCCGATGGTGAGCGCGTTCCAGCTTTGTGACGGGTCTTCGAGAGGATGGGACAGCCGCACATGGTCGAGCTTCCCGCCGGGCATGTTGCCGGTCGCGACCACCATCAGCCGTTTAGGTCGCTCGGCCGCCGGAACACCTTCTGCCTGATCGCCCGGCATCGAGCCCGAAGCGATCTGATCCAATGCGCCGCTCCAGCTGGACGGCCTTTCCGGCGGAAAATCACAGGCCGAGTTGGCAAGGCAGAACGCGCGGAGCACGTTCGGCCTCTCTGCCTCCACCAGCGCAACCGCGCCTTCGGTCACGACACCATAGCTCGGCGGCTCTGTCTTCGGAAAGCCCTTTGGCGGCAGCAACTTCATGGACTCGACCGCATGGGCAAGCTGCAGCTGCCGCGCGTCGTTCATCAGGGGCTCAAGATCGCCATAAAGCGCCAGCCCAGCGAGGGGAGTGCCGTGCCCGCCATGGGGGTGGTGATCGTCCGCCCCCCATGCCGCATCATAGGCCCAAGCCCCATGCAGAGCGGGCGCGATAAGCGGGTGCTGCGCTGCAACGCCCGTATCCAATGCACAGACCGCGTTGGCGTCCTGCGGCGGCGGGACGATGCGCTTGGCAAGGTCTGCGGTCCAATCCTGCGACCCCAAACCCTTCTCGCCCCGGTCGAGGAATGGTTCAATCGTCCCCGTTGCCTTCCTGATCTCCGCCACGGCCCCCGGGATACGCCCGACGAATCCGGTAACTCCCTCGGCCGAGGCGTGAACGAAAAGCACCGTGGTATCGGGAAAGAGGAGCCGGTCTTCGTGAACGTCGAGCGCAGCCAGTCGCGCAGCCGCCGCAACTCCTTCGACGATCTTGCCGTCGTGCCGAACCCAAAGCTCCCACCACAAAAGTTCAGGGGAAGCAAAATCGACCTTGCCGACAAACAGGGCATGGGCCTCGGCCGCACGGATGGTTTCCACCCGCTCGAACTTTTCCACGTCTGCCGGAGGCTGATTTCCCCGGGGTTGCCCATAGGAGCGAATGCGGCCTTGTAGAAACGCCCGGGCATCATCCGGCACAAAGAGGAGCGCGCTTTCCGTCCGGTCGTCACGCCGCTCTGACCGCAGGACAACCACGTCCTGCGTGGGAAATTCCAATCCTTTCGGCAACTTCACAGCTTGGGCACGACCGTCCTCCGGCGGCGGGGGCATGGTGCCGACTTCGACGATGGCACCTGCCTTCAGCCCCTCAACCGGCAAGCGGCCATCCTGCCCGGCAACGGGAGTATCTCCAAGGGCTGCGGTCAGTTGATCGAGAAGAGCTTTTGAATGCGCCGCATAATCATCCCGGAGCGGCTTGGGGTCTACTTTCCGCCGTGGATAGGAGTAGGCAATTCCATCCCGAAAAACGTCGAATGATATATGCACATGCTTGCGCGCACCGAAATCACCTTGCTCCGCCATCAGACCCTGCTCTGCAATTCAATAAGCCAGTCACTCACGCTCCACGGGCAAAGCTACAGATCGGAGCCCTTCCGAAACTTACCCTTGAACGTCTGGCGATCATGCAGAGCCGAACGCAGCGCGTCAGCCGAAATCTTTGCCACACCGTCAATAATGGCGTCTTTTACCACCGAGTCCGCAGCCCGGACCAATTCCCCGGGGCTCAGTCCGTCTAGCGCAGCAGCCAAAGCAGGCCATGACCGCGCACTCACCTTGAACTTGCCAAGCCGCTTTTCAATGATCGCACGCGCAGCCGCCGCGTCGGGCAGCATATATTCGACCACTTCGTCAAAACGGCGAGCCAATGCTTCGTCGAGAATTTCGACATGGTTGGTGGCGGCCAGCACGAGGCTATCCGTGGAGTTCGGCTCCTCCATGAAGGCCAGCACCGAGTTCAGCACCCGGCGGATTTCGCCCACGTCGTTCGGATCGCCCCGCCGTGCGCCGATGGCGTCGAACTCGTCGAGAAGATAAACGCCCCGAGTCTGCGCAATCTGATCGAACAGGATGCGCATTTTTGCAGCCGTCTCGCCAAAGTAGCGACTGAACAGGGATTCCAGCCGAACAGTAAACAAGGGCAGTCGAAGTTCCCCGGCCAGCGCCGAGGCCGTCATGGTCTTGCCGGTGCCCGGCGGCCCGACAAGAAGCAGATGCGTCGCGGGCTTTTGCCCGAAGTCCCGAAGCGTGGCTCGCTCCTGCTGCTGCCGCACGACACGGGCCAGACGGTTCCTGGCATCATCCGGCAGCACCATGCTCGCCAAGGTGGTCTTGGGATAGGTGCTTTCTACAAGTCCCTGAAGCTCGGCGCGCGGCCGAGCCATCGGTATCGGGGTCTGCCCGCCCGCCGGAACCCCAAGACGGCGCTGATCGCGGGCCTTCTGCACAAGACGCTTCAGTTTCTCCGCGTCATCGGGTTTCCCCTCACGGGCTTGTTGCGCCGCGATCTGCAACGCCACCGAAAGGAACTGATCCTCGTCGCCCTCAATATGCGAATTGAGAAGGGCGAGAATTTGCCGTGTCGTCATCATGCTCGCCTCCCCTCTCATTAGAAGTGTAGCCGGAATCATTAAACGCCCGACCCTGCGGGCGGTTCATTGTCAAGGAGTTCTCTACTTGAAACGTGGATTCTGCGCCACGAAAAAGGCACCTCTGTGGCGTCACGTCCCATCGAAACGGCGTGACTGCAACAGCATGCCGATCAGCACGTCGGTCGGAGCTCACCACCGCGCATGCCGGATCGGCAGCCCATGCTTCGGCCAGCGCCTTTCGGCGCACCTCTGCCGTTGGTGCATCCTTGATCGTGACCGCCTCGCAGTGCCGCTAGCTCGGTTTGCGGGGCTGCCAGCTCCGCCGGATCGGGCAGCAGGTGTCCGATGAGATGCGACGACAAGCCCGTGCTGGGCGAACGATCCCCCGTGCAGGTGACATGGACGGGGCCAGCCGATAATAACCTTGGCAGACCAATCGGAGGTGTGGCCCCAAAAGCCCTGAGCACGGCGAATACGGAAAGTCGATCATGCCCCTCAGAGGGCATATGGCCAGACGGCCGCCCGATTTCATATGACCGATCTCTGGTTCGATGGCGCTCCGCCGTTCCAGCAACATCGCCAGCGCCAGACGTAATTCTTCGGCGCTGACTGATGATCAGTCGCCGAGATTCCAAATCGGTCGTCGTCCTCTCTTGAATGAATCTGATTTCGCGACTGACAGCGGCTCGCCGAACTGTGCCCAGAACCCGGATTTTCGCCCATGATCGGCACGGAGCTTCGCGCGATACGCCTCATGAACATCGAAATCCGCAGGCCGCGCGGGATCCGCATCCGCTTCTGCCGCAAGCAAATCAAGCTGGCGCAGATACTTCGCCCCGTGCCCATAGGCCTTGGAGCGCGCCCGCCGCAGGATATCATCAAGAAGCGCCCGGAAAAGGATGCTTGCCGCCAGCGGATGCTCGTGCTGCAGTTGATCCGCAACCTCGGGCAGGATGTGCCAGTCGCGGCCCTCCCATTGCGCATGCCTCGCCACAACAAGCCCGGCCGCCAGATCCCGCCGCGGCCATGCGAGGAAGAAGTTCAGCGCGGCCATGGTGTCCGGATGCGCCAGAGCCAGCGTCATGGCCCGTTCTTCCGCCTCCATGTCCTCGAAGTCCGGCAGCATCTTCAGATGCGCCCGCAGCAGGACCGGTGCGAGCGTATCGCGGAAGCGGTCCCACAGGAGCGCCAGCGCCTCTGGCGTGCGGTCCAGCGCCCGCAATATCCGCGCCTCGAGTTCGGACTGCCGAACCAGCGGGCTGCGATCCGGCGGATCTTCGTCCTCGTCCTCGACGCCGAAAGGCTGAAGATGCGCTTTAGGGCCACCGCGCCGCACCCAGTCGAGCGCCTCGGTGAGCCGCCCCGCATCCAGCAACCGGCGCGCGATATCGAGCGTGTCGCGATCCCTTTCCGGTTTTTCCGCCTCAATGGCGATCAGCCGGTCCAGATCGCCGGATGCGGTCGCGATCATTTGCCGGATCTCTCGCCATTGCCCTGTCATGGAAAAGAACCAGCGTTCCCGCGCGCGCTGGCCTGCCTCCGCCGCGTCACGCTCCGCGATCCGTTCAGAAAGATCGGCATCCCAGATGGCCAGCACCTCGGGTGAGAGGTGTGGCACCACCCGCTCGGCAATCGGCTTCAGGTATCCGTGTTCCGTCTCGCCAAGCGCGGCCATGATGATCTGCGGCAGATTCGCGCTTGAAAGCCGGGCAGAAACCGACCCCATGGCCTCTATGGCCTGCCAGTAAATGTCTTGGAGCTTACCGGAAGAATCGTCGACACGCTGGAAGACCTGATCGTGGGTTGCTATGAAGCGGATCAGCCGCGATGATCCGAGATCGGCATCGGCGGGGCAAAGCTCCTTGACGATGCTGTCGCACAGCCCCTGCAGATCATCCCTGAATGCGCGCTCCTTGTCCCAGTCGATGAAGGTGCGCGCCCGCTCAAGTCCCGAGAGCCGCCGGTCGATCAGCTTCGCTATGGCTTCCGGCCCGGACTTGCCGGCAAGCGCCGCATTCACACGGCGTTTGAAACCTGCATTGAAATGCACCTCGTCGAAGACAAGTTCAGCCAGCTTTTCTGCGCCGAGGGCGGTGAGGGATTCTTTGGAGAGGGCGGGTTTACGGGCCATGGGGCTTCCGGGCATAATAAGTCATGGTTTGATGCCGGATACGGGGCAGACGGACAATGAGCCAGCAGTGTGCTGTAATACCGGCCTCGTTCTGGGCGTCAAGAACCCGGCCTGCCACATTCGCTTCAGCAAAGCCCTAGATCACCCCGCACGAGCAGCTGGGCTTTCTGCCAGAATCTCCTGCAGCCTAGCTGAGGCTCGTGCCAGCAGACGCAGCGCTGTGTCGATGGCCTTTCTCACCAGAATGTCGCCCGTTTCGTATTTCTGAAACGCGTTAGGCCCGCCGCCGATGATCGTTCCGGCCTCACGCTGCGAGATCCGCAATCTCTTGCGGATGCTTTTCACCTCGGCGGGGATCAGCAGCCCGGCTGCCCGACATAGGCGAGGAGGCATTCTGAATGGATTTCAGATCGTAAGTCGGCTTCTTCTTGTCGGCCGCATTGCACCACTATGGTGTAAAATCAAGCCCGCAGCCGCAACTACACCCCTTCGGCGATTGGGCGTAGGGGAAGCCGTTGCCCATAGCATTGCTAACCACCGGGGCCGCGGTCATCGCGTTCCACAAATTGTTTCAGCTCCAAACAGCACTCGCCGGCCTCGATCTCCGATGGCCGCCATCCGGCATCGGATCGTCCCGGCCAAGGGGGGGCGAGGAAGCGCCGCAGGTCGCTAAAGTCAGAGATACCATCTATTGGGAGACAGGGTCGCCCATTCAACCGCTCGCCGTGCAAAACTCAATGTCGTCAAATTGATTTCAATCGATCGCCCTTAACCTGAATCTCGAACATGGCCCCACCGGTTACAAGCCCGACCTGCTGTTCCATCTTCGGCCACATGACCATAAGCCGCTCCATCTTCCTCAGCAGCGGCGCCTTCTGCAGTCCGGAGGCGAAAATAAACGCGATCAAGCGTCATGATCGAAACACGGCCTGTTCTGCCTCGTTCCGGGAAATACGCTTATCGCCCGAAATGACGACCCAGCCGCCCTCATGGTTCAAAGCGGTCATCCACTCGACATCCGTGACGCCGGGACCAAACCTTTCCCGAAGATGAATGATCTGACGCTCAGCGACAAAAAGAGCGGCCAAAGATTTGGCCATTGCGGAAGGAAGGTTTTCGTCAACGATCACCTTCAAGCTGCGGCCAACTCCTCGTGGAACCGAACCGCATCTTTCACCACGGAGGACGCCACCTCATAGAGGGCTGCCACCCTGGCTACGGATCCCTCCGCCTCGACCGCTTGCGCAAGCACAACGGAAGGAACCCCAAAACGCGTCGCCACGGGCTGACCGAAGGATCGCTCAGGGTCGACGACGATACTGTCTTTGCCCCGGTAAGGCCTCCAGCGGCGCACGATATCCTGATCGACATCCAGGTCGCGAAAGGTCTGCTCAACCACGGTCTTGAAGACGTATTGCTTCTTACGCAGGTCGATCAGCGCCGACTCATCCAACCGATCAAGGCTCTCCAGGAAGATGGTTTTGCCATCCGTGCGAAACCGACCTGAGGAAAAGGGCCGGTCTGACTGGACGCATTCACGCGCCAGCTCCATGCAGTTCCGGACCGCGCGCAGGTCCATCCTCATGCCAACGAACGCCCGAACAAAACGTAGTTCGATCAGGTCTCGAAAGCTCAGTTCAAGCTGATCATCGATCTGGCCGATATCTGGTTGCCACAGCGGCGGCACCTCGCGGCGCTCCCCCTCATGAACATAGTCATAGCCCCCCATCCAGCGCCGGATCGTCCGGGCGGGGGTTTTGAGGAGCCGAGCCACATCACCGACAGAATAGAGACCGATGCCGACGAGCTCATGGGGAGATGACCGCATGTTCATACCTTATTCTCGTTATCCAGGCGGGGATAAGCAATGACGAAATCAGTCATCCTCCACGACGTTGACCCGGATGCGTAAGAACGGGCAGGCTCAGACCGTCCAGTTCCGCCCCAGTATCGAGGCACGACCAAGAGCCCCCTTGAAGCCATTAAACCCACATTCTCCAAGTAAGTCGCTGATTTCGCTGTCGTAATCGTGATATTTCGCATATAGATCATGGCGTTGACGGCTGCGAGGGGCGCGTTTCATGGATCACCTGGAGGGTGCGGGCTTGGCGCGGGGAGATCGGGTTGATTTCGACCGCCGTGTGCGTCTGGAGTTCCGTGGTGCGCAGATCAGTTCAGACGGTGGCCTGCTGGTGATGCGCGAGCTTGATGACGTGCTCGGCCTGTCCAATCTGGCGTCGGAGGCGCTGCGAGACAGCCGCACCGGGAAGAACACGCTCCATCGGCTTGACGGATTGTTCCGGCAATCGGTGTTCGGACGACTGGCCGGATACGAGGATGTGAACGATGCCGACCGCTTGGCCCTCGATCCCGTGATGCGTCAGGTCGTTGGCGGCAGGGCCGTCGAGGCGCAAGCTGCTTCGGCATCGCAGATGGGACGGTTCGAGACCGAGACGCTGGCTCTGGCCGCGAACCGGGCGGCGCTGGCCGATCTGAACGGCCAATGGATCGACCGGTTTCATGACCGCAACGGGTTGAAATACATCGTGCTGGACATGGACAGCTCGGTCAGCCCCACCCACGGCGATCAGGAAGGTGCTGCCTGGAACGGGCATTTCGACTGCACCTGCTATCACCCCATCTTCTTGTTCAACCAGTTTGGCATGCTGGAGCGCTGCGCCCCGCGTAACGGCAATGTCCACAGCGCCGATGGCTGGCGGGATGTCCTTGATCCCGTCATTGCCCGATATGCTGGCCGCGACCTTGGTGGACGCTTCTTCCGGGCCGACGCTGCCTACGCGATCCCCGCGATCTATATGCGGCTGGAAGAAGCCAGGTTCTTCTACGCCATCCGTCTGCCCGCCAACGCCGTCTTGCGCGAGAAGATCGCGCATCGGCTGACACGGCCCGTGGGACGGCCTTCGCTGACCAAGGTCAAACGGTTCTTCGAGGACTTCGAGTATCAGGCGGCGTCCTGGGACAAGCCGCGCCGCGTCATCGCCAAGATCGAATGGCATCCGGGCGAGCTGTTCCCCAAAGTCGGCTTCATCGTCACCAACCTGCCGATGGAGCCAGACTGGGTGGTGAGGTTCTACAACCAGCGCGGCACCGCAGAGCAGCACATCAAGGAAGGCAAATATGCCTTTCGCTGGACGCGGCTGTCATGCCGGAAGTTCCGGCACAACGAGGTGCGGCTGCAACTGCACGCGCTGGCCTACAACCTGGCAACCTTCCTGCGCTGCATCGAACTGCCCGAGGCCATGGCGGACTGGTCGTTGACCAGCCTGCAACTCAAGCTGATCAAGATCGGCGCCCGCGTCGTCCGCCACGCCCGCGCCATTACCTTCCAGTTGGCCGAGGTCGCCGTCACCGGCCCGATGGTGCGGGCCGTCCTTGCCGCCATCCGCCGTCTTCGAACGCCTCCGTCATGCGCATGACCACGATCCATGCCCAAGCTGAACGAAAGCGGCAGGACAGGTCCGTCTGCCGCGCGGAAAAGCGGCTCTGCCGGGCCAGAATGCTGCGGGTTCGAGGCTTGATCCACCCGACTTCGGCCGTTTGCGCGACGACAGACACCGCTCGGGGCGAAAAACGCTTGCCCAGCGAGCAAAATCAGGCGATCTTGAAGTCAAGCGGCAGGCCACTTGGGGAATGTCGGATATGACCGCTGAGGTCTTCGTCGTGAATGGCGTCGGATTATCGATCACCCGCTGCATGATATCTTTTGTATCTTTCCGCAGGTCTTTTGCCGCGTCATTGATCGAGTTGCGGAGGATGCGCTTAAACTTTTTCGGTGCTGCTCGGAGGCGGCGCTCGAGTATCCTGGTATCAATTGTGACACTCATGACAGTATCGCCCGGTCGTCATATTCATCGGCACCGTCGGAGCATGAGCGGCAAAGTCGGTGGCCGGCGTGGTGGGAGGCTATAGGCCACTGACACGAACGGCACGGCTTCATACGGCATGTCGAGCGATTGAGCTCCTCTATGTCTTCGAAGCCGAGGCATGAGCGCCGGATATGCCAGCCGAGGGTGAGTGCCCCGGCGGGAGAACCCGCCACCCCTCCCACCTCTCCGAAAATCTTCCCCATGAAAGGATCTGTCGAAATGAGAAAGAATATCGATGACCCGTCAGTTGAATACCTGACCCCGCTCTTTGCTGGCCTCCCCGTCGCACTGGCAGCTTTCCCACCTGAGGAAGAGGTCACTGTCAGCATTGCCAAGCTCGCCATGCCCGACCTTACAGATTCTCCGGATGGTCTCTCGTGGGATGTCCATGTCGGCCCCGGCGTCCACCCGATTTACCCGGTCGCATATTCCGGTGACGGCGCCCGCCTTCTCTCCGGTATGATCGCCGAATTCGGGGCATCCCGAATAGCAGCTTGGTTCGCGGCAAGATGGGACGAGCGCATGACCCTGACCCCCGGGGATTTCGATCTGGAGGAGGAGCCGGATGAAGATGAGCTCTACATCCAGCGGGAGCTCGAGGTTGAGGCTGAGCACCTGGACGCGATGGAGGGGGTGGGCGGATTCCTCGAGGAGGACGGCGATTACTGGCCTGAAAGCCCGATGCCAAACCTGCCGACCCGTCGATATGCTGGCCTCAGCGAGGATGAGGTTCCTCATTTGAACCGGACGGTTCACTGACCCTGTGGTGAGGCCCCCGGCCGGAGAACCGGCCGCCATCATTTCCAATATATTTGAAATCCGCTGCTTTCCTGCACCCTGGAGGGCGTATTTCTGATAAATTGTAAAAGGGATACGCCCTCCAGCACGGCGTTGTTGCAGAAGTCAGTGTGTGAGCGCAGTTTTCCCTTTCCGCGTTGAGTTCATGCCACGCGTTTGATCTCGGCGGATCCGAGGGCATTGAAGCGGTTCATGAGGGCGATGCGGATATGGATTTCGGCGGTCTGGCGGTCCGGGTCTCGTGATGAGATGCGTTCACCGAAGGCCTTGAGGCAGCGCATCCTTGCCTCGATCCTGCTTCGGACGTGATAACCTGACCAGCGCTTCCATATGGCCCTGCCCAAGCGCTGGGTTGCCCGGAGGATCTCGTTGCGCGCCCTGGCTGCGGGGCAATCCTCCTTCCAGAGACGGCCATTCCTCCGGATCGGGATGATAGCGGTGCCGCCTCGATCCAGGATCGCGGTGTGGCAGCGTCGGGTGTCAAAGGCACCGTCGCCGGTGACGGTGCCGATCTGTTCATCCTCTGGGATCTGGTTGAGCAGGTCGGGCAGAACAGGGCTGTCGCCTTCACGGCTTGAGGTGAATTCGACGGCGCGGATGTCACCTGTAGCCGTGTCCATCGCCAGATGAACCTTACGATATTGGCGTCGGCGATGCGGGCCATGCTTGCGGGCAAGCCATTCCCCATCACCAAGAAACTTGATCCCGGTGCTGTCCACCAGCAGGTTCAGCGGCCCCGGCGCACGGCGGCTCGTGATCTGAACCGTGATGCGCTTCTGCCTGCGGCTCAAGGTCGAGAAATCGGGCACCCGCCAGTCGAGCCCGGCCATCGAAAGGATGCTCGCCACCATCCCTGTCGTTTGCCGCAGAGGCAGGCCGAACAGAACCTTCACCATCAAGCAGAACTGGATCGCGGCATCAGAGAAGACCGGCGGCCGACCATTGCATCCGGATTTGGGTGCGCGCCAAACCATGTCCTTGTCCAGCCAGATCAGAAGGGACCCGCGCCGCTTCAAGGCATCGTTGTAGGACTTCCAGTTCATCGTGCGGTAGCGGGTCGGCTCAGGCTTGCTCATACTCGCCCCTTAGCCCACTGGATTCGCAGTGTGAATCCCTCAGAAAACGGAGTTCTGCAACAACGCCGATGGCCTCGGCCAGTGGCTCCAGAAGGGTGGTGGTCTTGCCGACCCAGTCGGCCAGGGTCGATCGGTCGAGATCGAGCTCTTCGCGGCCGAAGATCTGGCTCTGGCGATAGAGGGGGAGATGGTCGGCATACTTGCTGACCAGCACATGGGCCAGCAGACCCGGCCCGGGGCGACCGCGCTCGATCGGGCGCGACGGCAGCGGGGCCTGGACGAAGCGTTCGCAGCAAGCGCAGGTCAGCCGGGGGCGGACAATCCGGTTCACGATGAAGCGCCCAGGAACATACTCCAGCTCTTCCGTGACGTCCTCGCCGATCCGGCGCAGGCGACCGCCGCAATCGGCACAGGCATCGGCGCCGGGCATCAGTTCCACCTCCATCCGGGGGATATGATCCGGGATCGGACGGCGCTTGGGTTTGCCCTTCTCCTCGATGTCCGGCAGACGCATCCGCGCCGTCATCGCGGCGGCCGCGATCTCGCTGGCCTCAAGAGCCAACTGAAGCTGTTCTGCCGTCTCCGAGGACGCGCCGAACCGGTGTGCCCGGTGCCCGGCCAGTTGGTGCCGCAGCTTCTCGATCAGGATCGCCTGCGCCTTCACCTCGGCCAGAAGCCGCGCGGTGAAGCTGCGCAACTCCTCGGGATCTTCCGGCAGGGTCAGGGTCTGATCGAGCATGCAAGGAGTTTATCCCACGGGATTCCTTATGGGAATCATTCTCTTGTGGCCCCCCCTGATTATCCCGCTGCCAAGGGCCGCCACGTTCGCTCCGGGGCACGCCAGTCGATCCCTTCCAGGAGCATCGACAACTGCGCCGGTGTCAGCGCCACCTTCCCCTCCTTGGCCGAGGGCCAGACGAACCGGCCCCGCTCCAGCCGCTTCATGAACATGCAGGCCCCCTGGCCATCCCACCAGATGACCTTCACCAGATCACCGCGACGGCCGCGGAAGACGAAGAGATGCCCGCCGAAAGGATCCTGCTTCAGCACCGCCTCGGCCTGCGCCGCCAAGGAAGCAAAGCCCTTGCGCATGTCGGTGACCCCGGCAGCCAGCCAGACCCGCGTGTTGGCCGGAACCGGGATCACGCCGAAAGTCCCCGGATCAGCCGCGCCAGCGCCTCAGGATCATAGCTGCCGCTGATCCGCATCCGGTGACCGCCCGCCAGCTCGATCTCGATGTGGTTCTCGGCGGCAGGTGCCGCCGGAGTAGACCTGGTCTCCGCGACGATCTCTACGGGCAGAAACCGCGCCTCCTCTGCTGGGCGCGCAACCGAGGTGGGGTCCGGCGCATAACGGGGATCGCGCAGCCACTTGAAGATCAGGTTCGCGTTCACCGCGTAGCGCCGCGCCACCTGAGCCACGGAAACGCCCGGCGCCGCCGTCTGGAAACAGATCGAACGCTTCTCCTCATCCGTCCAAAGTCGCTTCGTCCGACGCGCCACGCCATCACCATAGTGTCCACTATCAATGGTGGACACTATCCGCCTCTTTCACCACGCGGCAGGGCGGTCAGGCCGGACGCTTACCTTTCCAGCAAGGATCCTCATTGTCTTACAAAACTGCGTTTTTCAGCCAATGACCTTGCGAGGGAGATGCTCTCCCTTCGAACCCACAAACCAGCCGCAGCCCTTTGGGCGATTGGCTGGAAAAGCGCGGCCAACGCCGCGCCATTCACAAAATGAAAGAACCTCACCGCCACCGCTCACTCTCAGCCTGAGAGGCCTAGCCGCAGGCGCAACCAGCTGCACCCGTCCACCGCACATCCAGGCTTCTCAGCTCACAAAGCAATAAGCGCCAGCCAGCGAACCCTTCTTTC